>NZ_CP017886.1:4083750-4387500 GCF_001874645.1 Pseudomonas frederiksbergensis
CGTGATCACCCTCGAGACCTCGCGTTCGGACATGGAATTGCTGGAAGCCTTCAAGGCTTTCGACTACCCGAACGATATCGGTCCAGGGGTCTACGACATCCATTCGCCACGGGTGCCGGACACGGCCGAGATGGTCAAGTTGATGAGCAAAGCGGTGCAGCGGGTCCCGGCGCAGCGGCTGTGGGTCAACCCGGACTGCGGCCTGAAAACCCGCGCCTGGCCGGAGACCGAAGCGGCGCTGGTGAACATGGTGGCGGCTGCTCGCCAATTGCGTAATCAGTTGGCCTGACCCATTTTCTTGATCGTTCCCACGTCGAACCGTCTGCGTGGGAACGATCAGCGGTCTGCAAATCGACCGTTGAGCACTCTTCATCAAACTGTCACGTAACTGTGGCAGCGCGCTTGAACAAACTTCATCAGACTCGCGCTCTACTGGGGTTCTGCGTTTCGGTGTTTTTCATGCGGGTACGATTTTTTTCTACTGCGGTGTTTCTGGCCGCGCTGCTGTTCGGCCTCCCGTCTTTGGCGGCGTCGCGTTGCGATGTCAATGTTCCGACCGAACGTGTCGATCTGGCGCAGGTCAGCCTGGCGTATCAGAGCATCGGTCGTGCGTCCGATCCGGCATTGCTGCTGGTGATGGGCCTGGGCGGGCAGTTGATTCACTGGCCAGACGAGGTGGTGGTTGCGCTGTGCGAGCAGGGTTTTCGGGTGATTCGCTACGACAATCGCGATGTCGGGCTGTCGACCTGGCGTCAGGCACCTGCCAACGCCAACCTGACCTTTGAGGTGCTGCGCTACAAACTCGGTTTACCCGTAGCGGCGCCGTACACCCTGACCGATATGGCCGACGACGCGCTGGGCCTGATGAATGCGCTGCATGTGGAGCAATTCCATGTGCTGGGCGCGAGCATGGGCGGCATGATCGCCCAGCACCTGGCTGCCATGGCACCGCAGCGGATCGAGAGCCTGACGCTGATCATGACCAGCTCCGGCGCTGAAGGGCTGCC
The DNA here is from genome assembly GCF_001874645.1 of Pseudomonas frederiksbergensis. Taxonomy (NCBI): domain Bacteria; kingdom Pseudomonadati; phylum Pseudomonadota; class Gammaproteobacteria; order Pseudomonadales; family Pseudomonadaceae; genus Pseudomonas; species Pseudomonas frederiksbergensis. Next base: position 4,084,758 of record NZ_CP017886.1, read on the forward strand.
GGCGCCGAACGCGGCGCTGGTGCAATTGCTCTCACGGCGCAGTGCGCCGAATCGTGAGGTCGCACTGGAACAACAGGCCGATCTGTTGGCGGCGTTGGGCAGTCCGCAGGTGACTGATGATCGTCAGGCGCTGTTGCATCAGGCCGCGGTGGCGTACGACCGGGCGTTCAATCCCGACGGTGTGAAACGCCAGATCATGGCGATCCTCGCCGAACCGAGCCGGGTGGCGTTGCTCAACCAGCTACGAGTGCCAACTCTGGTGGTGCACGGCACCGCCGATCCGCTGTTGCCGGTGATGCATGGCATTCACCTGGCGGCGCATATCCAGGGCAGTCAGTTGAAGCTGATTCCAGGGCTGGCCCACCGTTTTCAGGAAGCGTTCAAGGCGCCATTACTGGCGGCGGTGTTGCCGTACCTGCGAACCCACCGTGAAGACACCTCGCATTGGGCGCAGATCGATCCGGTGCAGGCGCCGAATCTGTTGTAACGAGAGGATCAAAAGATCGCAGCCTGCGGCAGCTCCTACACGGAGGAGTGCCCAGGAGTTACGCGGATGTACGCGGTCGGCGTAGGAGCTGGCGAAGCCTGCGATCTTTTTCAAACGTGGCGTTCAGCGGACGATTTTGTCCACATGAATCCCGAGTTTCTTCAGCCGATACCAGAAGCTGCGCTCCGAGATACCGATCAGTTGAGCGGCGGCCGCTTGCACGCCATTGCTTTGTTGCAGGGCGGCAAGAATGTAGGACTTTTCGACTTCCACCAGCGCGGCATCGAGGTCCGGCGGCACGCCAGTGCCTTCGCTGAGGGCCGCGCTGGCGCCGTCGACGGTGGGTCTTGAGGCAAACAGATACGCCGGCAGGTCGTCTTCCTCGATCACCGCACCCGAGGCCACGATGGTGGCTCGTTCAACGCAGTTCTGCAGTTCGCGGATGTTCCCCGGCCACGAATAACTGGTCATGGCCTGCAAGGCTTCCGGGCTGAAACCGGTGATGCGTTTGCCGGCGGTCGCGCCCAGGGTGTGAGCGAAGTGTCGGGCCAATGGCGCGATGTCTTCGACCCGTTCACGCAGGGCGGGCAGGGGGATCGGGAACACGTTGAGGCGATAGTAAAGGTCTTCGCGAAACTCTTTGTTAGCCACCGCTTCCAGCAGGTTCTTGTTGGTGGCGGCGATCACTCGCACATCGACTTTGCGCTCGCGCGGGTCGCCCACCGGCTCGATCACTCGCTCCTGCAAGGCACGGAGGATTTTTGCCTGTAAGGCCAGCGGCATGTCGCCGACCTCATCGAGAAACAGCGTGCCTTTGTCGGCCTGCATGAAACGCCCGACCCGGTCCGCCACGGCGCCGGTGAATGCGCCTTTGCGATGGCCGAACATCTCACTTTCCAGCAACCCTTCGGGGATCGCCGCACAGTTCACTGCGACGAAGGGTTTGTCGGCACGGTTGCCGTGTTTGTGGATGGCCCGGGCGACCATTTCCTTGCCAGTGCCACTTTCTCCGGTGAGCAGGATGGTCGCAGTGCTTTCGCGTACCGAATCCACCGCTTGCAGCACTTGGCGGAAGGTCGGGCTGTCGCCCACCAGGCTGTCGATCTGCTGGTGTTCTTCAAGTTCGGCGCGCATGCGCTGGTTGTCTTTGAGAATGTCGCGAAATTGCAGGGCCTTGTTGACGGTGATGTCCAACTCATCAATGTCGAACGGCTTGGCAATGTAGTCGAAGGCGCCATTGCGCATCGACTGCACGGCGTTTTTCACCGTGCTGTAGGCCGTCATGACGATCACCGGCAGTTGCGGATAGCGTACTTTGACTTCCGCCAGCAACTGCGGCCCGTCCATGCCGGGCATGCGCCAGTCGCTGATCACCAGGTCAATGTCTTCCTGTTCCAGCACCTTGAGCGCGTGCAGGCCATTGCTGGCGGTGAACACCTGGAGGTCGTTCTGGCTCAGGGCTGACGTCAACAAGTCACAGAGCTTGGGCTCGTCATCGACCACCAGAATGTTATGCGTCATCACTGTCCTCGTCGTCGCTGTTGTCTTCACCGTTGGCCGGAATGTACAGGCTGAATGTTGCACCAGCATCTTTTTCGCTGACGCATTCGACCCGTCCGTCGTGGTTTTCCATGATGGAGAAGACTTTGGCTAGCCCAAGACCTGTACCTGAAGCCTTTGTGGTGACGAACGGTGTAAAAATCCGTTCGAGCATGTCCGGTTCGATGCCCTGGCCAGTGTCGGAAACACTGATGACGGTGTATTCCTTGTCGCTGGCAATGCCAAGGGTCAGGCGACCACCCTCGGGCATCGCGTCAATGGCATTGAGCACCAGGTTCAGGCAGGCCTGTTTGAGCTGTCGTGCGTCGGCATGCATGGTCGCGGCGGGGGCGTAGTCTTCGATCCGCGCGTCGATGTTGTGAGTTGCCAGTTCCGGGGCGCAGAAACCGATCAGCTCATCGACCAGCGGTCGCACCAATTGTGTCGAACGCATCGGTGCGTTGGGCTTGGCAAAGTCGAGAAACTCTGTGATCAGGTCGTTGATCCGGCTGACCTCGCTGACCACGTATTCCAGATGCCGTTTGTCGGTCTCGGGCAGGTCGGCGCGACGGTGCAGTAACTGGGTCGCGGTTTTGATGATGCCCAGCGGGTTGCGGATTTCATGGGCCAGCCCCATGGCCACTTCACCAAGGGCGTGCAAGCGATCGCGGCGGCGCAGTTGCGACTCCAGATGTTGCAACTCGCCGAGACGTTCGGTCATGTGGTTGAAGGTGCTGCTCAGTTCGGCCAGTTCATCGCTGCCGGTGACCGGTATCCGCTGGCGATAATCACCGTCGATCACCGCTCGTACGCCTTGGGAGAGGTTGCGCAAGGGTTGGGTCAGGCGTTGCGAGACGAGCCAGCCGGCGCACAGAGACAGGGCCGAACCCAGCAGGAAGATCGCCAGGAACAGGTTGGTCTGGTTGACCAGACCCACCAGGCTGTTGTGGCGCAGCAAACCGCTGAAAATAACCCCTTGCAGCTCACCGTTGTTATTGAGAATCGGTCGATAGAGCCCACTGTAGTTGTTGGTAAATTGCTCGATGGGCTGCTTGGTCTGTTTCAGTGCTTCTTCGATATTCTCGGGCATGTGAGCCGGACGCTCATCGAAGCGCTGGCTGGAGAAAATCTCGGAGAAAGTATCGCCCTTGGCCAGGTACAGGCGCAGGTCCAGGGAGTGGACGTCAGCAATGCTGGTCAGGAAGCTGCTGTCCAGATAGGTCGCTATCAGCATCTGGTAGTCCACGCCATCGAGCGTGGTGCGGAAGGTCGAGACCACCGTGCCGGTCGAAACCCCACCCATCTGAATAGTCTGTAGCACCGCATTCGGGGCAGTGCTGATTTGTTCGACGATGTTTTCGTCTGCCGTGCTGAACACGACTTTCTTATCGCTGAGACGAACCAGTGCCACCAGATCAATGCCCATGGCATCAGCGATTTCGGTGGTCATTTTGTCGCGCCTGGCGGCCAAGCGGTCAGTCGGTGGCCGGGTAAAGCGCAGGAACAAATGTGCGATCCGGGCGTTGCCGTGCACGATCTCGCCAATTTCGTCCTCGACGATCTTGGTCGATTCCTGCAACCAGATCCGCACGTTGCTATCGAAAATCTGCGAGAGCGTGGTGGCCGCAAGTTCGGCGGCAATCATGGTCGGAATCACGCTGACCAGCCAGAACGCCAGTACCAGCTTGCGTTGGACACTCCAGCGGGAGATGGCGAAGGGCAGGGCTTTACGGCGTCGGTCTTTGATCATCAGGTTTCGCTTATCGCAGCAGCCATGGCAGGGTCGGATTTATCCGGTCGGACAAACAGTTTCACGAGTTTGAGCAAGGCGTTGAACAGCGCGTTACGGTGGTGAAAAAACAGCGTATTGCCTTCGAACTTGCAGCCGAGCCGCAGCTTACTGGCATAGCCCGCCTGGCCACACTCATACAGCGGGATTTTGTGTTGAATACAGTAGTCGACATTGGCCAGCCAGCTTCTGAAGTACAGGTTGTACTCGCGCGTCTGTTCCAGGTCGTGGGCAAAAAACTTGTCCACCAGTCGATGTTCATCCAGCAGCACCAGGTTGAACGCCACCAGTTGCTCGTCCACCCAATACAGCACGCACGCGGCGCGTTGGTCGAGGTGTTCGAGGATGTTGGTGAAATACTCGGCTGACAGGCGTTCGAACTCCAGATCACTGCGCGCCAGGGTGGCTTCATACAAGCGCATCATTTCTGGCAACACATCGTCGATCGAACGACGCCACTCGATCCGCGGACCTTGGGCCCGAAGTTTGCGGCGTAAATCTTTGCGGGTAGATTTGCCCAGCGTGCCGAGGTAGGCATCGAGTGACCCGAACGCGATCGGCAGTATTGCACTCGGTAAACCGGGCATGGTTTGCAGCCCGGATTCGCGGCAGACGTCAATCCATTGCTGATCGTGGCTGGGTGCATCCTTGACCGCCAACAGGCCGATACCCGCCTCGTTGGCATCGTTACGTGCCAACGTCAGTAACTGACGCAGCAGCGCCGGACGCTGTTCCTCGGTGATGTGGCTGGCGGTGCCTGCGTGGCATTGCTCGGTCACTGGCGATCCCAAGGCGTACAAGCGAATATCCAGCACACCCGGCAGCCAATGGCGCAAGCGCTGGGTGATGCGTTTGCCGATGCCCTGCACCGTGGTGTCGAGCGAGTACTGGGTGGTAAACGCCGCCGCCGCGGCAATCAACGTGCTGCCTTCATAGAGTGCAAGGTAGCGCCACTGGAAGTCGGCGACCCCTGCCTGTTCAACAGCCCGGTAATAATCCCAGTCCTCCAATTCCGCGGGGAAGCAGTCATTCCAGGCGCAGCGTTCGATGGCCTTGATGGTTGAGTAGGCACGGGCAGTGATCACGTCTTTTCCTTAAACTACGCCAGCTGTCGATACTCTTCGCGCTCGTTCGACTTCATGGACAGCTGGTGGACAAAGTCCGTGCTCAACTCCACGACGCGGCGGTATTCCAGGTCAACTGTGATCATGTGATAGCAGTTGTCCAGCAGGATCTTGGTGACCGGGCCGCCGAGATTGCGTTCGACGTAATCGGCGTTCCAACGGCTGGTGATGTCGTCCTCGATAGAGTGCAGCACCAGGGCCGGTGTCTTGATCGATGGCATGCGCTTCTTGACCACGGCATTCATCCGGTGCAATTCGCGCACGGTGACGCCTTCCATGGTCAACAGCCCGGCATTACTGCTTTCGCCGTCTTTCATCTGACGTTCGACGATCGCCCGCAGACGCTCGTTCTTGATGCCATAAGGTGGCTTCTCTTCGAAGCTGCAGACGTGCACGCCGAACGGAATCTTCATCAACAAAGGCGTCAGGAACGCCAACTTGTTGATGCTCCAGCCGTCGTAGCGCAGGGTGGTTGAATACATCAGCAGGCCGGCGACCTGTCCTGGATGCTCGGACGCGACATACATGGACATGACCGCGCCCATGGACAGACCGCCGACGAATACCTGTTCGTGCCGCTGGCGGATGCCCACGAATGTCTTGCGTACACCTTCGTACCAGTCCTGCCAGCCAGTGGCTTGCAGGTCGGCGTTGTCACCGCAGTGCCCGGCCAGGGTTGGCACGTACACCGTGCAACCCGATTTGGCCAAGCCGATGGCAACCCGACGCAACTCCGTCGGGGTGCCGGTCAGGCCGTGGATCAACAACACCGCGACCTCGCCACTGCCGAGAACGAAACCGGTACTACCTTCGCCGAGATCGATCTCTGTTTCGTTCATCGTTTCATGGCCCGGTTCAGCAACTGCTCGAGCAGTTTCAGGCCCAGGTCGATTTCTGCGTAGCTGATTTCCAGCGACGGAGCCAGGGTGATGACGTTCTTGTAGTAGCCGCCCACGTCGAGGATCAGACCCAGTTTCTGACCGTCAACCACCATATCGCCCTTCATGCCTTCCTCGACCATGTAGTCCAGGGTGGCCTTGTCCGGGGTGAAGCCGTCAGTGGTGCAGATTTCGCAGCGCAGGGCCAGGCCCAGGCCGTCGACGTCGCCGATGATCGGGAAGCGTTTCTGCAGCTCTTGCAGGCCTTCGAGGAAGTACTTGCCCTTGGCCATGACCATGGCGCCGTAGTCGACTTCGCTGGTCATCTTGAACATTTCCAGACCGACCGCAGTACCCAGCGGGTTGGACGCGAAGGTGGAGTGAGTCGAACCTGGCGGGAAGACCTTCGGGTTGATCAGCTCTTCGCGAGCCCAGATGCCGCCCAGTGGGTTGAGGCCGTTGGTCAGCGCTTTACCGAAGACGATCACGTCCGGTTTGACGTCGAAGTGTTCGATCGACCACAGCTTGCCGGTACGCCAGAAACCCATCTGGATTTCGTCGACGACCATCAGGATGCCGTGCTGATCCAGCACTTGCTTGAGTTCGCTGTAGAAGTTCATTGGCGGAATGACGTAGCCGCCGGTGCCCTGGATCGGCTCGACGTAGAAGGCCGCGTATTCACACTGGCCGGTTTTCGGGTCCCAGACGCCGTTGTATTCGGTTTCGAACAGACGGGCGAACTGCTGCACGCAGTGGCTGCCGTATTCTTCCTTGGTCATGCCTTTCGGGCCGCGGAAGTGGTACGGGAACGGGATGAAGTTGGCGCGCTCACCAAAGTGGCCGTAGCGGCGACGGTAGCGGAAGCTCGAGGTGATTGACGATGCACCCAGAGTACGGCCGTGGTAGCCGCCTTCGAAGGCGAACATCAGGCTCTTGCCGTTGCTGGCGTTACGGACGACTTTCAACGAGTCTTCGATCGACTGCGAACCGCCGACGTTGAAGTGCACGCGACCGTCGAGGCCGAATTTGTTCTTGGCGTCGACCGCGATCATTTCCGACAGCTCGATCTTGCCTTTGTGCAGGTACTGGCTGGCGATTTGCGGCAGGGTGTCGATCTGTTGTTTCAGGGCGTTGTTCAGGCGCGGGTTGGCGTAACCGAAGTTGACCGCCGAGTACCACATTTGCAGGTCAAGGTAGGCCTGGTCACTGGTGTCCCACACGTACGAGCCTTCGCAACGGCTGAAAATGCGCGGTGGTTCGATGTAGTGAACGGTGTCGCCGTAGGAGCAATACTTGGCTTCTTTTTCCAGAAGGATCTGGTCTTCTGGGGTAGCAATTCGGATATCAGACATGGTGGAAGAGTTCCTGTGTTTCAGAAGAGGTTTCAAGCACGAAGGCAGCGGCGTTGGCCGCGCTGCCGGAAGGCAGTTTGGCCAGCAAGGCCGGAAGTTCGGCGAAGCTGTCGAAGCGAGCGTAGGCGATGCCATTGCGTTCGCAGTGTTCGGCCAGGCGGTCCTTGGCAAATACGAAGTCGGCGGTGGACGCCACGCACATGTCGGACTGGCCGTCGCCGATCACCAGCACACGCTTGCTGCTGGGGGTGGATTTGCATTTGCAGTTGCCGGAGGCCGCACGGCAGGCGTCGCTCGAATACGGGAAGTCGATGCGCCAGCTGTTGTGGTCGACCTGACGCAGGCGGTTGGCGAGGATCGGCAGGAGGCTTACGTAGTTGCGCGCCAGAATCCGCGCAATGCCTTGCTCGATGCCGTCACTGACCACTTCGATGGAGGCGCCCAGGCCGACTACGTGGTCGACAAAATCCGGGAAGTCGGCATCGATTTCGACGCTGTCGAAGAACCCGAGCAGCTCGTTAGGGGTTGCCTTGACCAGCGAAAGCTGGCGGCTGAGGCATTCACGCGAACCGATAGCACCGCTCAGCCACTCGTCTTCGATCGCTTCCCAGCTCGGGTCGGCGAAACGTTGGAGAATGCTGTCGATCACGTCGGTTCGGGTGATGGTCCCGTCGAAATCACACACGATATGCCAATCAATCATCTGCATTACCTATTGGGCAGGGGCGCGCTGATGCGCTTGCATCGAGGTAGAGCAGGGATTGTGCCAAGTTGTTTCAGACCCTATAAGCTGGGGCTCTGAGGTATGCTGTGCGGGAAATGTGTTCGCGAAGCTACAAATTTTGTAGGTCGCTACAAACAACATGAGTGCTTGCGCAGGAAATCGACCTGGGGGTTGATGCGCGCCTGTACTGATAAGGAATCGCTTTATGTTCAGGATTACCTCTGCTGTATTCGCTGCCTTGCTGTGCCTTGGCGGCTTTTGTGCCACCGCCCAGGCGACCGGAATAACCGGTGAGGCCGGTCTCGGCATGAGCTATCAGCCCTATGAGCCCACGGGTAGTCGTTATGAAGCCGTGCCGGTGCCTTACTTTGATCTGGATTGGGGCGATGTCAGCCTCAGCACCGACGAAGGCCTGACCTGGAGCGCCTTGAAAACCAATGGTTTCAGTGCCGGGCCGTTTTTCAACTACATTCCGGGACGCAACTCCAATGGCACACTGCGGGGCCTGCGCAATGTGTCGGACATGGGGGAGGTCGGTGGCTTCGTCCAGTACAGCCCGGCTGATTTCTGGCGAATTTTCGCTTTCGTCGGCCAGACCGTGGGCGGTAATCGCCGCCAGGACGGCGTGCTCGGTCGTGTGGGTGGGGAAGTCGGTTATCCGCTCGGGCTGGGGATCATTGGCAGCAGCGAACTGACCGCGAATTTTGCCAATGACCGGCAGACTCAGACGTTCTTTGGTGTTTCTGAAAAAGACTCCCGCGCGTCGGGGTTCCGTCCGTACAACGCCAGTGGCGGCTTGCAGAATGTGGCGTTGACCCAGAGCTTCGAGTTCCCGCTGGCAGCACAGTGGTCGGTGGTGACCAGTGCCAGTTGGATTCACCTGACCAATTCCGCGGCGGACAGCAGCATCGTCAAACAAGAGGGCCGCGTGAACCAGGGCCAGGTTCAGGCGGCGATCAGCTACAAGTTTGATTGAGTCGAGCGTTGTCCGAGCGTTCCCACGCAGAGCGTGGGAACGCTATTTGTTCTACGTCTCTTCGCCTTCAGCCAGTAACGCTATCCCGCCCACGATCACCGCAACACCCAGCCAGTGCAGCAGGCTGATCTGTTCGCCGAGGCCGAGCCACGAGCCGAGCAACACGCCGACAAACACCAGCGAACTCAGCGGGAACGCCAGCGACAGGCTGCTGCGTCGCAGTATCAACATCCAGACGAAAAATGCCCCGATGTAGCAGGCGATGGCCGTCAGCACCCCAGGATTACCGGCCACAGCCGCCAGCCATTGGAGGTTGAAGTCCATCTGCCCCAGTTGATCACCGCCAACTTTGGTAGCGATCTGACCGCTACTTTCAAAACCGATCAGCAGTATCCAAAGCACCACGGTGCCCAGACGTCCGTGCAACCAACCCATCGTGTTGTTCCTTTCCATCATCGATTGAGCTTCAGGCATGGGCGACACACACGAGCATCACGCCCGCCGTAATGACCAGGGTGCCGAGCCAGCGCCTGCGGCTGACGGTTTCGCCCAACACCACTTTGCCCGCCAGTACCACGCCGCAATACGCCAATGCCGCCGCCGGAAACAACAGGCTCAGTGGCGCGCGGGACAGGGCTTCGAGCCATACAAAGAATTCGATGGCGTAGGCGCCGATCCCGCACCAGAGCAACGGCGCGTTGAACACCTGGCCCCAGAATGCATTCAGTCGAAAGCCACCTTCGAGCTCTGGTAAACGGTCCAGGCCCAGCTTGAAACAGAGCTGACCGATGACGTCCAGGACAATCGAAAACGCCACCAGTAACACCACGGTCAGGGTCACGGGAATAACTCCTCGAACAGGCTGATCAGTGCCTGGTTGGTTGCTGCATTTCGCAGCAGATCGTCTTCGCTCCAGCGATCGGGAGGCGGTTGGTCGGACTTGGCTTCCCAGCGCTTGAGCGCGTTGCTGAAGGCCGGTTGGGCGAACTCGCCGCAGACATCGATGCCCAGGATCCGTTTGCTCGCGGCCAGCGCACGCAAGGCTTGCAGCAAGTGTGTCAGACGCATGCCACCCTGATCCCAGTTGGTCGCGGCGTCTTCACTGGCCAACACATCCTTGTCGATGGTGATCCACACCGCTTCGGTCGGCAGGCTCTCGATCATTTGCTTGAGAAACACTGGCCAATCGAGGTCCGCCAAGTTGCGCCAGTGCAACATGTTTTCCAGTTGTTGATGCCCGGCACCATCGCCGATCAAACCCCAGACCTGGGACGGCGGGTGCTGCCAGGGGAACAGTTGCAAGTCACCACGCTTCAGCGCGCCGAGGTTGCCACCGCGCAGTTGCGGGTTGTGCAGGTCATCGCTGCACGGTCCGAGGGTGATGATGCGTTTGATGTTCGGCAGCTTCAGCGCCCGATTGACCCATGAACCGCAATGCCGACGCGGTGCGAAGCGTACCCAGTCGGGATGGTTATCGAAATGGATCAGGCTGACCGGCTCCGTAATCTCGGCGAGGAGGGCCGGAGTCAGGTGGTGGTAGTCGCCGGAACCCATAAAGAAGATCTCCGGCTGCGGCCCCGTATGGCGGGACCGTTCGCGCAGGCGTTCGGAAAAGCGTCGATAGTTTTTCTCGCTGGACCACAAACGCAGTTTGGGGCCCAGGTCGAGCAGGTCCAGACGCTTGGCGCGACCGCTTTCCAGCAGTCGGGCAATCGGTGCCTGGGCTGTCAGGCTGTGGTCGAGATCCAGAATATTCAAACGTATTTTACCCATGGCAGCGCCCCTCCAAGGCCTGTGCGATTAATCACCAACGCAGGCAGGGCGGGCTTTAGCGGGTAAATGCAAGGGGCGGGCCAGCCGCGATCAGATCGTTATCACGCGGGAGCGTGGGAACGATCAAATCCCGATTCAGGTGGGTCAGTGGCTCAGGCCGTATTTTTTGACCTTGTCGAACAGCGTGGTCTTGGCCATTCCCAGTTCCAGGCTGGCTTGGGTCAGGTTGCCGCCGCTACGCTGCAAGGCATCATTGAGCAGGTTACGTTCGAAGGCTTCCACCGCTTCGGAGAACGCCAGGCCTTGGGCGGCGCCACCGCTGCCGGATTTCTTGAAGGCCGGCAAACCCAGGGCAAAACGCTCGGCGACGTTGCGCAGTTCGCGCACATTGCCGGGCCAGTCGTGGCTCATCAGGTTCGACAGGGTCTGGTTGTCCAGCTCAGGCAGCGCACGGTCAAAGCGCAGGGACGACTGCTGCAGGAAATGCTCGAACAGTTGCAGGATATCTTCGCGGCGCTCACGCAACGGCGGCAGTTCCAGGGTCACTACGTTCAAGCGGTAATACAGGTCGCTGCGAAACTGGCCGGCGCGGCTCAAGTCGTCGAGATCGGACTTGGTCGCCGCGATCACCCGGCAGTCGACCGCAACGCTTTGGTTCGAGCCGAGCCGCTCCAGCGTGCGTTCCTGCAAGACCCGCAGCAATTTGATTTGCAACGGCAGCGGCATGCTTTCCACTTCATCGAGGAACAACGTGCCGCCGTTGGCGTGTTCGATCTTGCCGATCCGTCGCTTTCCAGCGCCGGTAAAAGCATTGGCTTCATGACCGAAAATTTCGCTTTCGAACAGGTTCTCCGGCAGGCCACCGCAATTCAGCGCGACGAATGGCTGCGACTGACGGCGACTGAAGTCGTGCAGGCAACGCGCGACCAACTCCTTGCCGGTGCCGGTCTCGCCCTCGATCAGCACGTTGGCCGAGGTGTCGGCGACGTTGGCGATCAGCTCGCGCAGGTGCTGCATGGCGGGCGAGCGGCCGATGATCCGCCCCTCAAGGGAATCACGCTCGGCCAGTTGCCGGCGCAGCAAGGTCACTTCGCGAGCCAGGCTGCGTTGTTCAAGGGCGCGGCGCGCGACGTCTACCAGGCGTTCGGGGGAGAACGGTTTTTCCATGAAGTCGTAGGCGCCTTTTTGCATCGCGCCGACCGCCATTGAAATGTCGCCATGGCCGGTGATCAGCACCACCGGCAGACTACGGTCACGGGCTTTGAGGCGGCTTAGCAGTTCCAGGCCATCGATGCCCGGCAGGCGAATGTCGCTGATGACGATCCCGGCAAAGTTGTCGCCGACTCGTGCCAGGGCCTCTTCAGCGCTGCCAACGCCTTCGCAGGGGATGTCTTCCAGAGCCAGGGCCTGCTGGCAACCGAGCAGGACATGGGGATCGTCTTCGACGATCAGCACACTAAGATCGTTGTTCATATCGGCTCGGCGGGAAGGGGGCTTACCAACGGTAAACTGAGGACGAAAGCGGTACCACCACTGGCCGGGTGTTCGACACCGAGGTGACCGCCGGTGGCGGCCGCCAGGCTCGCTGACAGGGTCAGGCCAAGGCCCAGGCCCTGTTCGCCGGGTTTGGTGGTAAAGAAAGGTTCAAACAAATGCTTGCGGGCTTCGGCGTCAATACCGTGACCGTTGTCGCGTACGCGCAGGCGATATTTGCCCTCGACAACGTCACCTTCCAGCCACAGCTCGGGCAATGGCTGCGCTTGCATGGCGTCCAGGGCGTTGCCGATCAGGTTGACCAGGATCTGTTCCAGGCGGGTCTGGTCGATCTGTACTTGCACATCGCTGAACGCGCGGTGCAACAGTAAGCGAGCGCTTTCAAGGCGTGCACCGAGCAGCTGCAAGGCGGCGTCTACCGCTTTGCCGAGGCTGGCCTGGCCCTGGTCGTCGCCGCGTCGGGCAAAGGAGCGCAGGCTGGCGGTGATCCGGCCCATGCGGTCGATCAGTTCATTGATGGTTTTCAGGTTCGCGCTGGCGATGTCCAACTGACCGCGCTCAAGAAAGCGCACGGTGTTGCCGGACAAGGTACGCAGCGCGGCCAGCGGCTGGTTCAATTCATGGGCAATGCTGGTGGACATCTGACCGATGGCCGCGAGTTTGCCGGCCTGTACCAGTTCATCCTGAGCCCGGCGCAGTGTTTCTTCGGCCTGGCGACGTTCGCGGATCTGGCTTTTCAGGCGCTCGTTGCTGGCCCGCAGGTCGGTGGTGCGCTCGGTGATCTTGCGCTCCAGCTGGTTGTTGGCTTCTTGCAGCGCTTCACGGGCGGCGAGACGGGTGGCGATGACTTTGCGCCGTTCGTTCCAGGCGATCAGCAGGAACGCCAACAGTGCGAAGGCTACAGCGACCAGAATGCCCTGGTTGATGGCTTCACGACGCAAATCCTCGAGCGGTGTGAGCAGGGTGAAGTTCCAGGGTGTATCGGCGAGCGGTCGGGTCTGCGACAGGTAGCTGATTTCCTGTTCATCGGAGACCAGCTCGGCGTTGGCCGGAAAGGTGATTTTCTCCACGCCTTCGGATAGCCGCTCGCGTGCCAGCGGTTCCAGTTCGTTGAGTGGGTACCAGTAATATTGCAGGCTGCGGGCCAGGCGTTCTTTGGTGTCGTCGCTGAGCGGACGAACCGATTTGAGCCGCCGCGCCGGGTCGCTGGACAGAATGATGATGCCATTCTCGTCGCTGACGAAGGCTTCCAGGCGGGCACGCTGCCAACGCTCTTCCATGGCTTCGAGGCGGACTTTGACCACCGCGACGCCGATGATTTTGCCTTGCTCTTCCAGGCCATGGGCCAGGTAGTAACCGGGTTCGCCGTTGGTGCTGCCGATGCCGTAGAAACGTCCAGGCTGGCCACGGACGGCATTCTGGAAATAGGCACGGAAGGACAGGTCTTCACCGAGGTAGCTGTCGACATCGCGCCAGTTGCTGGTCGCCAGTACCCGACCGGTGGTGTCCATCACGTAGATTGCCCGACTGCGGCTGCGCCGGTTCAGGCCTTCGAGGTAATCATTGACCGCTTGCCGGTGTTCTGGCGACGGGTCGGCCAGCAGTTCGGAAACACTCGACTCGAGTTCCAGAAGGCTGGGCAGGTAGGTGTATTTGCTGATCTCGCTTTCGACCGCGCGAGCGTGCAGTTCCAGCTGACGTTGACCGTTCTCGCTGAGGCTGCGAATTCCGTAGTGCTCGCTGGCCCAGAAGCCAACGTAACCCAGGCCGACCATCAGCAAGATGACCAGCGGCGGCAGAAACAGATGGCGAATCAGACGGGGTTTCACGGCGAGTGATGGCGGCGCTGCGCGATAGAGAGTGGGGTCGCATTTCATCACAGATGCCTTGGGTCAACCACAACTACAAGCCCTGAGGATCCCGTGTAGGAGCTGCCGGAGGCCGCGATCTTTTGATCTGTTCAGCAGGCAAATCGTTGCCTGAACTGGCGCCAGTATCAAAAGATCGCGGCCTCCGGCAGCTCCTACAGGGGCGGCCGTGAAGCTTTTAGTGCTGCAGAATCTTCTCGAGGAAATGCTGCGCACGGTCGGAGCGAGCGTTGATGTCGCCGAAGAACTCTTCTTTGTTGCAGTCTTCGATGATCTTGCCCTGGTCCATGAAGATCACCCGGTTTGCCACTTTACGGGCAAAGCCCATTTCGTGGGTCACGCACATCATGGTCATGCCTTCGTGGGCCAGTTGCACCATCACGTCGAGTACTTCATTGACCATTTCCGGGTCCAGCGCCGAGGTCGGTTCGTCGAACAGCATGACGATCGGGTCCATCGCCAGCGCACGGGCAATTGCCACGCGCTGTTGCTGACCACCGGAGAGCTGGCCCGGGTGCTTGTGGGCGTGGGCCGAGAGGCCGACACGCTCAAGCAGTTGCAGGCCTTTCTTGGTGGCTTCTTCCTTGCTGCGGCCCAACACCTTGATCTGCGCGATGGTCAGGTTTTCGGTGATGGTCAGGTGCGGGAACAGTTCGAAATGCTGGAACACCATGCCGACGCGCGAACGCAGTTTCGGCAGGTTGGTTTTCGGGTCGGCGATGGACGTACCGTCAACCACGATGTCACCTTTCTGGAACGGTTCCAGGGCGTTGACGCATTTGATCAGGGTCGACTTGCCGGAGCCGGACGGTCCGCACACCACAACCACTTCACCTTTTTTGACCTCGGTGCTGCAATCAGTCAGCACCTGGAAGTCCCCATACCACTTGTTGATGTTCTTGATAGAGATCATACGGCGAACCTTTTTTGCAGACGCTTGACCAGCCGCGAGGCGGCAAAGCTGATGGTGAAGTACACGAGACCTGCGATGATCAGGAACTCATTGGCGCGGCCGATGATGTCGCCACTGGCCCGCGTAGCATTGAGGAAGTCCACCAGACCGACCGTGTAGACCAGCGAGGTGTCCTGAAACAGGATGATGCTTTGTTGCAGCAGCAGCGGCGTCATCTTGCGAAACGCTTGCGGCAGGATGATCAGGCGCATCATCTGGCCGTAGCTCATGCCCAACGCCTGGGCTGCGCCCATCTGACCTTTGGGAATCGACTGCACACCGGCCCGGACGATTTCGCAGAAGTACGCCGCTTCGAACATCATGAAGGCCACGATGCACGAGGTGAAGGCACCGATCGGTGTGTCTTCGCCAGTGATCCAGCGCAGCACGAACGGTACTGCCAGGTAGAACCAGGTGATCACCAGCAGCAGCGGGATCGAGCGGAAGTAATTCACGTAGGCGCCGGCAATGCTCGACAGCAGCTTGCTGTGAGACAGACGCATCAACGCCAGGATAGTGCCCAGGATGAGCCCGCCAATGATGCCGAGCACCATCAGTTGCAGGGTCATGACCATGCCGTTCCACATGCCGGGGACGGCCTGGACGATCCCACTGAAATCGAGGTCCATTATTTACCTCCCACAGAAATCAGGCCGGGCACCGCGACTTTCTTCTCGACCAAGCGCATCAGCAACATCAGGCTCATGTTCAGGGTGAAGTAGATCAGGGTCGCCAGGGTGAAGGCTTCGAACAGGTTGGCGGAGAACTCGGCGGTCTGTTTGGTCTGCGCGAGCAGTTCCATCAGGCCGATCAACGAGGCGACGGACGAGTTCTTGAAGACGTTGAGAAATTCCGAGGTCAGCGGCGGAATGATGATCCGATACGCCTGGGGTAGCAGCACGTTCCAGTAGATTTGCGGCAGCTTGAAGCCCATGGCGCGGGCGGCAGATTCCTGGCCACGCGGCAGTGCCTGGATGCCGGTGCGCACTTGTTCGCACACTCGGGCGGCGGTGAACAGGCCCAGGCACACGACAACGCTCAGGTAGGCCGAGGTGGTCGGGTTAAGGTCCTGTTTGTACCACTGTTGCAGGTTCTCGGGCAGCAGGTCGGGTACCAGGAAGTACCAGATGAACAGCTGAACCAGCAGCGGTACGTTACGGAAGAGTTCCACGTAGCAGGTGGCGATACCCGATACCAGGCGATTCGGCACGGTGCGCATGACGCCGAGCACGGAGCCCAGCAGCAACGCAACGATCCAGGCCACGACGGCGATGGCAATGGTCCAGCCCAGGCCGGTAATGAACCAGTCGAGATAGGTCTCGCTGCCCACACCGGTGGACTTGAAGAACACGCCCCAATCCCAGTTGTAATTCATTAGGGTCTCCCCTCAGATCGATCGATGTACAAGTGCCCGCCTGGGGAAACTCCGTTCCCGCCCCGACTGAAAGTCGGGCACACACGATCGGCTCGACAACCACCGGTTCGAGTGTTTCCAGAAAATGCCAGCAGGTAGTGACAGCCTCCTGAAAGGGCGCAGGCCCTGTCAGGAGGTAAGACTTAGTCAGAAATCAGGATTTCTTTTCTTCAGCCGCTTTGTCGGTCGGGTTGGCGATCAGGGCCTTGAGCTCGTCGCTCATCGGGAACATCAGGTTCAGGCCTTTTGGCGGGATTGGCTGCATGAACCACTTTTCGTAGATCTTGTTGATCTCGCCGGACTTGTAAGTCGCAACGATGGCGTCGTCGACAGCCTTCTTGAACGGCTCGTCGCCCTTGCGGACCATGCAGCCATAGATTTCGTAGGACTGTGGAGTACCGGTCACGGCCCAGTCAGTCGGCTTCTTGGCCTTGGCCATTTCACCGGCCAGCAAGGCGTCGTCCATCATGAAAGCGACAGCACGACCCGATTCCAGCATCTGGAAGGATTCGCCGTGGTCTTTGGCGGAAATGACGTTCATGCCCATCTGCTTGTCGGCGTTCATAGACTTCAGAATGCGCTCGGACGTGGTGCCGGCGGTGGTCACGACGTTCTTGCCTTTGAGGTCAGCGAAGTCTTTGTAGGTCGAGTCTTTTTTCGACAGCAGCTTGGTGCCGATTTCGAAGATGCCAACGGAGAAGTCAACTTGTTGCTGACGCTCGGTGTTGTTGGTGGTGGAGCCGCACTCGACGTCCACGGTGCCGTTTTGCACCAGTGGAATACGGGTTTGCGAGGTGACCAGGTTGTACTTGACCTTCAGGTTCGGCATGTCCAGGTCTTTTTTGATGGCTTCGACGATTTTCAGCTGAATATCGTGGGAGTAGCCGACCGGTACACCGGAAGCATCTGCAATGTAGGAAAACGGAATAGAAGCGTCGCGATGCCCCAGAGTAATGGTGCCGGACTCTTTGATCTTCTTCAGGGTGCCGGTGAGTTCGGCGGCGAAAACTGGCGTGCTGATCAGTGCGGCAGCAATGGCTACGCCCAGGATATGGGGAACGATACGCATCAAATTTTCCTCGACATTGTTTTTATATGGAGCCAGTTCGTCGGCCCTTTTGTACTGCGGAATGCCTTGACGGCTCCTGAAGTGTTGGCACATCGGACATTCGTCCCAAAGTGTAGAGCATGAGTCGTGCCAGGCCGGGCTTGCTTGATCAAGCTACTGATTTTAAAAGAGATTAGATATTTATGGCGTTGACTTTCAGGGCAGATTATCCGGTTTACCGAATCGACCGATGGGTCGTGTTCGGAAAACCGAATGCAAAAGATCGCAGCCTGCGGCAGCTCCTGCATTGGAATGCGACCCCCTGTAGGCGCTGCCGCAGACTGCGATCTTTTGATCTTCTAAACAAAAGCCCCTGAGTCTCACGACTCAGGGGCTTTTGTTGAGCCGGATTACCGATCAGGCCGCTTCAATCTTGCTGCGGTTCTGCTCGACCTTGTTCAGGTACAGCCGCACGTTCTCTTGTTCCGCCTGGGTGGTGAACAAGCCCAGTTTGCTGCGACGCCAGAGAATGTCGTGGGCGGTGGTTGCCCATTCTTCGTTGCACAGGTAATCAACTTCGCGGGTGTAGAGACCGCCACCCAGGTGTTCGCCCATGTCGTTCAGGCTCCGCACACCCTCGAGCATGCGCCAGGTGCGGTTGCCGTAGCTGGTGGCCCAGCGTCGGGCAATTTCCGTCGGCACCCAGTCGAACTTGTCGCGAATCAATGCACTCAACGCCTGCGGCGTGGTCATGCCTTCACCGCCCGGCAGGGTCGCGTACGCGGTCCAGCTCGGCTTCATGTCCTTGAAGTACGGCGCCAACTGAGCCATGGCCGACTCGGCCAGTTTGCGGTAGGTGGTCAGCTTGCCACCGAACACCGACAGCAGCGGGGCTTCTTCAGCGCTGCCAGACAACGCCAAGGTGTAATCACGGGTCACGGCCGAAGGATTGTCGGATTCGTCGTTGCACAACGGGCGAACGCCGGAATAGGTGTGCAGGATGTCGCTGCGGCTGACTTGTTTCTTGAAGTGCGCGTTGACCACTTTCAGCAGGTAATCGGTCTCGCCTTCGGTGATCGCGACTTTCGCTGGATCGCCGGTGTACTCGCGGTCCGTGGTGCCAATCAGAGTGAATTGATTGAGGTACGGAATGGTGAACACGATGCGCTGATCTTCGTTCTGCAAGATATGTGCGTGTTCGCCTTCGTACAGCTTCGGCACGATCAGGTGGCTGCCCTGGATCAGGCGGATACCGTAAGGCGATTCCATCTTCAGGTCATCACGAATGAACTTGGCGACCCATGGGCCGGCGGCATTCACCAGCGCCTTGGCGCGGATCGAGAACAGGCTGCCATCGGCGCGTTCCAGGTTCAGCTCCCACAGGCCTTTGCTGCGACGGGCACTGACGCAGCGGGTCTGGGTGTGAACGTGGGCGCCTTTTTCGCGGGCGGCCATAGCATTGAGCACCACCAGGCGGGCGTCGTCGACCCAGCAATCGGAGTACTCGAAGCCTTTGGTGATTTCGCTTTTCAGCGCACTGTCGGCACCGAACTTCAGGCTTTTGGAGCCGGCGAGTTTCTCCCGTTTGCCAAGGTTGTCATAGAGGAACAGGCCTGCGCGGATCATCCACGCCGGGCGCAGGTGCGGGCGGTGCGGCAACACGAAGCGCATCTG
This sequence comes from Pseudomonas frederiksbergensis, assembly GCF_001874645.1. Classification (NCBI taxonomy): domain Bacteria; kingdom Pseudomonadati; phylum Pseudomonadota; class Gammaproteobacteria; order Pseudomonadales; family Pseudomonadaceae; genus Pseudomonas; species Pseudomonas frederiksbergensis. The sequence goes on from NZ_CP017886.1 coordinate 4,103,850, forward strand.
CTTGACGATGTGCGGGGCCTTGGCCAGCAGCACCTCACGCTCGGCCAGGGCTTCACGCACCAAGCGGAATTCGTAATGTTCGAGGTAGCGCAGGCCGCCGTGGATCAGCTTGCTGCTGGCGGATGAGGTGTGACTGGCCAGATCGTCCTTTTCGCAAAGGAACACCGAAAGACCGCGGCCGGCGGCATCTGCTGCAATCCCCACGCCGTTAATCCCACCGCCAATGACGGCGATATCGTAGACCTCGGCAAGAGGGGGCATGGGCAAGGTTGAAGTGGGCATCGGCTGGCCTCGGGGTTCTTTTAATATTTGAATTCGAACATTAATGTTCATTTGCGAAAATGGTAGCGCATAAATACAGGCGCGACCAGCCGGCTTCGATTGAAAAAACTGATCGAAGGGGGGGGCGAAGCGAACATTTTCGAACGGCAGAAATGAAAAGATCGCAGCCTGCGGCAGCTCCTACGGGTACATGACCTACTGTAGGAGCTGCCGCAGGCTGCGATCTTTTGAGGGTGGAGGGTTAAACCACTTCCAGCCGAATCTTGTGCTGGCTCAGCAGTTGCGCCAATGCCGGCACTGGCGCGTGGTCGGTCACCAGGCAGTCGATCAGGCTGATCGGTCCCAGGCGAACCATGGCGTTGCGGCCGAACTTGCTGGAGTCAGCTGCCAGCAAGACTTGCCGGGCGTTGGCGATGATCGCCTGGGAGACCCGCACTTCCTGGTAGTCAAAGTCGAGCAGGCTGCCGTCTTCATCGATACCGCTGATACCAACCAGCGCAAAGTCGACCTTGAACTGGTTGATGAAGTCGACGCAGGCCTGACCGACTACACCGCCATCACGGCGTACGTTGCCACCGGCCAGCAGGACTTCGAAGTCATCCTTGGCGCTGAGGATCGAGGCGACGTGCAGATTGTTGGTGATCACCTTGAGCTGGCTGTGATTGAGCAGCGCTCGGGCGATGGATTCGGTGGTGGTGCCGATATTGATGAACAGCGAGGCGTGATCGGGGATCTGTGCGGCGATGGCTTCGGCGATGCGTTGTTTCTCATCGCGCATTTGATCGGCACGCATGGCGTAGGCAGTGTTTTCGACACTGGAGTCGTAAGCTGCGCCGCCATGATAGCGGCGCAACAAATTCACTTCCGCCAATTGATTGATATCGCGGCGGATGGTCTGCGGTGTAACGACGAACAGCTGAGCCATTTCCTCGATGCTGACGTAGCCGCGTTCGCGGACCAGTTCGAGGATTTGCTGCTGACGGGGAGGCAGATTCATGGGGCTTCCTTTGGGCTGCCGTGCAAAATTTGCCCATGATGCCGTACGAATCAGCTCCCTGCCAGTTACAACCGGATACGAATCCGGTACTTGGCTTATTCAGCGCCCTCGTGCGGTTCCCAGTCGCGGGTACGGCTGACGGCCTTTTTCCAACCGGCGTAGAGTTTTTCCTTCGCGGCTTCGTCCAGTTGCGGGTCGAACTCGCGCTCGATCACCGCCTTGCCGCGCAGCTCTTCCAGGCTGCCCCAGAAACCGCAGGCCAGGCCGGCCAGGTAGGCGGCGCCCAGTGCGGTGGTTTCACGCATTTGCGGGCGTTCGACCTTGGTGCCGAGGATGTCGGCCTGAAATTGCATCAGGAAGTTGTTCGCGACTGCGCCGCCGTCGACGCGAAGGGCCTTGAGGCGTTCGCCGGAGTCCAGTTGCATGGCGTCGAGTACGTCGCGGGTCTGGTAGGCAATCGACTCCAGTGCTGCGCGAATGATGTGATCCACGCGTACACCGCGCGTCAGGCCGAACAGTGCGCCACGGGCATACGGGTCCCAGTACGGCGCGCCGAGGCCGGTGAAGGCGGGCACCAGGTACACGCCGTTGCTGTCCTTGACCTTGTTGGCGAAGTATTCGGTGTCGTGAGCGTCGTTGATGATCTTCAGTTCGTCGCGCAACCACTGAACGGTGGAGCCGCCATTGAACACCGCGCCTTCCAGCGCATAAGCGACTTCGCCGCGTGGGCCACAGGCGATGGTGGTGAGCATGCCGTGTCTGGATTTCACCGCTTTGTCGCCGGTGTTCATCAGCAGGAAGCAGCCGGTGCCGTAAGTGTTTTTCGCCTGGCCCGGTTCCACGCACATCTGGCCGAACAGTGCAGCCTGCTGGTCGCCGGCAATACCGCCGATGGCGATGCCGCTCTTGGTGTGGCCATAGATTTCTGAGGACGACTTGACCTCCGGGAGCATCTCGCGCGGGATGTCCAGCACCTCGAGCATCTTCGCGTCCCACTCCAGGGTGTGGATGTTGAAGAGCATGGTGCGCGAGGCGTTGGTGTAGTCGGTGACGTGGGTCTTGCCGCCAGTAAATTTCCAGATCAGCCAGCTGTCGATGGTGCCGAACAGCAGTTCGCCTTTGCGTGCGCGTTCGCGGCTACCTTCGACGTTGTCGAGGATCCACTTCAGCTTGGTGCCCGAAAAGTACGGGTCGGTGACCAGGCCGGTAGTTTCGCTGATGTATTGCTCAAAGCCATCGCGCTTGAGTTGCTGGCATATTTCGGTGCTGCGGCGGCACTGCCAGACGATCGCGTTGTAGATCGGCCGTCCGGTGGTCTTGTCCCAGACCACGGTGGTTTCACGCTGGTTGGTGATGCCGATGGCCGCCACCTGATCGTGATGCAGGCCGGCTTGTGCCAGCGCCTCGACCATTACGGCGCTTTGGGTGGCGAAGATTTCCATCGGGTCGTGTTCGACCCAGCCGGCCTGTGGATAATGCTGGGCGAATTCACGTTGTGCGGTGCAGACCACGTTGGCGTCACGGTCGAAAATGATCGCCCGGGAGCTGGTCGTACCCTGATCGAGGGCAATGATGTAGTTCTTATTCTGAGTGTCGGTCATGTCGATTGCCTTGGACGAAAAAAAGGAGTGGGTTGGGGCGCGTGATCAATGGTGGGCAGGATCACGCGCTACCGCGTTCAGGAAATTCGTGCTTTGCCGTCAATGGCCTGTTCTGCATCCTTTGTAGCAATTACGGGGCTTGGCAGGTGACGGGCAATCAGCCCGCGGTAAGCTGCCGCGCCGAGGCAGGCACCGACGATCGGTGCAAAAACCGGAATCAGGAAGTACGGAATATCACGGCCGCCAGTGAAGGAAATTTCACCCCAGCCAGCGAAGAAAGTCATCAGTTTAGGACCGAAGTCTCGTGCGGGGTTCATCGCAAAACCAGTCAGCGGGCCCATCGAGCTACCAATCACGGCGATCAGCAGGCCGATCAACAGCGGCGCCAGTGGGCCTTTAGGCAGGCCATTGTTGTCGTCGGTCAGGGACATGATCACGCCCATCAGGATGGCGGTGATGATCACTTCCACCAGAAACGCCTGGCCCGTCGACAGGGCAGGGTTCGGGAACGTGGAGAACACCGAGGCCAGTTCAAGGCTGGCTTGTGTGCCGCGAACCATCTGGTGAGTTTGTTCGAAATCGAAGAACAGGTTGCTGTAAAGCGTGTAAACCAACAACGCTGCGCAGAAGGCGCCAGCGACCTGGGAGAAGATATAGAACGGCAGTTTACGCTTCTCGAAATCGGCGAAAATGCACAGCGCGATACTGACGGCCGGATTCAGGTGAGCGCCGGAAACACCCGCGGTCAGATAGATCGCCATGCTGACGCCGATCCCCCAGATAATGCTGATTTCCCATAGCCCAAAGCTGGCGCCAGCGACTTTGAGCGCGGCAACACAGCCAGTACCAAAAAAGATCAATAAGGCAGTACCCAGGAATTCGGCCATGCATTGGCTCGAGAGCGATGGTTGTTGTGATGCAGTTGTCATTGAAAACCTCGTTTTTTGTTGTTGTTGGGCGCTCTTTTCGAAATGGTCAGAGCGCGATTTTCACCGAGGCAGGATCCCCATCCTGGTCTCGGCCTGCTGCCGGGTGCTGCGCAGAAACGTTTGCGCATTATTCAGATTCGAAAAAATATAGACAAGAAACACTGCTGTCAAAGGTCGAAAGTGAACCAGTGGTCATATTTAAACTATTAGTCAGATGGATGATCATCTGAGTGACCTCGCGAGGTCGCTGGATTTTCTCCTGTGTTTGCCTGTCCTTAGGTGAGTAGGGCCCGGTAATAGAGCCTTTTGCGTTGTGATGACCTAGAATCCAGCGCAGTATTTTTCTTCTATCGCCAGGCTTGGAGCTGCCATGACCCCCGCATTGGATCTGTTGAAAAAAGTTCGTGCCGAACATCGCGTGCACAGTTATGAACATGATCCGAAGGCGGCCTCCTACGGTCTGGAGGCAGCGGAAAAGCTCGGCCTGGATCCGGCGCAAGTGTTCAAGACGCTGCTGGCGGCGAGTGAGAAGGGGGAGTTGCTGGTGGCGGTCGTGCCAGTCGTCGGAAGCCTGGATTTGAAAGCGCTGGCGCATGCCGCCGGGGTGAAGAAAGTCGAAATGGCTGATCCCGCAGCCGCGCAACGGGCGACTGGTTACTTGCTGGGAGGCATCAGTCCGTTAGGGCAGAAGAAGCGTTTGCGCACCTTTATCGATAACACGGCTCAACCTTTCGCGAGCATTTACGTCAGTGCGGGCCGACGTGGTCTTGAGGTCGAATTGGCGGCGACGGTGCTGGCCGAGCATACCCAAGCCAAATTCGCCGATATCGGTCGGGCCTGATCGCCGCGCTGTATGGTGAAAATCGGTGGGGTCTGTCTCTGGTTGCCAGGTAACGGCTGATGCATGCTCGTCTTCGCCTAACAAGAAGGAGAGCACTCATGCAGCTAGCGTTTCATCAGGTCGATGCATTCAGCGACCAACCGTTCAGTGGCAATCCGGCAATGGTCTATCGGCTCGATGCGTGGCTCGCCGATGAGCTGATGCAAAAAATCGCCGCCGAACACAATCTCGCCGAAACCGCGTTTGTGGTACGTGAGGCGCAAGGTTGGCATATCCGCTGGTTCACACCGACCACCGAGGTGCCGTTGTGTGGCCATGCAACACTGGCCAGCGCCTATGTGTTGTTCGAGGTCTATAAAGAGCCGGTCGAGCGCCTGGACTTCATCAGCAAGTCCGGTCCTTTGAGTGTGAGTCGGGAAGGCGAGCGGCTATGGCTGGATTTTCCGGCGATCACACCGCGTGAAGTGGACGTGACCCTCGATGTGGAGCGGGCGCTGGGCGTGCGGGCGGTTGAGGTGCTGGGCTCCAACGAGTTGTTCGTGGTGCTGGAGTCGGAGCAGGCGGTGCTCGATTGCCAGCCGGACATGGCCGCGCTGGCGAAACTGCCCTGGCTTGGCGCAATCATTACGGCGCGCGGTACGCGGCATGATTTCGTCTCGCGCTACTTCGCGCCAGCCATCGGTATCAATGAAGACCCGGTCACCGGCTCGACGCATTGCCTGCTGATCCCTTATTGGTCGCAGCGATTGGGCAAATCAAGTCTGACGGCGTATCAGTGCTCGGCGCGGGGAGGGGCGTTGTTCTGCCGTCTGGAAGGGGATCGGGTGAAGATCGGGGGTCATGCGACGCTGGTGGCCAGCGGAACGTTGATGTTGGGTTGACGTTAAGCTGCGTGAACCTTAAAAGATCGCAGCCTGCGGCAGCTCCTACGGATGTACACCGTCTCTGTAGGAGCTGCCGCAGGCTGCGATCTTTTAGCGGTAGTTCAACTGGCGGTGCTGTACCGACGAACCCCGGACTCTACCGCCGGAATATGCGCCGCCGTGCTGCCGGAGGCCTGGAACAGCACCAGGTGTTCGGCGGCCACGCGAATGCCGACATCGGCGCCGACCAGATGATCGGCATGGCTCGGGAAGATCGATTCCAGTTGGCTGCCGGTCGGCAACTGCAGGCGATACAACGTCGATGCACCCAGAAAGATCTTGCCAACAATCCGTGCCTTCAGTGGGCTGTCGGGCGCGTAAACGATATCGTCCGGGCGCAGCAATACATCCACTGCGCCACCTGTAGGCCAGGTATAGGCGCGATTACCGCGTAGCACACCGAGTTCGGTCTGCACCGATTCCGGGGTCTGCAGCTGACCGCGAATGAAATAACCCTGACCGATAAAGCTCGCCACAAACGGTGTTTGCGGTTCGTGGTACAGGTTGTAAGGCGTGTCCCACTGCTCCAGTCGACCTTCCTTGAACACGCCGACCTGATCACTGACGGCAAAGGCTTCTTCCTGGTCGTGAGTCACCAGAATCGCACTGGTGCCACGGGCCTTGAGGATGTCCCGGACCTCATGACTGAGCTTGCGGCGTAATTCGCCATCGAGGTTGGAGAACGGTTCGTCGAGCAACAGCAGTTGCGGCTCCGGTGCCAACGCTCGGGCCAGTGCAACACGCTGTTGCTGGCCGCCGGAAAGTTCGTGGGGAAAGCGCTTGCCGAGGGGCTTCAGGTTGACCAGCTCAAGCATCTCTTCCGTGACCCGGTCTTTCTGTGGATGCTTGCGAATGCCAAAGGCGATGTTCTCGGCCACGCTCAGGTGCGGGAACAGCGCGTAGTCCTGGAACACCATGCCGATTCGGCGTTTCTCCGGCGCGAGGGTGAAACCGGCGCTGGAGATGGTTTCACCGGCCAGCTGGATTTCCCCTTCGTGAACCGGTTCAAAGCCTGCAATCGCACGCAGGGTGGTGGTCTTGCCGCAGCCGGAGGAGCCGAGCAGACAACCGATGTCACCGGCATTGAGGTGCAGGTTGAGGTTCTGGACGACCCGCTGGTCTTGATACCCGCAGGCCAGATTACGCAGGTTCAGCAGTAATGAATGACTCATGCGTGGTGGTACGCAGGCTCAACGAGAAACTCGAGCAGGGCCTTTTGCGCATGAAGACGGTTCTCGGCCTGATCCCAGGCAACCGAACGGGGGTCGTCGAGCAGATCGAGGCTGATTTCTTCGCCGCGGTGGGCGGGCAGGCAGTGCATGAACAACACATCCTCGGCGGCCAGATCGAGCAAGGCACGATTGACTTGAAACGGCGCGAACAATTTGAGGCGCTTGGCGGTTTCTTCTTCCTGACCCATGGACGTCCAGACGTCGGTGCTGACCAGATGAGCGCCGAGCACCGCATCCCGAGGATCGCGGACGATGGTTACGCGATCGCCGGCCTTGGCCACGAACTCAGGGTTTGGCTCATAGCCCTCAGGGCAGGCGATACGCAACTGGAAGTCGAACTGGATGGCGGCTTCTATATAGCTATTGCACATGTTGTTACCGTCGCCGATCCAGGCCACGGTCTTGCCCTGGATCGAGCCGCGATGTTCGAGGAAGGTCTGCATGTCGGCCAGCAACTGACACGGGTGCAGGTCATCGGACAGGCCGTTGATCACTGGCACGCGAGAGTTGGCGGCGAATTCGGTCAGGGTGCTGTGGGCAAAGGTACGGATCATCACCGCATCGAGCATGCGTGACATGACGATGGCGCAGTCGCCGATCGGTTCGCCACGACCCAGTTGGGTGTCACGGGGCGACAGGAAAATCGCCTGGCCGCCAAGCTGGATCATGCCGGCTTCAAACGACAGCCGGGTGCGCGTCGAGGATTTCTCGAAGATCATCCCGAGTACACGATTTTTCAACGGCTCGAACAGTACGCCGCGGTTACGCAGGTTTTTGAGCTCAATGCCTCGACGGATCACGCTGACCAGCTCTTCGGGCGTGCAATCCATCAGGGAGAGAAAGTGCCTTGCGCTCATCATTGACTACCTTTTTGCAACAGACCGCAGATACTCAAAGCCTTGTTTAACTGAAAAACGGGCGAGACCTGCGGCGAAAGCCGCACGGGGCGACGAAATAGGGGGAGGCGCGATATTGACATTAAATGTCGCGTCTTACCAATAGGCTACGGTTTTTAGGGGATTTCAGAGGGGCTACGGGATAACCGCAGTAGCGCTTTTGAAGCCTGTTTCCTGACAGCAGCGACCTCTTTGTACACTGCCCTCGCGCGCCTTGGCAATCAAGCGGGGCGGGCAACGCACAGTCTCGGTCGGTTTCTGACCTGTCGGCCAGGGTGTTTGCCCGCAGGATCCCGCCAGCCTTCGCTTGAAACATTTGCTAATGCAAAGTGCTGGGTTATAACTAAGTGACGAGCAAGACAGGAAGCCTTTGGAATGGAATCGAAAGAACAGCTATTGGTGGAGTTGCTGGGCCTTACGGCGCGCTCCCTGACCCACCTGACCGCCTCCATGACCTCTATGTCCTTTGAGTTGATGCGCAGCGAGGACGAAGTGACCAAGGCAGCGGGTCGACGGATGATCGACCGCATGGCCACCATCAGCGCCGGAATCGACGAGCACTGGCGCCTGATCGGCGAGCTCACGGGGGTGCACATTGCCCAGGAGCAGATCGAAACCATCCAGGAAATCCAGCTGCAAGCGCCGCCCAGGCTTCCGCAGGGCTGATATCGGCGGGCCTGATGGCCCTCGATTCACAAGACGAACATCGCTGGCGCAGCGCTCAGTCACGGCCCATAGTTTTGTTCCCGCAACCTGATGCCGGTTGCCTCGAATAAAACTGAGAATGGCCATGACCAAGACTCTTCATCACCGTGCCTGTCACCTGTGTGAAGCCATTTGCGGCTTGACCATCGAAACCACCGCAACCGACGACGCTGGCGTGCAAATCACCTCGATCAAGGGTGATCCGCAGGACAGCTTCAGTCGCGGTCATATCTGCCCAAAAGCGGTGGCGCTGCAAGATATCCAGAACGACCCCGACCGCCTCCGACAGCCGATGCTGCGGGTCGGCAGCGAGTGGCAAGCGATTGCCTGGGACGAGGCTTTCGCTCTGGTGGCTGAACGCCTGTCGGCGATTCAGCAGCGCCATGGCCAAAACGCCGTTGCGGTTTATCAGGGTAATCCCAGCGTGCACAACTATGGGTTGATGACCCACAGCAATTACTTTCTCGGCTTGCTGAAAACCCGCAATCGTTTCTCTGCGACTTCGGTCGACCAGTTACCCCATCACCTCACCAGTCATTTGATGTATGGCCATGGTTTGCTGTTGCCGATTCCGGACATCGATCACACCGATTTCATGCTGATCCTGGGCGGCAATCCGCTGGCCTCCAACGGCAGCATCATGACCGTGCCGGATGTCGAAAAGCGTTTGAAGGCGATTCAGGTCCGAGGCGGCAAGGTGGTGGTGGTCGATCCGCGTCGCAGCGAAACGGCAGCGATTGCCGATCAACATGTATTTGTCCGTCCGGGTGGTGACGCGGCTCTGTTGTTCGGGTTGCTCAATACGGTGTTCGCTGAAGGCTTGACCCGTGACAGTCATTTGCCGGTCGACGGGCTGGAGGAGGTTCGTCAGGCCGTCGCATCCTTCAGTGCCGAGGCCATGAGCCCGCTGTGCGCTGTGCCCGCCGAGCAGATTCGTCAGCTGGCGCGGGACTTCGCGGCGGCGAAGACCGCCGTGTGTTATGGCCGTATGGGCGTTTCTACCCAGGCGTTCGGCACGTTGTGTCATTGGTTGGTGCAACTGATCAATCTGGTTACCGGCAATCTTGATCGGGTCGGCGGTGCGCTGTGCACCGAGCCGGCGGTCGATCTGGTGGCGTCGACCTCGGGCGGGCATTTCAATCTCTGGCAAAGCCGAGTGTCTGGCCGTCCGGAATACGCCGGTGAGTTGCCGGTGTCGGCGCTGGCCGAAGAGATGCTCACCGAAGGCGAAGGGCAGGTGCGGGCGTTGATCACCGTGGCCGGTAATCCGGTGTTGTCGACACCCAATGGCCGACAGTTGGAGCAGGCGCTGGACGGGCTGGAATTCATGCTCAGCATCGACCTGTACATCAACGAGACCACGCGTTACGCCGACCTGATTCTGCCGTCGACTTCGGCGCTGGAAAACGATCACTACGACACCACGTTCAATATGTTCGCAGTGCGCAATGTCAGCCGTTTCAATCGGGCAATCCTGCCCAAGCCCGAGGGTGCGCTGCACGATTGGGAAATTTTCGTCGGCCTGGCGCAGGCCTTTGCGGCAAAGACTGGCAAAGAGCTGAAACCGACGATGGCCCCGGCGAAGATGATCGACCTTGGTTTGCGAACCGGACGCTATGGAGATGCGTCGCCGCACAAGCTGTCGGTGGCGAGCTTGTTCGATCATCCTCACGGGGTCGACCTGGGGGCTCTTCAGGCAAATCTGGCACCGCGTCTGAAAACCGCCAACCAGCGCGTGCAGGCGGCGCCACCGGCGATCCTGGCCGACCTGGCACGATTTGCCGCGTTGCAAGCACCGCCTGCCGATGAGCTGTTGATGATCGGCCGTCGCCATGTGCGCAGCAATAACTCGTGGATGCACAACTACCACCGACTGGTGAAAGGCAAGCCGCGTCATCAGTTGCTGATGCACCCGGACGATCTCTCCAGTCGTGGGCTCAGCGATGGGCAACGGGTGCGGGTCAGCTCGCGGGTCGGGGTGATCGAAGTCGAAGTGCTGAGCAGCGTCGAGATGATGAAAGGCGTGGTCAGCCTGCCGCACGGTTGGGGCCATGCCCGGCCGGGAGTGCAGATGACCATTGCCATGGGGCAGCCGGGCTCCAGCGCCAATGACCTGACTGATGAGCGCCAGCTCGATGAGTTGTCCGGAAATGCCGCGCTCAATGGTGTGCCGGTGACTGTCGCGGCGGCGTAAGAATGCCTGTCGGGGAGACCGAGCATGGCGCTTGGCTTTCCGTTACAATGCGTCACCGTGCCGACAACTGAGTCGGAAAGTTCAGCCGAGGTGCTCCATGGATATCATTGAAACTATTAAAGAGCAGATTGCTAACAACACTATTCTGCTTTACATGAAAGGCTCGCCGAATGCCCCGCAGTGTGGCTTCTCCGCGAAAGCCGCTCAGGCCGTCATGGGCTGTGGTGAGAAGTTCGCTTACGTGGACATCCTGCAGAACCCGGAAATCCGTGCCAACCTGCCAAAATACGCCAACTGGCCAACCTTCCCGCAACTGTGGGTCGCTGGTGAGCTGGTCGGTGGTAGCGACATCATGACTGAAATGGCCGCTGACGGTTCGTTGCAGGCCCTGATCAAAGAAGCTGCGGCAAAAGCCGCTGCTGGCAAGACCGAAGCCTGATCAGGATAAGCTTGCAGGCATTACCCATTCCTACGGACTGACATTCACAATAAAGTCGTGGATGTATCCGACTCCTGTAGGAGCTGCCGCAGGTTCGGGCCGCGATCGGACGATCTTCTGATCTTCAGGTAACAAAAAGCCCCGCTTCTCGTAAGAGAGCGGGGCTTTTTATTGAGTCCAGATTAGCGCCGTAGAAGTTATTCGTCGCCCATCTGCGATTGCAGATAGTTCTCAAGACCCACTTTATCGATCAGGCTCAGTTGAGTTTCCAGCCAGTCGATATGTTCTTCTTCGGATTCGAGAATATCTTCGAGCAGTTCACGGCTGCCGAAGTCACCGACTGTTTCGCAATGAGCGATAGCCACTTTGAGGTCGGCATGGCCGGTGCGCTCGATGCGCAGGTCACACTCAAGCATTTCCTTGGTGTGCTCGCCGATGTGCAGCTTGCCCAGGTCCTGGACGTTTGGCAGGCCTTCGAGGAACAGGATGCGCTTGATCAGCTTGTCCGCGTGTTTCATCTCGTCGATGGACTCGTGGTACTCGTGCTTGCCGAGCTTGTTCAGGCCCCAATCTTCATACATGCGCGCATGCAGGAAATACTGATTGATTGCGACCAGCTCATTGGCAAGAATCTTGTTGAGGTGCTGGATGACTGTGATGTCGCCTTTCATGATGGGGTCCTGCCCTTTAATTGCCCTATATCCAGCGGAGTTTGAGCTGAGCAGTTGTTAGTGTCAAACCTAAGTTATTGAATAGTATATGAAAATTAATCGGAATAAGAATGTTTGTGTTCCGCATCCTTGCGCTAAGCGATTGAATTACGGGTATAAAAAAACCGGACGCTAAGTCCGGTTCTTTGGAATGTTCTATTTACGCTGCCGAAAATTCTACAGGGTAGGGGATCGCCGCCTGGCCCAATTGCAATTCGGACAGGGTTTCGCGTACCACTTGCTTGGCAAGGCAGGCGCATTTACCGCATTGGCTGGCAACGCCGGTGGCTTGGCGTACCTCGCGGTAGCTGCAGCAACCTTCATAGATCGCATCGCGGATTTTTCCGTCGGTGACACCAGTGCAGAGGCAGACATACATAAAGTGAGAACCGTCGTGGGTTATGGCTCAATTGCGACGGATCTTAATGTTAACGAGAATGATTGTCAAAGTGGTTTCGGCAGGCTTTGCGTCAGAGCGGCGACTGCCAGACGAACGGCATAAGGCGGCCCGGGATCGTGTCATTAAATCTACCCAGGGGTTTTTGATGTCGTTGCAAAAAGCGCTAAGGAATGCTCAAAAACGCGGTGTATGATGGTCGGTCCTTGCGAACGGCACTCGATTCATGAGCCTGTCGTTTATCCGCGACAGACTGGTTCGATACCGTTCTTCACGCCACCACACCAGGAGATATCCAATGAGCGTACTCGTAGGCAAACAAGCCCCTGACTTCACCGTACCGGCCGTACTCGGCAATGGCGAAATCGTTGACAGCTTCACCCTGTCCTCGGCCATCAAAGGCAAATACGGCCTGGTGTTCTTCTACCCACTGGACTTCACCTTCGTCTGCCCGTCCGAGCTGATCGCTCTGGACCACCGCATGGCTGACTTCAAGGCACGCAACGTTGAAGTGATCGCTGTTTCGATCGACTCGCACTTCACCCACAACGCCTGGCGCAACACCCCGATCAATGCCGGCGGCATCGGTCAGGTTCAGTACATCATGGCTGCTGACATGAAGCATGACATCGCCAAGGCCTACGACGTTGAGTCCGAAGGCGGCGTGGCGTTCCGTGGCGCATTCCTGATCGACGACAAAGGTGTTGTTCGCTCGCAGATCGTCAACGACCTGCCGCTGGGCCGTAACATGGAAGAGCTGATTCGTCTGGTCGATGCCCTGCAATTCCACGAAGAGCACGGCGAAGTTTGCCCGGCCAACTGGAAAAAAGGCGACAAGGGTATGACTGCTTCGCCAGAAGGCGTTGCCGCTTACCTGACCGAGAACGCTGGCAAGCTGTAAGCCACGCGTCAGGCATAAAAAACCGGCTGCTGAGGCCGGTTTTTTATGGGTGGGATAAATCCTGCGACTGAATCAGTCGTTGAAATCTTCCCAGCCGCCCATCTGTTTCCAGCGATTGACGATGCCGCAGAACAGATCGGCAGTCTTCTCGGTGTCGTAGCGAGCCGAGTGGGCCTCGCGACCGTCGAAGTCGATGTCGGCCGCCTGGCATGCCTTGGCCAGGACAGTTTGACCATAAGCCAGACCGGCCAGTGTCGCGGTGTCGAAGCTGGAGAACGGGTGAAACGGATTGCGCTTCATGTCCAGGCGCGTAACGGCGGCATTGAGGAAGCCCAGGTCGAAGCTGCTGTTGTGGCCGACCAGGATCGCCCGTTTGCAGCCGTTGGCCTTCAGAGCCTTGCGCACACCACGGAAGATGTCAGTCAGGGCAGTCTCTTCACTGACGGCCATGCGCAGGGGGTGATCGAGCTTGATCCCGGTGAACTCCAGCGCAGCGGCTTCGATGTTGGCGCCTTCGAACGGTTCTACACGGAAGAAGTAGGTGTGATCAGGGTACACAAAACCTTTTTCGTCCATGCTGATGGTCGTGGCGGCAATTTCCAGCAAGGCGTCAGTGGCACAGTTGAAACCACCGGTTTCAACGTCGACGACAACTGGCAAGTATCCACGGAACCTGGCTGCCATCGGGTGACGTGAACCACCTCCGCCTGAACCTTCCTGTTCGTCGTCGAAATGGTCTTCACTCACGCGTGTTCCTCCAGCAGGCGCCAGCGCAGTTTTTCACCGGCGCGCAGCGGGATGACAGTCAGCTCGCCGAATGGCAGGCTGGTTGGGGCGGTCCATTCTTCGCGGACCAGGGTAATGCGATCGGTGTTCGCCGGCAGGCCGTAGAAACGCGGACCGTTGAGGCTGGCGAAGGCTTCGAGCTTGTCCAGCGCATTACGCTGTTCAAAGGCCTCGGCGTACATCTCGATCGCTGCATAAGCGGTATAGCAACCGGCACAGCCACACGCGGCTTCTTTGGCATGCTGGGCGTGCGGGGCCGAGTCTGTGCCCAGGAAGAACTTCTCGCTGCCGCTGGTGGCGGCGTCAAGCAGGGCGACCTGATGGGTATTGCGCTTGAGAATCGGCAGGCAATAGAAGTGCGGACGAATCCCGCCCACCAGCATGTGGTTGCGGTTATACAGCAGGTGGTGAGCGGTAATGGTTGCGCCAACGTTGGCCGAAGCCTCGTTGACGAACTGCACGGCATCGCTGGTGGTGATGTGTTCGAACACCACTTTGAGCGTTGGGAAACGTTCCACGACCCGGCGCATGTGCTCGTCGATGAAGATTTTTTCGCGGTCGAAGACATCAACGTCGCCGCGGGTGATTTCACCGTGAATCAGCAAGGGCATCCCGACTTCGGCCATGGCCTCGATCGCAGGGAATATCTTGTCGATGCTGGTAACACCGGAATCCGAGTTGGTGGTCGCGCCAGCCGGATACAGCTTGGCGGCGTGAACGAAACCGCTGGCCTTGGCCTCGCGAATTTCATCGGGTGTAGTCCGGTCGGTCAGGTAGAGCACCATCAACGGTTCGAAACGGCTGCCGGCCGGGCGCGCAGCGAGAATACGCTGGCGATAGGCGTCGGCTTCAGCGGCGTTACGCACCGGTGGTACCAGGTTAGGCATGATGATGGCGCGACCAAAGGTGCGCGCGACATCCGCGACAGTATTGGGCAACACAGCACCATCGCGAAGATGAATATGCCAGTCGTCGGGACGCAGCAGGGTCAGGCGGTCGGACATTGGGGATTCCAGGCGGGTCAAACTCAAGGGAATGCTACCGGAAAAGACTCATCCAGGCACTCGCTATCAAGTTTTGCAGCAAGCTTCCGATATGACAAAGGTATGCCGTAATTATATGTATCGGTCTTTTTGTTGTAGAAGCCAGTGGAGCCTCCCGTGCGCCAGCGTTATTTAGCCTTGCTCAGCGTGTTTGCCAGCCTTCCTGCGATGGCGCTCACTTTCCAGACGCGTCTGGAGAGCATCGAGTGGACGGTCGAAGGCGACAAGTTCGAATGCCGCCTGACCCAACCGATTGCTGATTTCGGCTCGGGCGAGTTCGTGCGACGAGCAGGCGAGCAGGCAACCTTTCGTCTGAAGGCCTACAACCCGATGATCGCCGGTGGTTCGGCGACGTTGCTGGCCGCCGAGGCGCCTTGGCAACCGGGGCGCGGCGATATCAATCTGGGTTCGGTCAAAGTCGGCAGCGGTGATGTGCTGTTCAACAGTTCGCAACTCCAGGCCGGACGCCTTATCGGTGGTTTGATGGACGGTCGCAGTCCGCTGATTCGCCATTATTCGCGCGATGGCGGTGTGTCGGAAGTTCGTTTGCTGCCGGTCAGTTTCAGCAAGGCCTACGCCGATTATCAGGCGTGTGTCGCCAAGTTGTTGCCGATGAATTACGAGCAGGTGAAGCAGGCTGAGGTTGGTTTTCCTGGTGGTGGTATCGATCTGGACGCGCAAGCCAAAGCCAAGCTGCAGGTCATGCTGAGCTTCATGAAGGCCGACCCGACGGTCAATCACATCGAACTCGACGGCCATTCCGATAACAGCGGCAATCGCCTGACCAATCGTGATCTGTCCCGGCGCAGAGCGCTGGCGGTGATGGACTTCTTCAAGGCCAATGGCGTTCAAGAATCACAGATCACGATGCGTTTTCACGGCGAACGTTATCCGTTGGCCCCTAACACCAACACCGCCAATCGGGCCAGGAATCGCCGGGTCAACGTTCATCTCGAGCGCGTTGCACCTACCGACAAACCGGCTCCGCAAGTCAGCTCGGCAAGCGGTGCCGCGACGACCTCCTGAACCGGCTGAAATCGTCGCTCGCTCGACATAATCTGTCGCTTCATCATCATAAGCTGTCGCGCCTCTGTAATTTATCCTCTCGCAGCGGTAGACTTCTTGGCTTTCCGTAGAACCCCGTGGAGTGATGGCATGGCGGACGTAAACAAGGTCGTTCTGGCGTATTCCGGCGGCCTGGACACTTCGGTGATCCTCAAGTGGCTGCAGGATACTTATAACTGTGAAGTGGTGACCTTTACCGCTGACCTGGGTCAGGGTGAAGAGGTCGAGCCGGCCCGCGCCAAGGCACAAGCCATGGGCGTAAAAGAAATCTACATCGACGATCTGCGCGAAGAATTCGTGCGTGATTTCGTTTTCCCGATGTTCCGCGCCAACACCGTTTACGAAGGCGAGTACTTGCTGGGTACTTCCATCGCTCGTCCGTTGATCGCCAAACGCCTGATCGAAATCGCCAACGAAACCGGTGCTGACGCCATTTCCCACGGCGCGACCGGCAAGGGCAACGACCAGGTTCGTTTCGAACTGGGCGCTTATGCACTCAAGCCAGGCGTGAAAGTAATCGCCCCTTGGCGCGAGTGGGACCTGCTGTCCCGCGAGAAGCTGATGGATTATGCCGCGAAGCACGCGATCCCGATCGAACGTCACGGCAAGAAAAAATCTCCGTACTCGATGGATGCCAACCTGCTGCACATCTCTTATGAAGGTGGCGTGCTGGAAGACACCTGGACCGAGCACGAAGAAGACATGTGGCGCTGGACGGTCTCCCCGGAGAACGCTCCCGACAAGCCGCAGTATCTGGAGCTGACTTATCGCAACGGCGATATCGTTGCACTGGACGGCGTCGAAATGACCCCGGCTACCGTGTTGGCGACCCTGAACCGTATCGGTGGCGAACACGGTATCGGCCGTCTGGATATTGTCGAGAACCGCTACGTGGGCATGAAGTCCCGTGGTTGCTACGAAACACCTGGCGGCACCATCATGCTGCGTGCTCACCGGGCGATCGAATCGATCACTCTGGACCGCGAAGTGGCTCACCTCAAAGACGAGCTGATGCCGAAATACGCCAGTCTGATCTACACCGGTTACTGGTGGAGCCCTGAGCGTCTGATGCTGCAACAGATGATCGATGCTTCCCAGGCGCATGTAAACGGCGTGGTTCGTCTGAAACTGTACAAGGGCAACGTGATCGTCACCGGTCGCAAGTCTGATGAGTCGTTGTTCGACGCCAACATTGCCACCTTCGAAGAAGATGGCGGCGCCTACAATCAGGCTGATGCCGCTGGCTTCATCAAGCTGAACGCTCTGCGTATGCGCATCGCCGCAAACAAAGGCCGCAAGCTGTTCTGATGCTGTTGGCATGATCAGCCATTGTGGCCCCGTTTGTAATGGGGCCACAATGTGATCGAAGAAATCGTGTGTGGATGTTTGTCTCCTGAATCTGCGTCACTAAGTCCGGTGGCTTTGACCTCCTGGATTGTCTGTACCTCCTTTCTGTTCTGTCGGTGTCAGAGACTATTTGCCCGGCCACTGATACAGGGTGGGTGTCAGTGCTGGCTGACGACGGTCATCGCCAGCGTGCTCAAGTTATAAATCATGTAAAAAGACTCTTTGGACTCTTTGGACTCTTTGGCTTTTGCATCTGATTTTTTGAGTGCTCTTTCGTTAATCAGATGTTCCGACTCGTCGCTCGTCAGAAAGATGATCATGTCACGGTGGTGGTGTTTCCTTAAATAGAGAGTGCTCATCAAACTGTCGAAATCTTTCTTTTTACGAATCCACCGTGTATCAATGATTTGCATGCCGTATATCGATATCGACGCAGGTAAAGACACTTGGTGTTGGCTCGACAGGTTCGCGATGAGTGTTATATAGGCGGGTGGCGCGGGCGCGCTCTGGAGTAGATAGTCGGGTTTACCGCCTTTGATTGAAATCGGTTGATTGTCCTCCTCAACAGAGTCGTTGGTGGCGGTGTTTCTGTTTTTTTGGGGTCGAGCAGCATCGTCGATGACTTTTACAAATTGCTTGCTCTTTTGAAAGTCAGAAGGTGCATACAGTGATTTGTAGTTAAGGTTTAGCGTGATAAAAAATAGAAAGAGCAGGTAAAAAGGGAAGCTGATCAGGAACCAGATGTAAGTCTGGCGCTCCTCGTTGTCAAGGAAGGGTAGCGATAGGGCCGCCGAGGTTTCGGAGAGTGTCGCAAATATCGCAATTATGGTCATCGGGTTGGATATTTTTTTTTGAGTTTTTTTCATTTTTATTGCTCGTTAAGTAGAGTTCTATAGTGGGTTCCTTGTGGGCGAAAATGTTAAGTAATAGTTATTGTCTGGTATCAATCAATGGCTGTTTGTAAGGGAGTTGTAGATCGGTCTGCTTTGCAGTTTTATCACTGTTTTAAACGGATCAATAGCTTTCTTTTGGTGTGATTTATGTAAGGGGGGGCGAGAGTTGGTTGTTTTTTGACAGTGGGTTCATGTTCCAGATTGGCCGGGATGGAGTGTGTATTGTCAGCGTGTTTTTTTGATGTCCGCTGAAGAAAGCAGTTGATCGGAGGAGGGTAAAGCCTCGAGTAAACTTTAAGCGACATTGTTTTTTATGAAAACCTGTAGGGGGAATCCTTGTTGTTTGTAGGGATTGTCTCTCGGTGCGGGTGGTTGGGGTGGGCAGCATCCCAAGGTCGAAACGACTACGCTATTGTGCGGTCTCTAAAAATTCGAACAGCGAAAATTGGACTTGCCCATGAATAAAGTGCTGATCGTGGATGATCACCCCGTCATTCGTCTTGCTGTACGTATGCTAATGGAGCGTCATGGCTACGAAGTCATTGCCGAAACGGACAATGGTGTAGATGCCCTGCAACTTGCCCGCGAACAGATGCCGGATATCGTGATACTGGATATTGGTATTCCGAAACTGGATGGCCTGGAAGTTATTGCACGCTTGACCTCGACCACCATGCCTTTGAAAGTGCTGGTCTTGACGTCGCAGGCCCCCGGTCACTTTTCAATGCGTTGCATGCAGGCAGGGGCAGCCGGGTATGTCTGTAAGCAGCAGGACCTCACCGAGCTGCTCAGTGCAATCAAGGCTGTATTGTCCGGGTATAGCTATTTTCCGAATCAAGCCTTGCACTCGGTTCGCTCAAGTTTGGGGAATGCGAGTGAAGCAGACATGGTGGATCGTCTGTCTGGAAGGGAGATGATGGTTTTACAACAGTTGGCCCGAGGCAAGACCAACAAGGAAATTGCCGATGGAATGTTCCTCAGCAATAAAACCGTCAGTACTTACAAAACGCGTCTGCTATTAAAACTCAATGCTCGCTCGCTGGTAGACCTGATCGAGCTTGCGCAGCGTAATGGTCTGGTTTGAATCGCTCGGGGCGAGCAGTGCTTTGCGCATGGAAAGCGCTTGAAGGTAAGCGAAGTCTGGTCGGATTTTGAGTCGCAGGATGGCTTGCCCTGATGTCCCGGCCGCTCTGGACTCATTGAATCAGAGGGCATTGCCCAGCGGCTGAGGGCTTGGTGAAAAGCCTCCATTTCGGGAGGCTTTCAGGTGTTAAAGATCAAAATCGTAATCGTCGGCTATTTGCTTTTGCAAGCGGCGCTCCTCCAGGAGATTATCGATGGTGCGACGTTTGCTCAGGTTGGTCTTCGCTACCTCTACCACAGGCTCGGCATCATCGGCTTCAACAGAGATGAAGTCGTCTTCTGTGTCCAGTTGTTCTTTGCCAGTGCTCATAAGGTTAACTCCAGGCTAAGACTGCCATTGGCGCCTCTTATATCGACATTCTCCCGGCGGGTAAAAAAGATTTTTTCAATCGGTCAATCAATAAAAGCAATAGAACCTCAATCGTCAGAGGTCTTTTGCTTGTATTCGCACAGGTCTTCGATTCGACAGCTGCCGCAGCGGGGCTTGCGAGCCAGGCAAACATAGCGCCCGTGGAGGATGAGCCAGTGATGGGAGTCGAGCAAAAACTCTTTGGGTACAAACTTCATCAGTTTCTGTTCCACCTCGACGACATTCTTGCCTGGCGCTAACCCTGTGCGGTTGCTGACACGGAAAATATGCGTGTCAACGGCCATGGTCAACTGACGAAAAGCCGTGTTGAGCACCACGTTTGCGGTCTTTCTACCTACCCCGGGCAGCGCTTCCAGTTCCTCGCGGGTTTGCGGTACTTCGCCACCATGATGTTCTTCCAGCATTCGGCAGGTTTCGATGACATTCCTGGCCTTGCTGTTGAACAGGCCGATGGTCTTGATGTAGTCGGACAATCCTTCTACACCCAGCGCATAAATCGCTGCCGGGGTATTGGCCACCGGAAACAGCTTGGCGGTGGCCTTGTTGACGCCCACGTCAGTGGATTGCGCGGAAAGGATCACGGCGATCAGCAATTCGAAGGGCGATGAGTAGGCCAGTTCGGTTTTCGGTTCTGGATTGTCTTCGTGAAGCCGGCGGAAAATTTCCAGGCGTTTTGCGGCATTCATGAGTAGAGCAGTTCCTTGAGGCGGTCAATGTGAGGTTGAGGCACCAGGCCAGGCTTGTTTGGCGGCTATGAGCAGTCCCAGCAGGATAAACCCACCGGGGGCGAGGATGGTCAGTCGTATGCCGCCGTCAGCGGCAAACAGCCAGCCTTGCCCGTTAGCGTCGGCAAACCCGGTCAACCAGGACAGATGGCTGGCGAATGACCCATTGCCAATCCCTTCACGCAACACACCCAGAGCAACCATTAGCCCAATAAACAGGCCGGACTGGCGAACCCGCTCCATCATTCTTGCCTGGGTGAAAAAGCCGCTGTGCTCCAGCGCAACGCATTGCAGAGCAATCAGGCCTGCATAAATTCCCAACTGCTGATGCAGTTCAAAGGCCCAGGCCTGCAATGCCAATGTTGCGAGGCTGGTCAATGTGGCGGCGAGCGCAATACTGGTGATCAACTGCATGGACGGGACGAGCCGCGGCCGCAATATGCTCATCTTCAAGCCGTAAACACCGATGACCAGCAGCGACAGCAGCGACAGGCTCAAGGCTTTTACCAAGGAGTCGCTGGCGCCGATCAACGGGGTCAGTATCAGAGAGTTCTGCAGCATCGAGGAGTTATTCATTGTCCGCTCCCGATCAGTTGTGGCTGATGTTCGTCGAAATAGCGTAACGCATCATGGATCGCGCTGATCACCGCCCTGGAAGTGACGGTTGCGCCGACCAACTGGTCGAATTGCCCCTGATCTTTTTTCAGTGCCCAGCCACTGTCACCAGGGTCGTTGCGCGACTTGCCGAAAAAGCCCTGAAGCCAGGGATTGGGCTGGTCGGCGATTTTCCCTCCCAGCCCCGGTGTTTCCGATTGCTTGAGGGTTTTGACCCCCAGCAGCTTGCCGTTGATGTCGATCACGATCAGCAGCTCGATCGCGTTTTCGTAACCCGTCACCTGGCTGCGTAATATCACTGCGCTGGGTTTTCCCCCAGCTGTCGCCAGGTAACCGCCCAGCAATGTGCTGTTGCTCAGCGCGATATCCTTGAGTTCGAGTGGCTGGTCCAATGGCTGATTGTCGTAGCTGCCGGC
Organism: Pseudomonas frederiksbergensis; assembly: GCF_001874645.1. Classification (NCBI taxonomy): domain Bacteria; kingdom Pseudomonadati; phylum Pseudomonadota; class Gammaproteobacteria; order Pseudomonadales; family Pseudomonadaceae; genus Pseudomonas; species Pseudomonas frederiksbergensis. The sequence goes on from NZ_CP017886.1 coordinate 4,125,300, forward strand.
TGGCAGCATGTCGAACAGTTTGCGGCTCTCGATCAAGCGCTGTTCGGCCGAGACGTGTGGCGCAGAGGCGTGTTGCAGGAAAAATGTCGCACCTACGCCCAAACCGGCCACGACTACCAGAATCAGCACACTGAGATTGCGGTTCATGGCGTACGAGGCTCTGGTTGTGCAGCAGCGAGGCGTTCCAGGGCCGGTACGCAGAGATTCATCAGCAGCACCGCAAAGGCCACCCCGTCGGGATAACCGCCCCAGGTTCGTATCAGGTAGGTCAGCAGGCCGACGCCCGCGCCGAACATCAGGCGGGCTTTAGGGCTCTTCGCTCCGGACACCGGTTCGGTCACGATAAAAAATGCCCCGAGCATGCTCGCGCCCGTCAGCAAGTGAAAGAGCGGGGAGCCGTGGGAGTCCGAACCCGAGCCATTCCAGCACAGCAGACTGATGACGAACAGACTACCGAGCATACCGGCCGGTGCATGCCAGCTGAACACCCGCTGCTGTAACAGAAATGCGCCGCCCGCGAGAAAGGCCAGGTTCACCCATTCAATACCCTTGCCGCCAAAGTGGCCAAACGCCGGGCTGCCGGCGAAGAGTTCGTCCATGGTCAGGCTTTTATTGATTCGCAGACTGTCCAGGGCCGTGGCCGTCACCCAGGCGTCCGGCTGCTCGGCACCGCTGAAATTGAAACCGAAAATCTGTTGCAGGCCGGTGAGCAGGTTCATCCCGGGAGACGTTGGCCAGTGGGTCATCTGTCGTGGGAAACACACCAGCACCAGCGCAAAACCGAGCATGGCCGGATTGAACGGGTTTTTGCCAACGCCACCATAAAGGTGCTTGCCGAAAAACATCGCAAAAGCTGCAGCGTTGACCGTCAGCCACCACGGGCAGTAAGGCGGCAATGCCAGTGCCAGCAAGGTGGCACTGACCAACGCACTGCCATCGCTCAACGATGGCTTGAGCGGGTACTTGCGCAAGCGCAGCACTACCGCTTCAACCGCCAACGCGCTGCCGCAGGCCAGCAGCAGGTTGATCAGAACCCCCCAACCAAATAACCAGAACAACACCAGCATCCCCGGCACGGTGGCCAGTAACACCCGCTTCATCGCCTGTTGCAGGCGATCGTCGACCGGCTCAAGGGGCGACATAGGCATTCACCTTGCGCTCGGCTTCGCTAAGCCTTTCGCGGGCCTTGGCCAAGAGTTCCGCGGGCGTATCAAGGTGTCGCTCGAGTTTGCTGACGTCGGCGCGGGCATAAGCCATTTCGGTTTTCAGTTGCCGCAGTTGAGAGTCGATGGGGCGTTTTTCGACGCGTACCAGATCGGGTGCTGGTTTTTCGCTGGCGCCTTCGGCATCGTGCAGCGCCTGTTCCGCTTGAGCCAGGGCTGCGCTGAGTGCTTCCAGTTGCTCGGTGGGGGCTTCGCTGGTCTGGGCTTTTTTTAGTTCGGCGCGGCGCATTGCCAGTTGGATTTTGGCGCGTTTGAGTTCGGCGTCGTTGGCGGGTGCTGTCGGTTGTACGGGAACCATCGGCGCAATGCTTTCGAGTTGTGCCAGGGTCTGCTCGGCGGCTTCGAATTGCTGCTGCAAAATGATCAGTTGGGACTGTTGTTCGAAGGTCGGTGGATGCCCGAATGCCTTCAGTGATTTGTTCAGTTGCGCGCGGCTCATCGCCACATCGATCTTGGCTTTTTTCAGCGCGGCATCGGCGGCAGCGGTTTTTTGTGCCTGGACCCGGGCAATAGCCCCCTGTAGTGGATTATTGCTGGTTTCGCTGTGTTGTGCGGCTTTTTGCGCACGGGCCAGTCGTTCGGCGTGTTTTTGCTCTTCCTCACGACGCAGACGCGCATTGCGCTGTTCAAAGCGCTGTCGGGCGTGATTACGCTTGGCGGTGCGTGCTTGCTGTTCTTCGAGCGTGAAGGCCAGACCACCGACTACCGGTAGCACGTTTGCCGAGGGCAATGGATGCATTTCGATGCAGTCCACCGGGCAGGGCGCTATGCACAGATCACAGCCGGTGCATTCGTCGATGATCACCGTGTGCATCAGTTTTGCCGCGCCGACAATCGCGTCTATCGGGCAGGCCTGAATGCACTTGGTGCAGCCGATGCATTCGGCTTCGCGGATAAACGCAATTTGTGCCGGTGCCGAACCACGGCTGACGTCGAGTTCCAGAACCGGGACTTTCAGCAGCTCGGCCAGCCCCGAAATGGTCTCGTTACCGCCCGGCGGGCACTTGTTGATCGCCTCGCCGCTGGCAATGCCTTCAGCGTAGGGCTTGCATCCGGGGTGGCCGCACTTGCCGCATTGGGTCTGCGGCAGAAGGGCGTCGATACGTTGAATCAGACTCATGTTTTGATCAGTCCGCTGAAGCCAAGAAATGCCACCGCAATCAATCCGGCGCTGATCAGGTCGATCGGCAAGCCACGAAAGGGCAGGGGCACATCGTTATTGAGAGTGCGCTGACGCAGGTCGCTGAACAGACTCAGCACCAGCCAGAAACCCAGCCCGGCGCCGAGACTCAGCGCTGTGTGATCGCCAAAACCTTTGTCGCCCTGCATGCCGAACAGGCTCAGCCCCAGCACACCGGCGTTGCCCAGCAGCAATGGCCACAGTCCACTGAACGGTAACTGTGGCAGGGCACGCTCCAGCAGATTCAGCACGGGTGTAATCAGCAGCACGCTCAAGGGCAAAAACACAAACAGGTGCAAGGACGCCAGACCCAGCGGTATCAGCAGCCAGTGATAGGCCGCGTAACCCAGCAGGCCGCTGAGCAGCATCAGGCAGGTGGTCGCAATGCCCAGGGCATGAACCTGACGACGCTCGATGGTAGGCGTGCGCGTTGACTGTACCAACGGATCGACACCCAGCGGCCAGTGCAATATGAAGTTATTGATCAGGGCGGTGCTGATGAGCGTAAGCAGAATGTCGGTCATGGGCGTGCCGGGTTGAGCGAACGGGCCTGTGCTTAAAGATTAGGCATTATCCGGCAAGGCAGATATGAAAATCCCACCGCCGCGAGTCAACGCGACGGTGGGATGGGTTCAGCCAGGCAACTTACTTGATGCGCTGGCCCGGCTTGGCGCCGCTGTCCGGACTCAACAGGTAGATTTCTTCGCCGCCAGGGCCGGCCGCCATGACCATGCCTTCGGAGATCCCGAAGCGCATTTTGCGTGGCTTGAGGTTGGCGATCATCATCGTCAGACGACCTTCAAGCTTGGCCGGGTCCGGATAGGCGCTCTTGATGCCGGAGAACACGTTGCGTTGCTCGTCACCGATGTCCAGGGTCAGGCGCAGTAGCTTGTCCGCGCCTTCCACCGCTTCGGCCTTGAGGATCAGGGCAACCCGCAGGTCGACGGCAGCAAAGGTATCGAACTCGATCTCGGCCGAGAGCGGATCCTTGACCAGCTCGCCATTGCCTTGGGGCACAGCATCGCCGGTGTCGGTCTGGCTGGCGGCCAGGTCTTCTTTTGAAGCGTCGGTCATGGCTTGCACCTTGACCGGGTCGATGCGGGTCATCAACGGTTTGAACTCGTTCAGCTGATGATTGCTGAGCAGGGTCGCGTGATCGTTCCAGGTCAACGGTGCGACGTTGAGGAACGCCTCGGCGTCGGCGGCCAGCAACGGCAGCACAGGCTTGAGGAAGATCACCAGTTGGCGGAACAGGTTGACGCCGAGGGCGCAGATCGCCTGGACTTCGTCTTGCTTGCCTTCCTGTTTGTTCAGCGACCATGGCGCCTTGTCGGCGATCCAGGCGTTGGCGCGGTCGGCCAGGCCCATGATTTCGCGCATGGCCCGGGCGAAGTCGCGTGCCTCGTAGGCGTCGCAGATGCTCGGCGCAGCGGCCAGGAACGCTTCGGTCAGTTCTGGCGCGGCATTCCCGGCCACCAGCACGCCGGCGTTGCCTTTGTGGATGAAGCCTGCGCAGCGGCTGGCGATGTTGACGACTTTGCCGACCAGGTCGGAGTTGACCTTCTGCACGAAGTCTTCGAGGTTCAGGTCCAGATCGTCGACACCACGGCCAAGTTTGGCTGCGTAGTAGTAGCGCAGGTATTCCGGCGACAGGTGGTCCAGGTACGTCCGGGCCTTGATAAAGGTGCCGCGGGACTTGGACATTTTCTGGCCGTTGACGGTCAGGTAGCCGTGTACGTTGATGCCGGTCGGCTTGCGGTAGCCCGCGCCTTCAAGCATTGCCGGCCAGAACAGTGCGTGGAAGTTGACGATGTCCTTGCCGATGAAGTGGTACAGCTCGGCGCTAGAATCCTTGGCCCAGTACGCGTCGAAGTCCAGTTCCGGACGACGTGCGCAGAGGTTCTTGAAGCTCGCCATGTAGCCGATCGGCGCGTCCAGCCAGACGTAGAAGTACTTGCCTGGCTCGTCCGGGATTTCGAAACCGAAGTACGGCGCATCGCGGGAGATGTCCCACTGTTGCAGGCCGACATCCAGCCATTCGGCGATCTTGTTCGCAACCGCGTCCTGCAGGGTGCCGCTGCGGGTCCATTCCTGCAGCATTTGCTGGAAGTCCGGCAGCTTGAAGAAGAAGTGCTGGGAATCCTTGAGCACCGGTGTGGCGCCAGAGATCGCCGACTTCGGATCTTTCAGGTCGGTGGGCGCGTAGGTGGCACCGCATTTTTCGCAGTTGTCGCCGTACTGGTCTTCAGTGCCGCACTTCGGGCAGGTGCCCTTGATGAAGCGGTCGGCCAGGAACATTTTCTTTTCCGGGTCGAAATACTGGGTGATCGAGCGCGTGGCAATGTGCCCGGCGTCACGCAGCTTCAGGTAGATCTGGCTCGACAGCTCACGGTTTTCTTCGGCGTGAGTGGAGTGGAAATTGTCGAAGTCCACCAGGAACTCGGCAAAGTCGGCGCTGTGTTCAGCCTGGACATTGGCGATCAGTTGTTCCGGGGTGATGCCTTCTTTTTCTGCGCGCAGCATGATGGCCGAACCGTGGGCGTCGTCCGCGCAGACGTAAGTGCATTGATTGCCGCGATGCTTCTGGAAGCGCACCCACATATCGGTCTGGATGTACTCAAGCATATGGCCAAGGTGGATTGAACCATTGGCATAGGGCAGGGCGCTGGTGACGAGGATCTTGCGTGGCTCGGACATGGGGCTCGGCTACTTGATGAAACGGAGGTCGGCCACTATAAAGCGCCGGCGCAGATTTTTCACCCCGTGAGCCTGTTTCATTGGATGAGCAACCGGGGATGCAGTCAAAAGATCGCAGCCTGCGGCAGCTCCTACAGAAGCAAAGGAATACGTAAATCTTGTAGGAGCTGCCGCAGGCTGCGATCTTTTGGGCATCCCGCCAATCCATCAGAACAGGTACGATACCCGTCTGATTTTCCAGTCTTGTTATCGGAGTTGCCCATGAGCGCCGTCAATCGCGCAGCGGTGGAAGCCGTCCTTCGTCAGTACATCGATCCTTACCTGAACCAGGATCCGATCAGCGCCGGTTGTCTGCGCAGCATCGACATCCAGGGTGACCGCGTCAGCGTTCAGCTGGAACTGGGCTACGCCGCCGGCCTGTTCAAGAGTGGCTGGGCGCAGATGCTGCAAATGGCTATCGAGGGCCTGGATGGCGTGACTTCGGCCAAAGTCGATATCACCACTGTGATTGCCGCGCACAAGGCTCAGGCGCAGATTCCAGGCTTGGCCAACGTCAAGAATGTGGTCGCGGTGGCGTCCGGCAAGGGCGGTGTGGGCAAATCCACCACCGCCGCCAACCTCGCGCTGGCCCTGGCCCGCGAAGGCGCCAAGGTCGGGATCCTGGACGCCGATATCTATGGCCCGAGCCAGGGCATCATGTTTGGCATCCCGGAAGGCACCCGACCAAAGATCAAGGACCAGAAGTGGTTCGTGCCGATTGAGTCTCATGGCGTTGAAGTCATGTCCATGGCGTTTCTGACCGACGACAACACGCCGATGGTCTGGCGTGGCCCGATGGTTTCCGGGGCGTTGCTGCAACTGGTGACGCAGACCGCCTGGAGCGATCTGGATTATCTGGTGATCGATATGCCGCCGGGCACCGGTGACATTCAGTTGACCCTGGCGCAAAAAGTCCCGGTGGCGGGTGCGGTGATCGTCACCACGCCGCAGGATCTGGCGCTGCTGGACGCCCGCAAAGGCGTGGAGATGTTTCGCAAGGTCAACATTCCAGTGCTCGGCGTGGTGGAAAACATGGCCGTGCACATCTGTTCCAACTGCGGTCATGCCGAGCACCTGTTCGGTGAAGGCGGCGGCGAGAAGCTGGCCAACCAATATGGCGTCGAACTGCTGGCATCGCTGCCGCTGTCGATGTTGATCCGCGAGCAGGCTGACGGCGGCAAGCCTACGGTGATCGCAGAACCCGAAAGCCAGATCGCCATGGTCTACCAGGAACTGGCCCGTCACGTCGGTGCGCGGATTGTCTTGCAGGAAGCGGTCACGCCAGCGATGCCGAATATCACCGTCAGCGACGATTGATTTGCGCTAGCCCCAAAAAGATCGCAGCCTGTGGCAGCTCTTACACCGGTTCCGTGGGAGCTGCCGCAGGCTGCGATCGTTTGATCTTGCTTTAAATCCGCAAACCGCCATCCATTTCCAGGATCCGGCCGGTGTAGTAGTCGTTCTCGAAAATATACGCCGCCGAATGGGCGATTTCTTCCGGCTTGCCCATGCGCTTGAGTGGAATCCCGGACGTCATTTTCTCCAGCGCTTCAGGCTTCATGCCCAGGGTCATTTCGGTTTCGATGAAGCCCGGAGCGATACCGGCGACACGAATGCCGTAGCGCGCCAGCTCCTTGGCCCAGGTCACGGTGGCCGCAGCAACACCGGCCTTGGCGGCGGAGTAGTTGGTCTGGCCGACGTTGCCGGCGCGCGAAATCGAGGAGATGTTGATAATCGCGCCGCTGTTTTTCAGCTCGACCATCTTCGCCGCCACTTCACGGGTGCACAGGAACACGCCGGTCAGGTTGACGTCGATCACAGCCTGCCATTGGGCCAGGCTCATCCTGGTCATTTCGCCGTCCTTGACCTTGATCAGCAGGCCATCGCGCAGGATCCCGGCGTTGTTGATCAGGCCATGGATCGCGCCGAAGTCTTCGGCAACCTGGGCGACCATGTGAGTCACCTGTTCTTCATTGGCGACGTTGCACAGGTACGCGCGAGCCTCGACGCCGGCGGCTTTGCAGGCAGCAACGGTCTGGTCGAGTTTTTCCTGGTTGAGGTCGACCAGCGCCAGTTTCGCGCCCTTGGCGGCGAAATACTCGGCCATCGAACGGCCTAAACCCTGGCAACCGCCGGTGATAATGATTACTTTGTCAGTGAGTTGCATTCGCATGCCCCAATAGCAGGTCAGAGTGGTTTCCTTTTAGAGAGCCTCTCGATCTGCACCTGACGTGGCCTGGCTGCACATGAGAACTGCCCCGATGGCATTGCTGGAACTTTGCCCCAGGTGCCTGTCCGTTTTTTTGACGGATTCTATATAAGGAGTCATAAATTGAGCGTTGAAGCTGCCAAGCATGCCCGAGAATTGCTGCTCAAGGAATACCGCGGAGTGCTCTCGACGCACTCCAAGGCGATGCCCGGTTTCCCGTTCGGCTCAGTGGTTCCTTATTGCCTGGACGAGCAGGGCCGGCCGCTGATCCTGATCAGCCGGATCGCCCAGCACACCCATAATCTGCAAAAAGATCCCAAGTGCTCACTGTTGGTGGGCGAGCGCGAGGCTGAAGACGTGCAGGCCGTTGGTCGCCTGACCTACCTGGCCGAAGCGGAAAAAATTGAAGACCAGATCGCCATCGACGCTGCCGCCGAGCGTTACTACCGCTATTTCCCGGACTCGCAGAACTACCACAAGGCGCATGATTTCGACTTCTGGGTACTCAAACCGGTACGGCATCGCTACATCGGCGGTTTCGGTGCGATTCACTGGGTCGACCAGTTGATCCTGGCCAACCCGTTTGCCGGCAAGGCTGAAGCGAGCATGGTCGAGCACATGAACGCCGATCACGCCAAGGCCATCGCCCATTACGTTGACCTTGCCGGCTTGCCGAAAACTTCGCCCGCTCAGTTGGTGGGTATCGACACCGAAGGCATGCACCTGCGCATTGGTCAGGGGCTGTACTGGTTGCCGTTCCCGGAGGTGTGTAATACGCCGACACAAGTGCGCGAAGCCTTGGTTTTACTGGCCCACGCCGAGCATTGGCCGAAAAATGCGATAGCCGACGCTTGAAATCACGAAATGGCGACGTCATCTAAGTTCTACTTGCAAGGCATTCTTGCGTTGAGGAACCATTTGATGCGCCCTTTTTTGTTGCTCTTTCTGCTGTTTCCGGTGTTGGAGCTGTTCGTATTCGTCAAGGTCAGCGCGGCCATCGGGTTTTTCCCGGCGCTGCTGCTGATCATTCTCGGCTCGATGTTCGGCGTGTTCGTGCTGCGTATCGCCGGTCTGGCTACCGCATTGCGCGCTCGTGAAAGTCTGAACCGCGGCGAGTTGCCAGCGCAGACCATGCTTGAAGGCCTGATGCTGGCCCTGGGTGGCGGTCTGTTGATCCTGCCAGGTTTCATCAGCAGCGTGATCGGCCTGATCATGACGTTGCCGCTTACCCGTCGGTTGCTGGCCAACACGATGCGCAAGCGCGCCGAAGAACAGGCGATTCGTCAGCGGGCCTTTGCCGATGATCTGCAGCCCCGTGGCGGCCCGGCTCCGCGTCAGCCACTGGGGCGTGAGCCGAACGTGATCGAAGGCGAGTTTGAACACCGCGATTCCAAGTAACCCCTTTATCAACACGGCGCCTTCGGGTGCCGTGTTCGTTTCTGTGGTCAGTGCCGTAAAAAATTTCACTGCCCAGCCCTTGTAATAAGCTTATGCGCCCTTATGTAACGGTCACCGCAAGGTTTCTGGTGAAGATCACCAGACAGACTTCCGCGGTTCGCTTGACGAGCCGCAACCGGCAACGCCGGAATTTAACCCGCCGGGATTACACCGGCCGCTGAAAACCACAATTAGGAGAGATCGACAATGAAGCTTCGTCCTCTGCATGACCGCGTCGTCATCCGTCGCAGCGAAGAAGAAAAGAAAACCGCTGGCGGTATCGTTCTGCCAGGTTCGGCTGCCGAAAAAGCCAACAGCGGTGAAGTCCTTGCTGTCGGTACCGGCCGCGTGCTGGACAACGGTGAAGTGCGTGCGCTGGCCGTGAAAGTGGGTGACAAGGTTGTGTTTGGCCCGTACTCCGGCAGCAACACTGTGAAAGTCGACGGTGAAGACCTGCTGGTAATGGCTGAGAACGAGATTCTCGCTGTTATCGAAGGCTGATTTCCGCTCAATTTCCCGCTACTACAAAGTATTTAAGGAATATCGATCATGGCTGCTAAAGAAGTTAAATTCGGCGATTCCGCCCGTAAGAAAATGCTCGCCGGTGTCAACGTCCTGGCTGACGCAGTAAAAGCGACCCTGGGTCCTAAAGGCCGTAACGTGATCATCGAGAAGAGCTTCGGCGCTCCGACCATCACCAAGGACGGCGTTTCCGTAGCCAAAGAAATCGAACTCAAAGATCGTTTCGAAAACATGGGCGCGCAGCTGGTCAAAGACGTTGCCTCCCGTGCCAACGATGATGCAGGCGACGGCACCACCACCGCGACCGTTCTGGCTCAATCGATCGTCAACGAAGGCCTGAAAGCCGTCGCTGCCGGCATGAACCCGATGGACCTGAAGCGCGGCATCGACAAAGCGACCATCGCTATCGTCAAAGAGCTGAAAGCCCTGTCCAAGCCATGCGCTGACACCAAGGCCATCGCTCAGGTCGGCACCATCTCGGCCAACTCCGACACCTCCATCGGCGACATCATTGCCGAAGCCATGGAAAAAGTCGGTAAAGAAGGCGTGATCACCGTTGAAGAAGGCTCGGGCCTGGAAAACGAACTGTCGGTTGTAGAAGGCATGCAGTTCGACCGTGGCTACCTGTCCCCGTACTTCGTCAACAAGCCAGAGACCATGACCGCCGAACTGGACGGTCCGCTGATCTTGCTGGTCGACAAAAAGATCTCGAACATCCGCGAAATGCTGCCAGTACTGGAAGCCGTCGCCAAAGCCGGCCGTCCTCTGCTGATCGTGGCCGAAGACGTTGAAGGCGAAGCCCTGGCGACTCTGGTTGTGAACAACATGCGTGGCATCGTTAAAGTCGCAGCCGTCAAGGCTCCAGGCTTCGGCGACCGTCGCAAGGCCATGCTGCAGGACATCGCTGTCCTGACTGGCGGTACCGTTATCTCCGAAGAGATCGGTCTGAGCCTGGAAAGCACTACCCTGGAACACCTGGGTAATGCCAAGCGCGTGATCCTGTCCAAAGAAAACACCACCGTGATCGACGGCGCCGGCGTTGAAGCTGATATCCAGGCTCGCGTTCTGCAAATCCGTCAGCAAGTGGCTGACACTTCGTCGGATTACGACCGTGAGAAACTGCAAGAGCGTCTTGCCAAGCTGTCCGGCGGCGTTGCAGTGATCAAGGTTGGTGCTGGTTCCGAAGTTGAAATGAAAGAGAAGAAAGCCCGCGTTGAAGACGCCCTGCACGCTACCCGTGCAGCCGTTGAAGAAGGCGTGGTACCTGGCGGTGGCGTGGCACTGGTTCGCGCTCTGCAAGCTATCTCTGAGCTGAAAGGCGACAACGATGACCAGAACGTGGGCATCCAGTTGCTGCGTCGCGCTGTTGAAGCGCCACTGCGCCAGATCGTTGCCAACTCCGGTGACGAGCCAAGCGTAGTAGTCGACAAGGTCAAGCAGGGTTCGGGTAACTACGGTTACAACGCTGCTACCGGCGAATACGGCGACATGATCGAAATGGGTATCCTGGATCCGGCCAAAGTGACTCGTTCGGCTCTGCAAGCGGCTTCGTCGATTGCCAGCCTGATGATCACCACCGAAGCCATGATCGCCGAGATCAAGGAAGACGGTCCAGCTGGCGGCGGCATGCCAGACATGGGCGGTATGGGCGGCATGGGCGGCATGATGTAAGCCAGCCTTACCCTGTACAAAAAAACCCCGCTGGCGTTAAGCCCGCGGGGTTTTTTATTGTCCGTGAACATCAAAAGATCGCAGGCTGCGCCAGCTCCTACAGGATGTACTCCGATCTAATGTAGGAGCTGGCGCAGCCTGCGATCTTTTGATCTTCGGTCAGACGAAAACCCGGCGGGCATTCTGACAGGGTGGATAATCAGACAGCCCTATCCCTGAACCACTCTTGGCCTTAAGCTGCGCGGGCCAAGACGGCCGTTACTGTGTACGGAGCAAGTGCCCATGCGAATTCTATTGGTTGAAGACAACCGCGACATCCTCGCCAATCTGGCTGATTATCTGGGGCTTAAAGGCTATACCGTGGATTGCGCGCAGGACGGTTTGTCAGGTCTGCACCTGGCGGCCACCGAGCATTACGACCTGATCGTGCTCGACATCATGCTGCCCGGCATCGATGGCTACACCCTGTGCAAACGCCTGCGTGAAGATGCCCGGCGCGATACCCCGGTGATCATGCTGACTGCCCGTGACCAACTGGATGACCGGCTGCAGGGCTTCAAGTCCGGTGCCGATGATTACCTGGTCAAACCGTTTGCCCTGTCTGAACTGGCGGCGCGTATCGAGGCGGTCATGCGTCGTACTCAGGGTGGCGGTCGCCGTGCCTTGCAGGTTGGCGATCTGAGCTACGACCTCGACACGCTGGAAGTGACCCGCGAAGGTCGCCTGCTGAAACTCAACCCGGTAGGCCTCAAGCTGCTGGCGGTGTTGATGCAGAAAAGCCCGCACGTCTTGCGTCGCGAAATACTCGAAGAAGCCCTCTGGGGGGATGATTGTCCGGACAGCGACAGCCTGCGCAGTCACGTCCATCAGTTGCGTCAGGTGATCGACAAGCCGTTCGCCAAACCATTGCTGCAAACCGTGCACGGCGTCGGCTATCGTCTGGCCGAGGGGCGTGATGGAGTTTAAGCAGAGCCTTGCTCAGCGAATCATTATTGCCTTTGCCTTGATGAGTGCGTTGGTGGCGGGTGCATTTGCCATGGGCATCGTGGCGACTGTACATCTGGTCGAAGCAAAGCTGATTTCGGCAGGCTTGGGTGGCGATCTACAGCGTTTGCTGTTGATGGACAGTATGGCCGACTGGAGTCACCGTCCCGAGCCCGATCAGTTGTTCTACTTCAGTGGCGGCCCTGGCGACTTTGACTTGCCCAGGGAGCTGCGGCACCTGGATGCGGGCTTTCATGAAGTGTTTCGCGAGCATCTGTCGTACCACGCGATCGTCGAGATCGTTGATGGCCGGCGTTACGTCCTGCTGCAAGATCAGAGCGATTTCGAAGAGCGCGAGCGTGTGCTGTTTGCCGTGGTGCTGGTGGGGTTTGTATTAAGTCTGGCATTAGCGGTGTTCCTCGGCTGGGTCCTGGCGCGCAAGGTCATGGCACCGGTGGTCCGGCTGGCGCGTCAGGTGCGCCACCGCGATCAACTGCTCGGTCTGGCACCGCCCCTGGCGCCGGACTATGCTGCCGATGAAGTAGGTGAACTGGCCGTTGCCTTCGACGCCACGCTGGGCCGATTGCGCCAGGCACTGAGCCGCGAACGGCTGTTCACCAGCGACGTCAGTCACGAACTGCGTACCCCGTTGATGGTATTGGCCAGCTCCTGCGAATTGTTGCTGGAGAACCCGGACCTCGATCAGCGCAGTCGCAACCAGGTCGAGCGGATCGCACGTGCCTGTGAAGAGATGCGCGAACTGGTCCAGACCTTTCTGATGCTCGCCCGGGCCCAGCGCGAAGATGCCAGCATGTCGCCGCAACTGACCCTGGGGCAGGTGGCCGAGGACTTGCTCGGCCTGTGGCGCGAGCCGATCGAGAACAAGGGGCTCACGCTGTTTTATGAACCCGGCAACCCGATGGATACGCGCTACAACGCGACATTCTTGCATGCGGTCATGGGTAACCTGTTGCGTAATGCCTTGCACTACACCGACAGCGGGTTTATCCGCCTGACCATTTTGCCTTGCGGTTTTCTGGTCGAAGACAGCGGTGTCGGTATTCCCGAAGAAAAGCGCGAAGCGATGTTCGAGCCGTTTGTGCGCGGTAGCGAGAAGCGTGGGGAAGGCCTTGGGCTGGGCCTGTCGCTGGTGCAGCGGATTTGTGAAAACCAGGGCTGGAGCGTCAGTCTCAGCACCATGGAGCCCAACGGCTGCCGCTTTTATGTCGAACTGGGTAAGCCAGACGCCTGATGCCTCGGCCGCTGTGCCGCCACTCGTCGTGGGCCCCGGCAGATTGGGAAAGGCTCGTCTATTTTTATAAGAAGGCGTTTGGCAGCTCCCTCAAAGGTTTTTAGCGATGAAACTAGAATTTGCTAGAGGTCTATTTATGGCAGGAGCCTTGGCAGTTGTTTCATTGGCGGTGGTTGGTCTGGAGCAGCCACGTACGCAAGTTCTCAGTGCAATGAATGGCGGCGTGCATTGCCCATTGCCACGGGTTGTCAAGTCATCCGTGGTGAGCCACTCCGATAATGATGAGTTGTTTTTGTTCATGATCGGCATGACTCAGGGAATGAAACACCAGAGTTGAAAATCCTCTAGCCCACATCAAAGGCCTTGCAAATGCGAGGCCTTGTGTTTTTTGTGGCGAGTGATGACGGACTAGGGTTTATCGGGTTTGGCCAGCAATGTGTAGATGCAGGGCAGCACGAACAGGGTGAACAGTGTCCCGATCGACATACCGGTGGCGATCACCATCCCGATATCGTAGCGGCTGACGGCACCTGCGCCTGTGGCGATGATCAATGGCACCATGCCAAAAACCATGGCGGCCGTGGTCATCAATACCGGGCGCAGGCGAATGGCGGCTGCTTCCTCCACGGCTTCGCGTGGTGTCAGGCCCTTGTCCTGGCGCAACTGGTTGGCAAACTGAACGATCAGGATCCCGTGTTTGCTGATCAGTCCGATCAAGGTCACCAGCCCGACCTGGGTGTAGATGTTCATGCTCGACCAGCCCAGAAACAACGGGATCAGCGCGCCGCAAATCGACAGCGGCACGGTCACCAGAATCACCAGTGGATCGCGGAAACTTTCGAACTGCGCCGCCAGCACCAGGAAAATGATCGCCAGTGCCAAGGCAAAGGTCACCCACAAGGCGCTACCTTCCTGAACGTACTGTCGCGAGGTGCCGCCGTAATCGAAGGCATAACCCGGTGGTGCTTCTTCCTGGGCGATCTGACGGACAGTGTCAATCGCCTCACCCATGCTGACCACCGCAACCCCCGAGAGAATCGCCGAGTTGAGTTGCTGGAACTGGTTCAACTGCCGCGGTCGTGCCCGCTCGCTGAGGGTGATCAAGGTCGACAGGGGCAACAGCTCACCTTTAGTGTTTTTGACGTAGTAGTTGCTCAGCCAATCGGGGTTGTCCCGGTAGGGCCGTTCGACCTGGGCGATGACTTTGTAACTGCGCCCCTCGATGGTGAAGCGGTTGATCTCGGCTTCTGCCAGCAACGTCGACAGGGTTACGCCCAGATCCTCCATCGAGACCCCCATCTGAGCCGCTTTGGCGCGGTCGATATCCACCACCACTTCGGGCTTGTCGAAGGCCAGGTCGATGTCGACGAAGGCGAACTTGCCGGATTCCAGGGCACGCTTCTTCACCCGATTGACCACCTCCAGCAGCGACTCGTAGTCATTGGCCGTGTTGATCACAAACTGGAAAGGCAAGCCTTCACCCGTGCCCGGCAGAGAGGGCAGGTTGAAGCCGAATATTTGCAGGCCGCTGATGCTCGACAGCTTTTTTTGCACCTCTGGCAGAATCTGCATCTGGGTTCGTTTGCGCTCATTCCAGGGTTTGAGCAGGAAACCGCCAATACCTGACTGCACGCCGTTGAATCCGTTGATCTGGAAGGACGAGTAGTACTCGGGAAACTCCTTGAATATTGCCAGGAATTCATCGGTGTAGGTATTCAGGTAGTCCAGGTTGGCTGGCTGCGGGGCGTTGGCCATCATGAAAATGATGCCCTGATCTTCATCCGGTGCCAGTTCCGATTTGGTGAATTTGAGCAGTACCGGGATCAGGCACAGCACGATCACGGCGAACACCAGCACCACGGGCCGAGTGTTGAGTGTGCCGTGCAGGACGCTCTGATAGCGACGCTTGAGTCCTTCGAAAATCAGATCGAGGCGATGGGCCAGGCCTGACGGGTTTTCATCGTGGCGCAAGAGCAGGGCACACATCATCGGCGACAGCGTCAGGGCAACGATCCCGGAGATCACCACGGCCCCGGCCAGGGTCAGCGCGAACTCCTTGAACAGGGCGCCAGTCAGACCCGTCAGAAAGCCGATGGGCGCATAGACCGCCGCCAGGGTGATGGTCATCGAGACCACCGGCATGGCGATTTCCTGGGCGCCTTCGAGGGCTGCGTTCAGCGGCGTTTTACCTTCTTCTATATGTCGGTGAATGTTTTCCACCACGACGATGGCGTCGTCCACCACCAGGCCGATGGCCAGCACCATTGCCAGCAAGGTCAGCAGGTTGATCGAGTAGCCCATGAGTTGCATGAAGAACATCACGCCGATCATCGACAGTGGAATGGTCACCACCGGGATCACCACCGAACGTAGAGCGCCCAGAAACAGGAACACCACAACAATCACGATCAGCACGGCTTCGAAGAGGGTTTTCACCACTTCGTTGATCGAGGCCTGAATGAACAACGTGGCGTCGTAGGCAATTTCGGCCTTGAGGGTGGGGGGCAACTGGGATTCCAGTTCTGGCATGATCTTGCGCACTTCCTTGATCACGTCCAGCGGGTTGGCGGCCGGTGTGGCCTTGATCCCGATGTACACCGACGGTGTGCCGCCGAAGGAGCTGATGGTGTTGTAGTTCTCGGCGCCCATTTCCACGCGCGCCACATCGCTGAGCAGCACCCGGCTGTCGCCGTCGACTTTCAGCGGAATCGCGGCAAAGGCTTCGGCGGTCTTCAGCTCGGTATTGGCATTGATACTGGTGACGACGTACTCGCCTTTGACTTCACCGGCGGCGGACAGAAAGTTGTACTGGCGAACGGCGTTGGTGACGTCACTGGCGCTCAAGCCGAAACCGGCGAGTTTCACCGGATCGAGCCATAGACGCATGGCAAACACCTGGTTGCCGAGAATGGCGGCTTCAGCCATGCCGGGCAGGGTGGCGAGCTTGGGCTGGATCACCCGCGACAAGTAGTCGGTGATCTGCGGGTTGTTCAGTTCCTTGCTGAAAAAGCTCATGTACATCAGCGCTGAGGCGCCAGCAGCCTCTTTGCTCAGTACCGGGTCTTCAGCGTCTTTGGGCAACTGGTTCTTGACCTCGTTGGCCTTGGCCAGCAACTCGGTGAACAACCGGTCGCTGTTGGAGCCGATACGGGCGTAGACCGAAATGACCGAGAAGTTCTGGCGGCTGACCGAGGTCATGTAGTCGATGCCTTCGGCACTGGCCAGGCTTTGCTGCAAGGGTTGGGTGATGTAACCCTGAATGGTTTCGGCGTTGGCACCGGGGTAAGCGGTGGTCACCGTGATCAGCGCGTTCTCCATTTGCGGATACTGGCGCAGCGGCAGTTTGCTCCAGGCCTGGAAACCCAGCAGCACAATCAGCAGGCTGACCACGGTGGCGAGCACCGGGCGGCGGATGAACGGATCGGTAAAGGCCATGGGGATTCCTTGATCAGTTCGCGCGCGGTTGGCTGGTCTGTTCGGTTGGGAGGTTCTTGTCGGGGCTGATGACAATGTGCGTGCCGTTGTCGAGTTTGATCTGACCGGCACTGACCACTTGCTCGCCGTTCCGCAGCCCTTTGTTGATCAATACCAACCCGTCACGACGCTCGCCGGTTTCGATGAAGCGCCGCTCGGCGATCAGGATGGGTTGGCCCTTTCCGTCTTTCTCGACGTTGCCGTCCGCGTCCTTCTTCTGTGCGACCACGTAGAGCGAGTTGCCATAGAGGGTGTAGGTGATCGCGCCTTCCGGTACCACGATTTTGGGCTGTGGGTCTGGCAACATGACCAGCAGGTTGGCGAACATGCCCGGCAGCAATTTACCGTCCGGGTTGGCCAGGGTGGCGCGCACCAGCACGTTGCGCGTGCTGTTTTCGACCTTGGGGTTGATTGCGCTGATGCTGCCCGGGAAGTTCTGCGTCGGGTAGGCCGAGACAGTGACCTGTACCGGCTGGCCGATGGCGATTTTCGGTACCGATTGTTCCGGCACATAGAAGTCGACGTAAAGGCTGCTCAGGTCCTGCAGGGTGGCAATGACCGTACCGCTGGGCAGGAAGTCGCCGACGTCAACCTGACGAATGCCGATAGTGCCGTTGAAGGGCGCGACGATGTGTTTTTTCGCCAGCGCGGCCTTGAGCTGATTGACCGTAGCCTTGCTCTTTGCAAGCACCGCGGTGAGCCGGTCGAACTCGCCCTTGGAGATGGCCCGACTACCGACCAGTTGGCTGCCACGGCCGTAATCCAGTTGCGCCAGGCCAAGGTCGGCCTGGGCGGTTTCCAGCAGGGCACTTTCGACGGCGCTGTCGAGCTGCACGATCGGTTGGCCGGCCTTGACCTTCTGCCCGGACTCGAACTGCACGTCCTTGACCGTACCGGCGATCTCCAGACTCAGGTTGACCCCTTGCAGCGCCTTGAGGGTGCCGACCGTGGGCAAGCGTGATTGCCAGGGTCGTTCGGAGGCCGTGGCCACGGCAACACTCACCGGTGGTCTTGGCACAGCGTAGGTCTGGATCATCTTGTAGATGGAGAAGGCTTTGTAGCCTCCCAGCATCAAAATGATCAACAGGACAACACCCAACATGATCAGCATGCGGCGACGCAGCATATTCCACTTCCTTGGAAAAAATCAGGTGAGACAGGCCGAACATTACTCCGTGTGTGTCGGTGATTCCAGATAGCATTTCCCCCCCGGGTCCCACCTGACCCGTAGGAGCTGCCGAAGGCTGCGATCTTTTGATGGTGCTCTTTGTGTGACAGACGGGAGCTGCGCGATGGCCGAAAGATCGCAGCCTGCGGCAGCTCCTACGATGGGGGGCGTGAAGGGTGATTAAACCAGATGGAGGTGGTTATCCCAGAGCCCTGCGGGAAGTTCGAGGGGTTTTGCCAGCAACGGTGTCTGGCGACAATCATAGAAACGGCAACGCCCTTGTCCCGAGGTCACGACAAAACCATCGGCCACCGCACCGACACCGGCGCAGTCGGGCAGCGGTGCATCGAGGCGCACTTCGCCGCTGTCCAGGTCCCAGATGAAAAACCGGTTGCCGCGCGGTGCGGTAAGCGCCACCAGTCGCAGGTCACTGTGCACCGCGACACTCGCGGTGTAGTGCCCCATGGCCTGCAATTGGTGCTCGGCGACCGGGAACGCGACAAAGGGCTGGCCGGGACGCTTGATCGCCAACAGCTCGGATGATTCATGGGCGGCACCCATGAATTGCTGGCCGGTGACAAGGGTGCCGTCGCTGGCGATCCCCATGTGACGCACGCTGTTCATCTGCTGGGCCAGGGTTTCCTTGCTCAGCAGGGTGCCGTCGCGCTGCATCAACACCAGGCTTGGCTCCATGGCGTTGAGGTTCATCTCGACCCGGCTTTCGGCTTCGGTGCGAATGCCGCCGTTGGCCACCACTAGGGTTTCACCGTCGGGCATCCACGACACCTGATGCGGGCCGATACCGTGGGTGGAAATCTCGCCGCTGTGAACCCACCGTTCACCTTCGAAACGGTACACCCCGAGCAGGCCGCGACCTGGGTCGGTGGTGTCGTTCTCGGTGGCGTACAGCCAGTCACCGCTGTTGTGAATGACCGCGTGACCGTAGAAGTGGCGGTTCGGTTGCGACACCACGGTTTGTAGCAGCGTGCCGTCGCGCAGATCGACCAGATAGCTTTCGGTGCCCGGCCGGCGGGCGACGAACAGGGCTATCGGCCGCGAAGGGTGGTTGATGATGTCGTGGCAGCGCTGGCCGACTTCGGTGGCGAACACTCGAGTGCCGTCCAGCCGATAGCCGACGGCGTAATGTTTGCCGTCGCTGTCGTCGCGCGCCGACAGCAGCAAAGGACCGTGGTCCTTTTGCTTGAACAGCTTCCAGCCGCCCAGCGTCACGGCGCCCAGCAACAAACTGCCTAAAGTCAGAGCCTGGCGTCGCAGCATGGAGCTAACCCTCATCAGTCACCGTCGTTGGCGTTGAAGCCCAGTTGGATGCCCAGCGCCTTGGCCAGATCACCTTCGTGCAGGCGATGGACGACGTTGAGGCTGTCGTAGAGGTCGTTGAGTTGCTGGCGACCGGCATCGTCAGTGAGCATTTCGGTCAGCGAGCGCTGGCTGCTGTTGAACAGTTTCAAGGACGCGGCGTAGGCGGCATCGATCTTGTCCGTCAGCGGCTTTTGCTCGGTCGGCAGCAGGCCACGCAGGCCCTTGTTGTCGACGCCGACCCAGACGGTTCGGGCGGCAGCCAGGCTCGCTTCCATGCTTTGCAGCGACGTCTGACTGCGCCATGCGTCCGCCTGGAACGGCTGTGGAATGCCCTTGGTCTGACGACCCATTGGCGTGCCGAGTTTTTTCTTCAGGGTATCCAGTGCCGTCACTTGAGCGCGCAGCAAATCGGCGATAGCTTCGTGGGAATCGGCGTAACGCTGGTTCGGGAATTTGGTCATCTGGGCCAGCATGCCGTCGGTGCTGTTCCAGCTTGCCAGAATCTCTTCGGCCAGCTGTTTCTGACGTTCACCGATGGCGGTCAGCAGTGGGCAGTAACGGGCTTTTTGCGCGGCGTCGGCAACGTTGGTCTTGTCGTCGAACAGAATGTACTCATAGGCCGAGAGGCCCTGCACGATGACGCTGGATTTGGCCAGCGCGGCAGCATCGATCTGCGGTTGTGCGGTGACCAGTTGCTCGACCTGACGGCCGACCAGGTTTTTCTTGTCCGGCCAGAACTGCACTTGCCAGGAGCGATTGCCTTCGGCCAGTGGGCCAACCAGCAACGGTTGTAATTGTGCCCAGGCTTTTTGTGCATGGAGGAAATCGGCGCGAGCAGTCTCCAGGTCCACCTTGCCTTCGCAGTAGGCCAGCGCACTGACGGCCAATTGGCGGTCGGCTTCAACCCAGCGACTGTAGGTCGGCAGGATCACTTGTTTGGCGATGGCTGCCGACGTGACGGCTTGAGGGTCCTGAGGCGAGCAGGCACCCAGGGCGAGTGCGGCAAGGCTGGTGAACAACAACTTGGGACGGAACATGTCGGGCTCCCTTTTTATATGGGCGAAAGCTTATGGGAAATGCGTTAAAGAGAATTCAGAAAAGCCAACAACGCGGCGCGCTGCTCGGCATTGAAAGCTAAAACCTGACGCTGCGCCGCGCTTGCTTCGCCGCCGTGCCAGAGCACGGCTTCGAGCAGATTGCGGGCGCGGCCGTCGTGCAAAAACTGAGTGTGGCCACTGACCGTCTGCGTCAGGCCAATGCCCCACAACGGCGGTGTGCGCCAGTCGCGGCCTGAGGCCTGGAATTCGCTACGGTTATCGGCCAGGCCTTCGCCCATGTCATGCAGCAACAGATCGCTGTAGGGGCGAATCACTTGATTGGCCAGTTCCGGTTCTGCGGCATTCGCGGCGGTGGTGAATGTCGGTGTGTGGCACGACTGGCAACCGGCCTGATAGAACAGGTTTTTACCGGCCAGCACCTGCGCCCCGTTGACGTCACGGCGGGCAGGGACGGCCAGGTTACGGCTGTAGAACAGCACTAGGCGCAAGATGTTGTCGCTGACTTCCGGCTCGCCATCCGGGCCATTGCCGTTGGGTGCCTGCAGGCAGGCAGTCTGGGCCTGGGTACAGTCATCAAACGGTCGCAGGCGGGTTGTGAGGCCCATATCACCGGAAAACGCGTGAACGTTTTGCTGATTGAGATTCGGTTGCCCGGCTTTCCAGCCAAAACGCCCCAAAACGGTCTTTTGTTGCGCGTCATCCCAGACCCGGTTCGGACGTCCGGCGATGCCGTTCTTGTCTTTCGCCTGCGCGTCGGCGTTGGCCAGAATATCCGCGTCGGAGATGGCTTCGAGCAGCCCGAGGCCAATCATCGGCGGGGCGATTCGTGCGGAAAAAAGCGTGTCGGGATGCATCGGGCCGTAGCCCAGTTGAGTAATCAGCAGCTTGGGTTTGCGCAGTTCGACTTCGGTGCCGTCGGTAAAGCGCACGGGGACCGGATTGTAGTCGACACGAACCTTGCCTTCGGGGGCGACGCCGGGTATGGCCATGTCCTGAAGTTGCCCGCCGTAGACCGGCTCTGGCACCACCCCCATTTGCTCGATGACTTTGGTGTAGGCCGGGGCGTTGGGGATCGACAGGCGCACCAGCATCGACACGGCGTTATCGGAATCGGCAGTCGGTGGATGACCGCGACCGTCCTTGATATGGCAGTTCTGGCAGCCGTTGGTGTTGAACAGCGGGCCGAGGCCGTCGCGGGCGGTGGTGGTCGACGGGGCGATCACCCAAGGGCTGCGGAAGAAACTGTTGCCGACGCTGAAGTCCAGCCGACGGGTCGGCGAGAGGTTGGCTGAAGGCAGGGAGAAGGCGTTCTGGTCGGTTTTTCTGACGGTCGCCGCGCCACCGGAGCGGGCTTCACCGGGTTCGGCCTTGGTAAAACGCGGGGCGTCATCGCAGGCACTCAGGCCCAGGGCCAGAATCAGTGCAGACAAGCGAAGAGGCAGCGAGGGCATCAGCAATCCTGAAAGACGAGCAAAACAAGGGTGCAAAGTCTAACAGGGCGAGGGAGTTTGAATAAGAGGAATTATCGTTTGGTTAATGTGAGTCAGTTGATCGTTCCCGCACAGGAGCGCGGGAATGATCAAGAAAAGATCGCAGGCTGCGCCAGCTCCTACAGATGTACGGCTATTCCATGTAGGAGCTGCCGAAGGCTGCGATCTTTTCGTTATTGATCAGCCAGCGTTGATCAGAATTCGTGATCAGCGTTGTCCGGGTTCAGGTCGCTGATGCCCAGTTTGCCGGCAGCCTGTTCGATCGAGGTGGTCTGCTTGACCAGTGCCGCAATGGCGTCACGGACGATCTGGTTACCCTCGGTGTTGCCGGCAGCGATCAGTTGGTCGTAGTGCTCACCCTTGTTGGCGTGATCAACCATGACCTGGATCCTGGCTTCGGTAGCGGCCAGGTCAGCCTTGAGCGCAGCGTCGGCCGCCGGGTCGGCTTTGGCCACCAGTGACGACAGGCTGGCGCCGGTCATTTTGCTGCCGTCTGCGCGGGTGTATTCGCCCAGGTACACATTACGAATGCCTTTGGCATCGTAGAAGTGCGAGTTGTGGGTGTTGTCGCTGAAGCAGTCCTGTTCGTCTTCCGGAGAGTTGGCTTCCAGAGAGACTTTCATGCGCTCGCCCGCCAGTTCGCCGAGGGAGAGACTGCCCATGCCGAAGAGCATTTTGCGCAGACCGCTTTCAGCCGTTTCTTCTTCCAGCTCGGCGCGGTAGTTGTCGGCCACGTCCGGCTTCCAGTTATCGACCATTTCTTCCAGGTCGCTGACCAGCAACTGGGTCACGGCTTTCAGGTACGCGCGACGACGATCGTTGTGGCCACCGGTAGCGCCGGCGCCTTCCAGGTAGTCCGAAGCAGGACGGTTGCCAGCGCCAGGGCCGGTGCCGTTCAGGTCCTGGCCCCAGAGCAGGAATTCGATAGCGTGATAGCCCGTTGCAACGTTCGCTTCGGAACCGCCGAGCTCGTTCAGGCTGGCGAGTTTTTCCGGAGTGATGTCTGTCACGTCGATCTTGTCTTCGCCAATCTGGATGATCGGGTTGGCGATGATGTTGGCGTTGGCGCCCGGGTTGCCCAGTGCGTGCTCGTAGCTCTTGTCGACGTAGTCGATCAGGCCTTCGTCGAGCGGCCAGGAATTAACCTGACCTTCCCAATCGTCGATGATGGTGTTGCCAAAGCGAAACACTTCACTCTGCAGGTAAGGCACGCGTGCCGCAACCCAGGCTGCGCGAGCGGCTTTCAGGGTCTCGGCATTTGGCTTGGCGAGGAAGGCATCGATGGCTGTTTGCAGGGTTTTTGCAGTGGATTCGGCGTCGCTGAAGACCGCAAAAACCATGTCGGCGTAGTGCGCGACAACGGCTTTGCCAGCGACTTCATCGACTTTGCCCGTGGCCGCAGGTGCTGCGGTGCTGGTGGCCGGCGTAGGCGCTTGAGGAGCAGCAGCCTTGTCTTTGCCTTCGCCGCAACCGGCGAGGGAAATAGCGATGGCCAGCAAACTGGCGGTAGCCAGAGGCATACGAATCATGGCGAACATCCTGCTTCGGTAAATATGGACAGGCGCGGGGGTGCGCAAAACTGCGACATAATGCAAATCTTTCGCATTATGTGTAAAGGGCCGTGATTGGAAATATTTCTTGTTCGGGAGGGCGGTGCGGGAAAGATCAAAAGAACGCAGCCTACGGCGATCGCGTAGGAGCTGCCGTAGGCTGCGATCTTTTAGAGGCTCAGAGGATCAACGCATTACTGCGTTGGGCCTGTTTCAGGTAAGCGCTCAGCTCCCGCGCAGGCAGCGGTTTGCTGTAGAGATAGCCCTGACCTTCGTGACAGCCTTCGGAGATGATGTAAGCCTCTTGTTCGACCGTTTCCACGCCCTCGGCGATGACCTGCATGCCAAGGCTTTTGCCCAGCTGGATGATCGCGCGAACGATGGTTGCATCGTCGTCGTCATCGAGCAGGTCCTGAACGAAGCTCTTGTCGATCTTGATCTTGTCCAGCGGCAGGCTTTTCAGATAACTCAGCGATGAGTATCCGGTCCCGAAGTCGTCGATGGCGATCAATGCCCCCGAACGGCGCAGGCTGAGCAAGTGCTGCGCGGCGGTGCTGATGTCTTCCATCAGGCCGGTCTCGGTGACTTCCAGCTCGAGGCTGCGCGGTGGCAGGCGATACATTTGCAGCAGGTTGTTGACGACTCGCGGCAGCTCGGCGTGGTGCAGTTGCACGGTCGACAGGTTGACCGCCATGCGCAGGTCGCTGAACCCTTGGTCGTGCCATTCGCGCAGTTGTCGGCAGGCCTGATCCAGCACCCATTCGCCGATGGCGATGATCGTGCCGTTCTGCTCGGCCAGCGGAATGAACAGGTCCGGCGGCACCAGCCCGTGCTCCGGGTGTTGCCAGCGAATCAGCGCCTCGACCCCGACCACCCGGTGATCGCGGTAGCTGATCTGCGGCTGATAGACCAGATAGAACTGATCGCGGGCGAGGGCGTCGCGCAGGTCTTTTTCCAGTTCGCGGCGGCGGCGCATTTCGCTGTCGACGCTGGCGATATAGAACTGATAGCGGTTGCGCGAACGGGTCTTGGCCAGGGTCATGGTCTGTTCGGCTTTCTGCAACAGCTTTTCGGTGCTGTCGCCATCTTCCGGGAACAGGGTGATGCCGATGGTTGCGCGCAGGCGGATCTCCTGATGATCGAGGGCAAACGCCGCTTCCAGGTCATCGAGGATGCTTTGCGCCAGCTCGGCGGCTTCGTAGGGTTGCTCGATGTCGGCCTGAACCAGTGCGAACTGATCGCCCCCCAGACGGGCAAGTGCGCCGAGACGACCACTGTGGGCACGCAGACGGTCGGCCAGGGCCAACAGCAATTGGTCGCCGGTCTGGTAGCTGAATTGCTCGTTGATGCCTTTGAAATCGTCCAGGCCCACACACAGCACCGCGACCCGGCGTTGCAGGCGACCGGCGTCTACCAGAATCTTGTCCAGTTGCTGCTGCAATTGCTGACGGTTTGGCAGGCCGGTGAGGAAATCGTATTGCGCCATGCGCAACAAACTGTTTTCGGCTTCGTGGCGCAGGTGGGTATTGCGTTCGATGGACTCAAGCAACTGGTTGGCGGTGTTGATCCAGATTCCCAGTTCGTTCTTTTCGTGACCCTTGAGCTGCGGAATCTTGTGTTCGCTGGGACGGTCGGGATTGACGTTGGTCAGGTGTTCGATGATCCGCGACAGCGGTTTGGTCAGCAGCCAGTGATAGACCAGGTACAGCACCAGGCCCATGGCCATGGCCCGCAATACGCCGGAGATGAAGATGATCACCGAGCTGACAATAAAGCCCTGACCGTAGGTGGCGGTGTCGAGGGTAATGCTGAGGTCGCCGTAATATTCGCTATAGGGGCCGCGCCCCACCAGTTGCGTGGTGAACGTGCGTTCCTGGCCCAGAATAAGGTCGGTCAGCCAACGGCTGTCAGAATGCTGCAAGTCACGGGATTTTTCCGCAAGCATGGTTTCATTGGGGTGGCCGATGGAGGCCATGCGCACGGCGTCGTCCTGAAACAGGCCTTCGATAACCTGCATACCCATTTCCCGATCGAGGCTGTACACCGCTTGGGTCGAGGGGTCGCGGAACATGTCGAGGATGCGCTGGGCATCATTGGCCACGGCCTGGCGTGTTTTATAAGCATCGAAAACAATCTGCGCACAGCTCAAAACCACGCCGACGATCAATGCCGACAGGAGCACGACCCGGAGCAACTTCACCGACAAGCTGTTTTTGAGTTCCAGCTTCAAAGGGTTATTCCTTGTTCCGTGCGGGTAACGTCAAGTTGCCATGAGTATTGGCAATCCCGTGATGGCAGTCAAAGGGACAATCAAGCCATGCGGATTTTGTCTGCTGGCTTGGCCGCATTGCCGTGGTAGTTGGCAATTGGAGCCCATTAGTAGTGTTTCGGTAGGCACCTCCTGCAACTTGAGGGGCAGGGGTGAATATTTGTGTCTGGTTGATGGTAGACGGCTGTGGCGCTGCGGCAAGGAAACGCTTGTTTTCGGGGGCGTTGCAGGAAGTCCTTGTCCGGGTTGTAGTCGGCCTTGAGATAACGCTTCAGGTCCTGCAAGTCGCCTGGCTCAGGGTGCCGGGCCTGCTCCAGATCATTTTCACCGCCCCCATTATTCATTAACGCAACATCTTGCAAAGCGGAAGGGTCTGGCTGTATTCGGGGAACCCTCCTACATCAATCCTTTTTCCCCATTGTTAACGTGCCCGCCAATTTTCGCGTGCACAAACCATGGACGGTTTGGACATCGTGCTTCATTTCCTCTTTGCTTAAGGATAAGCGTATGTTCGATTCGGCCAATACGGCGCATTTTGCGCTGCACATCCCCGCTGTTCGCAACGATTTCAAGGTGCTTGCCTTTGACGGTGTCGAGGCCATCAGCGCCTTGTACGCGATCCAGGTTGAGCTGGTCAGCGAAAATCCTGATTTCGATGTGGAGAACCTGCTCAGCCAGCCCGCATTTCTCCAGTTCGGTCATAACGGAGAAGGTCTTCATGGCCATATCGAAGAGGCGTTCGTCGGTGAGCCCGGCAAACGCCTGACCCGTTATCACCTGACCCTCGTACCGACGCTGCACTACTTGCAGTTCAGACACGATCAACGAATTTTCCAGAACCTGACGGTGCCGCAAATCATTGCTCAGGTACTCAAGGGACATGGCATCCAGGCCGATGCCTTTACCTTCAATGTCAGCACCAGCCCCGAGCGCGAATACTGCACCCAATATGGGGAAAGCGATTTCGAATTCGTCCAGCGGCTGTGCGCCGAGGACGGCATCGCGTGGCATCACCAGCATTCGCCTGACGGCCATGTGCTGGTGTTTACCGATGACCAGACCTTCTTCCCTAAACTGGGCGAAACCCCTTATCAGCAAGACTCCGGCATGGTGGCGGAGCATCCGGTCGTCAGCCAGTTTTCCATGGGCTTTCGCAGCCGCACCAGCACGACCACGCGCCGGCACTACGACTTCCAGCGCCCGAGTCTGTTGCTGGAAAGCCGCTTCACGGCCGAGTTCAGCCCTGAGCTTGAAGACTATCGCTACCCCGTATTAATCGAGAACGCCAAACGCGGCAAACAACTCGCTCGCCAGGCCTTGGAGCGGCACCGCGCGGATTACCAGGTGGTCAAGGGCAAGAGCGATCAACCGTGCTTGCGCAGTGGTCACTTTTTTGACCTGACCGAGCATCCGCGTAAAGCCTGCAACGATTTGTGGCTGTTGCTCAGTGTGACGCATACCGGAAGGCAGCCTCAGTCGCTGGAAGAGGCAATCACCCGCGACGTCAAATCCGAAGACGGCTTTACCCAAGGTTATCGCAACAGCTTCAGCGTCATTCCCTGGGACGTGTTTTACCGGCCGCCGATGCGTTCACGAAACACGCTGTTGGTGAGTCAGACCGCCCGCGTCACAGGCCCTGCCGGCGAAGAGATCTATTGCGATGAGTATGGTCGCGTCAAAGTCGAATTTCCTTGGTGCAGGGCCGAACTCGACAGCGAGAAAAGCAGTTGCTGGCTGCGGGTTTCAACCGGCTGGGCGGGTCAGCATTTCGGCGCGGTGATCATCCCGCGCATCGGCATGGAGGTCGTTGTCACCTTTCTGGATGGCAATCCCGATAATCCGTTCATTACCGGGTGCGTGCCGAACAAGGTCACTGCGATGCCCTACCCGTTGCCCGAGCACAAAACCAAAACCGTATTGCGCAGCGACAGCTCCCCGCACACCGGTGGTTACAACGAACTGTCGATTGAAGACCGCGCCGGGCAAGAGCAAATCTACCTGCGCGCCGAACGCGACCTCGAACAACTGATCCTCAATGACAGCGACTCTAAAATTGGCAACGACCGCCGCGAACAGATCACCCGTGACAGCCGCAGCCTGATCGGTAACGACCGCTTTGAACAGGTGGACAACAATAGCGCCAGCCTGATCAAGGGCGACGAGTTGCACACCACTCAAGGCGCACGCAATACGCTGATCGGCGGCAACGAACTGATCTCCATCACCGGCAATAGCAGCACGACGGCAGAGGGCACGCTGGTGATTCAGGCCGGGCCTCACGCCCATATCACCGCCGACCATGTGGTGATTGTTGCGGGGAAGAGCTTGACGTGGCAGGTCGGTGGTCAGCACATCGTCATCACCCCGGGGGGGATTTTCAGCAGCGTGCCCATTGTTGAAGGTGGCGTGCCGGTGTCCGGGATAGCTCCAGAGCCTGCTCGCTCATTGCTCCCCGAGGCGCCCCAGGCGCTGATTGCGCCATCACTGGCCGCGCAAAAACTGGCGTTGACTCAGGCTGCGCAGCAGGCCGCGCCGATCTGTGCCGTGTGTCAAAAACTGGCGGAGGCATCGGCATGAGTCAGGCTTACCTGCTGCTGGATCGCGCCCAGATTGAACGCCTGCCTGAACGTTTGTTTGAGCTCGAGAGCACAACGTTCCAATCGCTTTACCAGACCACCGCTTTTGGCCCGTTGGAGGACGTCGGGCCGGTTTTGGTGCCGGTTTCCCCCAATAGCCCGCTGGCCCAGACCTTTTTTCGGGAGTGGAGCGCGACGTCTGGCATCTGGCTGGAGTCAGAGGCGCAAGAAACGGTCGTGCTTGAGCATTTACGTAGCCTGATTCACGTTCGTGTCGAGGGGGATGTCACGGTTTTATTTCGTTATTACGACCCTCGCATCACCGCCTTGTGGCTGACGGATCTGCCTCCCCATGAGCGTGATCGGTTGATGGGGCCGGTGCGACTGATCCGGCTCCCGGCATTGGATATCCATCAAGAAAATCCGGATCAATCCGCTGCACAGTACGCGCAAGCGCCTTGGTTGTTCCTGCCTGCGGAGCAATTGGAGCACTTGGGCCGTGCCCAACGGCAGCGCTTCGCTCAACGGTTGATCGAACATTGCCAACTTTACTTTTCCGAATACCTGCAAGGGCTGGATCTCTTGGCACTGCAACAGTGGGCATCGCACTGCCAGCACTCTGCCGGTCGTCACGGTTACAGCGCCCTCGATGAAGTCCTGCTCTGGGCGCGTTTCCATGCTGCGCTGGGCACTGACTTTCCCGATGCACCGGCTCACGCCGCTTACCGACAGATATTGGCCGAGCCCGGCATATCGCCCAAGCAACGGCTGGACAACCTGAATGCCGAACTGACGCATCAGCAGCTCACCGGCCAGGAGTCCTGCCGATGAGCGCAGAACAACTGGCGAGGCTTGACCGCGCCGCACAGGCCGAACGCGCCGCCAAGGCTCAGCCGCACGTCGACATCAACAGCACGATGGCCCCTTGTCCGGCCAGCCAGTCCGAGCTATTCGTGGTGCCCGTGCGCTACGCCTTGGCTGAGGAAAAGGCCGGGCACCCCTGCTGCGCTCCCGGCGTGACCCCGCAAAGCCGACCCATGGCGGTACGACGCCTACGGGCCGGGTTTGTTTATCTGTGGCAGGACAAAGGCCCTCTTAAGCGGTATGCCGTTTCGCCGAATGGCCAGCTCAAAGAACAGGCCCTGGAAGCCGACGCGACCCCGGTGCTTGACGCGACCCTGACGGGGCTGGCCCTGAAAAAAATCCACGATGCCTGGATGCTCTACAGCGAGTTCCCGCTCAACCCCGAGCACTGCCAAGCGCTAAGCGACAGCAGCGACCAACGCAGCGCGCACATGCGCCAGCTGGCCTTGCGCAGCGTGGCCAATGAACTGCAAGCCGAGCATTGCCCGCCGCTGGAAAAAGCCGGTGAGGTCATGGCCGAACTCATCCCTGGCACCTTCGCCCGGTCCATGAAAGCGGACCCGCAGCGGGGCGCTGAAGATACCGACGCGCTGGGCGAAACGGTGATGAAAGACCCGACCCCGGCCAACATCAAGGCCTACACCGACGCCATGCACTGCGCCCGTGAGCGCGAGAGCGTCATTGCCCAACACCCCGAGGCCTGCGACCAGCCGCCGGGCGAGTGGAGCGCCGAGCCGTGGGACGGTCAGGGCACTCAGGACTGGCTGGACAGCGCCAAGGCACACACCGAGGGTCTGTTTGCCATCTTCGCCTGTCTGGATGACGATCTGGGCGTGCTGCGTGACATCAATCATGAGCAGGAATGGGTTGAGGCGAGCCACGAAAAATGGCTGGGCGAGAATAACCTGCGGCTGAGCATCGGCGGGTTCGTGCGCAGCCTGATCACTGAAGATGGCGCCGAACTGGCCGGGTCCATCAGCTACCGTTACAAGGAACGCGACATCGTCCTCACGCCCGAACAGGGCCAAGTCATGCTCGACACCCAGCATCGGCTGGATGAGGCGCTCAAGGCTGAAACCCAGGCCCGTCAGTACGGTGGTCAACCCACTCAGGCCGAAGCCGCCGCCCGCGATGCGCGTATCGCGGCCATCGTCGCTCCGGTACGGGCCTTTATTCCGGCGGACCTGTACACCGAGGCGGAATTCATCGTCCGCCAATACCGCGCCGAAAAGCACGCCAACCTCAACAACCATCACTTCAGTGCCAAGGTCGGCCAATACATCGACCTCGAGGCGATGAACCGCTGGTTCGCGCAGACGGCAGCGGCGCACTACCAGCAGATCGAACAGCGGCACACCGCGTTGTTTGCCGACCGGGGCGTGTACCTCAACCGTTCGCTCAGCGGCACCTGGTTTGTCGATTACCACGACCTGGCGACGCGCCACTGGCTGACCGAACTGGCCACCGGCTGCCTGACCGCCCAATGCCTGCGCGCCCAGGGCGCCGAGCAATACGCCGACTACGTGCGCGCCGCCGATGGCGGCGCGCTGAAACAACTGTTCAACGCCTGGACGCCCTCGATCGAGGCGGCCATTAACAGCGCCTCGCGCCTGAGTGAGTTGATGGCTGCACTGGCCTCCGACAACCTCAGCGCCACCCATCAGGCATTGGCGCCGCTGAGTGCAGCGGTTCTGGGCGACATCGCGGCCATGGCCCGAGACGCGAGCAGCCAATGGAGTGCGCTGGTCAACCGGCTGGCGGCGTCGCTGTTGTTGCTCAAGGGTGACACCACCTTCAGCCATTCATGGATGGGCATCCTCATCGCCGCCCGCCTGGGCAGCGACACGCGTTTGCAGGTTGTGACCGAAGCCGGCCGAACGCTGTGGAGATTGTTGGGGCAACAAGGTGAAGGGCTGACCCAATGGGCGAGCGCCGCAGGGAGGGCCATTGGTGCGGGCCGTGTGGAGCGGATTGTTAAATCCAACTTGGTGATCAACAGCGGTGGGGTGGTGCCGTTGGCGGCGTTGTTGTTGAACGTGCTCAATGCGCATCACTATTTGAGCAAGGCCGGGGTGTTGGAGGGGATGGACAGTCGGCGGGCGAACGACACGGTGTCGGCGACGTTGTATGCCGCGGCGGCTTTGGTGGCGGTGGTTGATATGCAAGTGCGGAAGGGATTTGGGAAGGATCGGTTCTTTATTCGCTCATCTGCGGCTCCGACGCTTACGCTGTTTGGTGGGGTGATTGGTGGATTGTCATTTGTTGCAGCAGTGAACGAATACAGGTCTCTGCAAACTCAGCTAGAGAGAGCACACGCTCAAGTCGATCCGTGGCTGGAGATGCGTCAGACCGTGGTCGCCGGGCAGGTCGGTGCTTTTGGTGCTCAGGCACTGTTGGGGATGGCCCAAACCGGCAGAGCTTTGGCAGGATTAGTCGAAGTCGAAGTCGCTATCTTGCGTTACACGCTGTACATGGGCCCGTTGAACTGGATCATCGCCGCACTGGGCGCGCTGTACCTGACGGCCTGGCTCTTTGAGCGGACGCCGCTGCAAACCTTCCTGAACTTCTGCTGCTGGTCGAAAGCCCGGGCTATCGATCTGGAACCTATCGCGCCCAACGCCCAGCAGGACGAACTCAACCGGCTGTACTTCATCCTGTATGCGCCTCGGGTCAGCATGCAAAGTAGCTCGGAGCGCACCACGAGTAATGGCCATTCCGGCCTCGCTTTCGTCAGCTCCATCAATGCCCTGACCATCGATTTACCGGGGGCGGAGCCCGGCAGTGTCTACCTGGAACTGAGCATGGTTGGGGATCCGGTGGATACCCAAGCCTCCCGCGACATGATCAAAAACAGCCCGATCCACCACTACAAAGCACCGCGTCCCTGGCGGGACATGACGCCTCACTGGTTGTCCAGCAGCGTCTGTCAGTGGATACCGCACAAGGAAGGTCAGGGCCTGCGCTTGAGTGGCCCATTCAACACGCTGAAAAACGTATTGGACACGACACCCAGCACTGTTTCCCTAAGGTTGCGTTATCGCACGCCATTGATCGCCATGCTCGGCGCTCGTACGTTTATCGGCGGCGAACTGGGGCTTGCATTTACCCTGAATCACTCAACTGACGTAGTAGAGCTGCGGGCCGACCCGACGCCGCAACTGGATCGTGTGCGGAGTTATCCACTCGGCGACGATCACCCCGGCGCCATTTACCTGCAACCCAAGGACAAACGATGAGCACGCCCCCGGCACGCACCACGAAAAAACGGATCTTTTCGCGCAATGACTATTTGGCGCCGTTGCCGATTCCAACGGGTAGAAAACCCTCGGATGTGCTCAATATCATCTGGCGCAAGAATGAGGTATTTCTCGATGTCGGCAGCTACAGCATCGGTTCGGCGGTGATGGTGATGTGGCCGATGGTGATGCTGTTTGCGCTTTTGAACTACATCACCCCCGATCCTCTGATATGGGGTGGAGGGCTAATCATCGTGGGCATCCCTATTTTGTTTTTGATCCAAGGCCTATTTCGCGAGGTGCCACTTCCAGTGCGCTTCAACCGCCAACACCGAGAAGTCTGCGTACCGCGCGACGATGGCGAGTACTGGATCGTGCCCTGGGAAAGCGTGACGGCTGCCGCCACCCAACACTCGTCGGTCAGCCAGGCCGGTAAAGCCACGATGGGTTTATTGATCATTGGTTTCGAGAACCCAGACCCGCAGGCCAAGGAAGACAACAAGCATTTTTCACTGGGCTTCAACTGTGGGGGCGGCACCACGGCCATGGCGCTGTGGGAGTGCATGCGCAGTTACATGGAGATTGGGCCGGAGGCTGTTGAGGATCAAACAGCGCGTTTCGACAGGTCAAAAGGAATCTGGGCTACTTACCTGGACGATCTGATCAAGGCCGCGAAATTGAGAGGCTGGTTCGTAACCGTTCTTTGGGAGGGGTTCTGCGGGATTTTCATTTTCAACACGCTGCTGATAGACGTGCTTGAACGCTGGAAACTGAATCCGCCGCCCGATTTGCCCTATCCCGACATCATCGAATGGTCCAAACCCTTACCCCCGGAACAGTGGGCCAAACGCTCCCCGGAACTGGAAGCAGCCATCGCCAAACGCGAGGCTGAACTGGCCGCGCAGGCCGAGCGAGCGTTGGCTTGACGGCGAGTATTCAAGCCTCCCGCGACATGATCAAAAACAGTCCGATCCACCACTACAAAACACCGCGCCCTTGGCAAGACATGACGCCTCACTGGTTGTCCAGCAGCGCTTGTCAGTGGATACCGCACAAAGAAGGTCAGGGCTTACGTTTGAGTGGCC
Source organism: Pseudomonas frederiksbergensis (assembly GCF_001874645.1). Lineage (NCBI taxonomy): Bacteria > Pseudomonadati > Pseudomonadota > Gammaproteobacteria > Pseudomonadales > Pseudomonadaceae > Pseudomonas > Pseudomonas frederiksbergensis. The sequence continues at coordinate 4,158,604 of NZ_CP017886.1, forward strand.
CCTTTAAAGAGCTTCGCAACGTATTGGACACGACACCCAGCTCTGTTTCCCTAAGGTTGCGTTATCGCACGCCATTGATCGCCATGCTCGGTGCTCGTACGTTTATCGGCGGCGAACTGGGGCTTGCTTTTACTCTGAATCACTCAACTGACGTAGTAGAGCTGTGGGCCGACCCGACGCCTCAACTGGATCGTGTGCCAAGTTACCCGCTCGGCGACGATCACCCCGGCGCCCTTTACCTGCAACCCAAGGACAAACGATGAGCACGCCCCCGGCAGGCACCACGAAAAAACGGATCTTTTCGCGCAATGACTATTTGGCGCCGTTACCGATCCCTACGGGTAGAAAGCCCTCGGATGTGCTCAATATCATCTGGCGAAAAAACGAGGTGTTTCTCGACATAGGCAGCTACAGCATCGGCTCGGCGGTGATGGTGATGTGGCCGATGGTGATGGTGTTTTTAGCCATGTCTTTCTTTACTCGAAATCTCGACCCTGATTTCAGCCAAGGTGTTTTGATACTAGGGGCGGTTATTTTGGGCGTTCCTACGCTGATTTTGATCCAAGGCCTCTTCAGAGAAGTTCCCTTACCTGTGCGCTTCAACCGCCAGCGCCGCGAAGTCTGCGTCCCCCGCGACGATGGCGAGTACTGGATCGTGCCCTGGGAAAGCGTGACGGCTGCCGCCACCCAACACTCGTCGGTCAGCCAGGCCGGTAAAGCGACGATGGGTTTACTGATCATTGGTTTCGAAAACCCCGACCCGCTGGCCAAGGACGACAACAAGCATTTTTCACTGGGCTTCAACTGTGGCGGCGGCTCCACGGCCATGGCGCTGTGGGAGTGCATGCGCAGCTATATGGAAATTGGGCCGGAGGCTGTCGAGGATCAGACGGCACGCTTTGACAGGTCTAAAGGGATTTGGGCTACTTACCTGGACGATCTGAACAAGGCCGCAAAATTGAGAGGTTGGTTCGTAACAGCCCTCTGGGAAGGGTTCTGCGGGCTTTTCATTTTCAACACGTTGCTGATAGACGTGCTTGAACGCTGGAAACTGTACCCGCCGCCAGACCTGCCCTATCCCGACATCATCGAATGGTCAAAACCATTACCCCCGGAACAGTGGGCAAAACGCTCCCCAGAACTGGAAGCAGCCATCGCCAAACGCGAGGCTGAACTGGCCACGCAGGCCGAGCGAGCGTTGGCTTGAGGGCGAATACTCAAGCCTCCCGAGACCTGATCAAAAACAGTCCGATCCACCACTACAAAACACCGCGTCCCTGGCGAGACATGACGCCTCACTGGTTGTCCAGCAGCGTCTGTCAGTGGATACCGCACAAGGAAGGTCAGGGCCTACGCTTGAGTGGCCCATTCAACACGCTGAAAAACGTATTGGACACGACACCCAGCACTGTTTCCCTAAGGTTGCGTTATCGCACGCCATTGATCGCCATGCTCGGCGCTCGTACGTTTATCGGCGGCGAACTGGGGCTTGCTTTTACCCTGAATGACACAACGGGTGTGATAGAGCTGCGGGCCGACCCGACGCCTCAACTGGATCGTGTGCCAAGTTACCCGCTCGGCGACGACCACCCCGGCGCCATTTACTTGCAACCCAAGGACAAACGATGAGCACGCCACCGGCAGGCACCACGAAAAAACGGATGTTTTCGCGCAATGACTATTTGGCGCCGTTGCCCATCCCTACGGGTAGAAAACCCTCGGATGTGCTCAATATCATCTGGCGTAAAAACGAGGTGTTTCTCGATATTGGCAACTACAGCATCGGTTCGGCGGTGATGGTGTTGTGGCCGATGGTGATGCTGTTTTTATCTCTGGCTTATGGATTCAGAAATATTTCACCTGAACTTAGTACTTTTACTCTTATCGGGGGGGGGGTAATCACTGGCATCCCAGCGCTGTTTTTGATCCAAGGCCTATTTCGCGAAGTCCCCCTCCCCGTGCGTTTCAATCGCCAACGCCGCGAAGTCTGCGTACCACGCGACAATGGCGAGTATTGGATCGTGCCCTGGGAAACCGTGACAGCCGCCGCTACCCAGCACTCGTCGGCCAGCCAGGCCGGTAAAGCCACGATGGGTTTATTGATCATTGGTTTCGAGAACCCGGACCCGCAGGCCAAGGAAGACAACAAGCATTTTTCACTGAGTTTCAACTGTGGGGGCGGCACCACGGCCATGGCGCTGTGGGAGTGCATGCGCAGTTACATGGAGATTGGGCCGGAGGCTGTTGAGGATCAAACAGCGCGTTTCGACAGGTCAAAAGGAATCTGGGCTACTTACCTGGACGATCTGATCAAGGCCGCGAAATTGAGAGGCTGGTTCGTAACCGCTCTTTGGGAAGGGTTCTGCGGGATGTTCATTTTCAACACGCTGCTGATAGACGTGCTTGAACGCTGGAAACTGAATCCGCCACCCGATTTGCCCTATCCCGACATCATCGAATGGTCCAAACCCTTACCCCCGGAACAGTGGGCCAAACGCACCCCGGAACTGGAAGCAGCCATCGCCAAACGCGAGGCTGAACTGGCCGCGCAGGCAGAGCGAGCGTTGGCTTGAGGGCGAATACTCAAGGCTGCCGCGACCTGATCAAAAACAGCCCGATCCACCGCTACAAAACACCGCGTCCCTGGCGAGATATGACGCCTCATGGGTTGTCCAGCAGCGTCTGTCAGTGGATACCGCACAAGGAAGGTCATGGCTTACGCTTGAGTGGCCCATTCAACACGCTGAAGAACGTATTGGACACGACACCCAGCACGGTTTCCCTAAGGTTGCGGTATCGCACGCCATTGATCCCCATGCTCGGCGCTCGTACGTTTATCGGCGGTGAACTGGGGCTTGCTTTTACCCTGAATCACTCAACTGACGTAGTAGAGCTGCGGGCCGACCCACCGCCGCAATTGGATCGTGTGCCGAGCTACCCGCTCGGCGACGATCACCCCGGCGCCATTTACCTGCAACCCAAGGACAAACGATGAGCACGCCCCCGGCAGGCACCACGAAAAAACGGATCTTTTCGCGCAATGACTATTTGGCGCCAACGCCGTCCTCAAGTACCTGAACCTGATGGCCTGCACCAGCCTGCCGGACTACGCCGAGAACGACATCAACACCGTCACCCACATCGCCCGGATAATGGTCCAGGACGTGAGCGATGTATTTCGGGTCATTGAACAGCGTGGTTTCGAGGCACCCCAGAACCAGTAACCAATTTTCAGCCATAAAAAAACCCGGCAATGCCGGGTTTTTTTGACTGCAAGCAGACTTAAGCGGTGAAGGTCTTGCCTTCGAACTGCTCAGCCACGAACTTCCAGTTGACCAGGTTCCAGAACGCTTCAACGTACTTCGGACGCAGGTTGCGGTAGTCGATGTAGTAAGCGTGTTCCCAGACGTCGCAGGTCAGCAGCGGGGTGTCGCCGCTGGTCAGCGGGTTGCCGGCGCCGATGGTGCTGGCCAGGGCCAGGGAACCGTCAGCTTTTTTCACCAGCCAGCCCCAACCGGAACCGAAGGTGCCGACCGAAGTCTTGGTGAACTCTTCTTTGAACTTGTCGAACGAACCGAAAGCAGCGTTGATTGCTTCAGCCAGTGCGCCGGTTGGTTGACCGCCAGCGTTTGGCGCCAGGCAGTTCCAGTAGAAAGTGTGGTTCCAGACCTGAGCGGCGTTGTTGAAGATGCCACCCGAAGAAGTCTTGACGATTTGTTCCAGGGTCTTGCCTTCGAACTCGGTGCCTGGCACCAGGTTGTTCAGGTTCACGACATAGGTGTTGTGGTGCTTGTCGTGGTGATATTCCAGCGTTTCCTTGGAAATGTGCGGCTGCAGTGCATCGTGTGCGTAAGGCAGTGGCGGCAATTCGAAAGCCATGGTGATTCTCCTAATCAGGTCAGTTGCGGTGAGCGCAAGGCCGATCACGGGCGGCCAGACAAGCGCCGGGAGTTTGTACTCTTTGCGGCGCAGGTGTCGGATCATAGCACCGGGGTGACGCCTTAACCACGCAACAACTGTGTGGAATAGAGGTTCCAGAGCCCTTGAGATTCATCAGGCGGCGCTGATCAGTTGAAAGGCCACCGCAAACATCATCACCGCCACCAGCAGGTCGAGAATCCGCCAGGTGCTTGGGCGTGCCAGCCACGGAGCCAGCCACGCGGCGCCCAGCGCCAGGGTGAAAAACCACAGCAATGACGCGCTGGCCGCGCCCACCACATAAGCGCCGGGCACTGTTTGTTGGGCCCCGAGAGAACCGATCAGCAACACGGTGTCCAGATACACGTGAGGATTGAGCAGCGTCACCGCCAGTGCACTGAGCATGACCGCTCGCAATGAACGCACGGTCTGGTTTTCGCTCTGTTGCAGGCTTTGCTTCGAACAGGCGCGACGCAGTGCCAGGCTGCCGTACCACAGCAGGAAGGCCGCGCCACCCCAACGGGCGGTCGCCAGTAACAGTGGATTTTGCGCGAGGATCGTCGCCAGCCCGAACACCCCGGCCGCCACCAGCAACGCATCGCAGGTCACGCAGAGCGCCGCCACTGGCAGGTGATGTTCGCGGCGCAGGCTTTGCGCCAGCACAAACGCATTTTGCGTACCGATCGCCATGATCAGTCCCGCAGCGACCAACAGGCCGTTCACATAGCTTTGCCACATAATCGTTACTCCGCGTTTGCCGCGAGTTGCCGCAGTAGCGACATCGCGCGTTTGGCGTCGGCCTGGCCGACAAACAAAGGGTCGTGGTAATAGGTTTCGCCAGCCATGTCGCTGATCCTTTCGTGCTGGTCATTCTCCTGCTCCAGGCTGTATAAGAAAAACCAATATTGCTGATCGCTCATTAGGAAAACTGATGTTCGACTATAAATTGCTCTCCGCCCTGGCTGCGGTGGTCGAGCAGGCCGGGTTCGAGCGTGCCGCTCAGGTGTTGGGGTTGTCGCAATCGGCGATCTCCCAGCGCATCAAGTTGCTCGAAGCGCGCATCGGCCAACCCGTGTTGGTGCGGGCGACGCCGCCGGTGCCGACCGAGATTGGCCGGCGTTTGCTCAACCATGTGCAGCAGGTGCGTTTGCTGGAGCGCGACCTGCAAAGCGCGGTGCCGGCACTGGACGAAGAAGGCTTGCCGGAGCGCCTGCGCATTGCGCTCAATGCCGACAGTCTGGCCACGTGGTGGGCCGAGGCGGTGGGCGACTTTTGCGCTGAGCAACATCTATTGCTCGACCTGGTGGTGGAGGATCAGACCGTTGGCCTCAAACGCATGCGCGCCGGTGAAGTGGCGGCGTGCGTGTGTGCCAGTGAACGCCCGGTGGCGGGCGCCCGCAGCGTGTTGCTGGGCGCCATGCGTTACCGTGCTTTGGCCAGCCCGGCGTTTATTGCCCGTCATTTCCCCCAAGGGGTGAAGGCCGATCAGTTGGCCCGCACGCCAGCGCTGGTGTTTGGTCCGGATGACTTTTTGCAGCACCGTTACCTGGCGTCATTGGGTGTGGACGGCGGCTTCGAACATCATTTGTGCCCGTCATCCGAAGGCTTTATCCGTCTGACCGAAGCCGGTCTGGGTTGGGGGCTGGTGCCGGAGTTGCAGGTGAGCGAGCAGCTTGAACGCGGTGTGCTGGTGGAGTTGTTGCCAGATAAACCGATCGATGTGCCGTTGTACTGGCATCATTGGCGCAATGGTGGCCAGTTGCTGGGGTTACTCACCGAGCATCTGGTGCGTTTATCTAAACAGTGGCTGGTGCCGTTGGACTGACGGGCAGCGTCAAGACCACACGAAATTTGTAATGCGACACGCATGAAAAACGAAACACATCGGAGCACGTCATGAAAATTCTGGTCACCGGCGCAAGCGGCTTCATTGGCGGGCGCTTTGCGCGATTCGCCCTGGAGCAAGGCCTGGACGTACGGGTCAACGGCCGACGGGCCGAAGGCGTCGAACATCTGGTACGGCGGGGCGCGCAGTTCGTGCAGGGCGACTTGAGTGACCCGGAGCTGGTTCGCGAGCTGTGCGCAGACGTCGAGGCCGTGGTGCATTGCGCGGGTGCGGTGGGGCTTTGGGGGCGTTATCAGGACTTCCATCAGGGTAACGTGCTGGTCACCGAAAACGTGGTCGAAGCCTGCCTGAAGCAAAACGTTCGGCGGCTGGTGCACTTGTCGTCACCCTCGATCTACTTCGATGGCCGCGATCACTTGGGGCTGACCGAAGAGCAGGTGCCCAAGCGTTTCAAACATCCTTATGCGGCGACCAAATACCTGGCCGAGCAAAAGGTATTCGGCGCTCAGGAGTTCGGCCTCGAAGTACTCGCCCTGCGCCCGCGTTTCGTCACCGGTGCGGGTGACATGAGTATCTTCCCGCGTCTGCTGAGCATGCAGCGCAAAGGGCGTTTGGCAATCATTGGCAATGGCCTGAACAAGGTCGATTTCACCAGCATGCAGAACCTTAACGACGCCATGCTCAGCTGTTTGCTGGCGACGGGGTCCGCGCTTGGCAAGGCCTACAACATCAGCAACGGCACACCGTTACCGCTGTGGGATGTGGTCAATTATGTGATGCGTCAGATGGAAGTCCCACAGGTGACTCGCCACCGTTCCTACGGCGTGGCCTACAGCGTTGCGGCGCTGAACGAGGGCTTTTGCGCACTTTGGCCGGGGCGTCCGGAGCCGACACTGTCACGCTTGGGCATGCAGGTGATGAACAAAAACTTCACCCTCGATATCAGCCGCGCCCGGCATTATCTGGACTACGATCCCAAGGTCAGTCTGTGGACGGCGCTCGATGAGTTTTGCGGCTGGTGGAAGGCTCAGGACCCGGGCACAAAATAAACACTGAACGGAGCTCGAGAGTGACGGTCGACCAATGCGGCGAGTTCAGGGTTTATACTCGTCGCATTTAGCCATCACTGTGGTTCAGAAAGGTTACCTCATGTCCATGCGTAACGATGCCAACGACGACTTCGACGATGTACCGAGCCTGCGCGCCGACCCTCTCGATGCCGGCGATTTTCCAACCACCGCCGCTGTCCGTGAACACGCCAGCATCCATGCGCGAAGCGCGAGCAGGGGCAAAGACAAAGTCCCCAGCACCGGTCCGCTGTGGGCCTTGGTCGGGGCATTGTTTTTTGCCTTTGCCGGCCTTGCCTGGTGGAGCTTTCAGCAGATTTCGCTGATGGAACAGCAATTGGTGGCGACTCAGGAAAGCTTCGCACGTATCAGCGAGGAAGCAGCGGGGCGCTTGCAGGATATTTCCGGCAAAGTGGTCGCCAGTCAGTCGAACGTCACCAGCGACAGCGAAGCGCTGAAACTGCAAATCAAGCAATTGGAAAGCAAGCTGCTGGAGCAGAACCAACAGCAGCAGGGCGTGGTCGGTCAGACGTCTGACCTCGACAAGCGCCTCGCACAGATTGCTGCACAGAACATTGAACAACACACCGTCAACACTCAGTTGCAAACCGACCTGAAAGCCCTGGGCGCTGAACTGACGGCCCTGAAAAATACCCCGACCGACACCAGCAAGTTCGATGCCCAGCTCAAAAGCCTTGGTGCCGATATCGCTGCCTTGAAGAAACAAGGCAACCCGAGCACGGCTATCGAACGCCTGGAGCAAGAATTGGTCGTGATCAAAAGCCAGCAGGACAGCCACCCGGTCGCCTCTCAAGGCAGCAGCGCCAATGTCGCCGAGTTCGACGCCTTCCGTGGCCAGGTCACGCGCAACATCACCACCCTGCAGAGCCAGATTCAGAACCTGCAGCAGCAGCTCAACGCTCGACCTTGATGTTTAAAGGTCAAAAGATCGCAGGCTGCGCCAGCTCCTACGGGTAGACCTCAATCCCTGTAGAAGCTGGCGCAGGTTCGGGCCGCGTTCGGACGATCTTTGCTTTACCTGACCTTGTCTTCCCGCCCACGCAGCAACATGTTCGGCATCGCAATCGCCGCCGCCAATCCCAGCAACGACACCGCCGCGCTGACCATCAGCAAATGCCGGAAGGTCAGCAGCAGCTCGGCGCGCAAGGCGTTTTGAGCGTCGCCCGGTGCGGCGTTCAAACCGTCGAGCAGAACGCTCCCGGAGCTGCCCTCGGCGATCAGCGCCGAGCCGGTCAAATGGGCGAAGCTCGAATCCTGCAACAGCGCCAGCAACAGGGCCGACATCAATGCCACTCCCATCGCGCCGCCCAGTGAGCGAAACAGGTTGGTGGTGCTGGTGGCGACGCCGATGTCCCGTTGTTCCACCGAGTTTTGCGTGCCGACCAAGGAGGTCGGGAACTGCATGCCGGCGGCGATGCCGCTGAGCAACATGAAGGCGCTACTGATGAACATCGCTTGCGGCGGACTGAACGCCATGCCGAGAATCGCGATCGGGGTGAGCAGGGCGCCTGTCAGGATCATCGGTTTGTAGCGACCGGTCACCGAGGTCCGGCGCCCGGCGAAATAGGCACCCATCGGCAACCCCATCGCCAACGGCAACAGGTGCAGCGCCGCACTGTCGGCCCCGGCCCCGGTGACGCTCTGGAAGCGCAGCGGCATCAGCACGATCAGCGAAATCGCCTGGAAACTGGTGAAGAAAATCGTGCACCAGCAGAGGATCGCATTGCGGTTGGCGAACAGGTGCATCGGCAGCAACGGCTCGCGCGCCCGGCGCTCATGCCAGACGAACAGCGCCAGGGTCAGCACCGCACACGCCAGCAACCCGAGCACTTCGCTGCTGCGCCACGAATGCCCTTGGCCAAACTGAGTGATGCCCAGCAGCAATGCGGTCAGGCCGATGATCATCAGCAGTGTGCCGAGGTAGTCGATGATCGGCTTGCGCTGCGGCACCGGTAAACCCACCAGCGTGCGATTGGCCACCAGCCAGGCACCCAGGCCCAGCGGCAGGTTGATCAGAAACACCCAGCGCCACGACAGGTACTCGGTCATGTAACCGCCGAGCACCGGCCCGGCCACGCTGGCCATCGCGTACATACTGCTGAAATACCCCTGATAACGTCCGCGTTCGCGAGGCGGCACGATGTCGCCGATGATCGCCTGGCTGACCGAAATCATCCCGCCCGCGCCGATGCCCTGAATGATCCGCGCCAGCACCAGCTGCTCCATGCTCTGGGCCATGCCGCACAATACCGAGGCCAACGTGAACAGCCCCATGCCGAACAGCATCAGCCGCCGGCGACCGTACAGGTCACCGAGCTTGCCGTAGATCGGCACGGCCACCGTCATCGCCACCATGTAACCGGAGATCACCCAGGCCAGCAGATTCACATCCTTGAACTGTGCGGAAATCGCCGGCATCGAGACGGCGACGATGGTTTGATCCAGCGCGCCGAGAAAGATCGCCAGCATCAGGGAGATCAGCACACTGCGGATCGCCGGTTTGGTGGAGTCAGGCGGGTTCAGATGGGTCACGGGTAAAACCTGCGGGCAGTGATTAACCCGCAAGGAGCATGGCGAGCGGGGATGCGTGCCAGTGTAAGTCGATAGCAGGCTATTCGATAGCCTCGTACGGAAGGCCAATGTTTTTTATGAATCGAGTGCTTGCATTTTTCGCTTGTGAGTCGGTCAATTGAAGGTGAAAACTGAGCGAAAACCTGTACATTTCGCCAATGAGGGCGATTATCGCCCGTTACGCTGAGGCCTGGACTGAAGTTATGAACAAGCCTGCCCTTCCTTCGATTCCCGTATTCAAACGCTATGGCGAGAGCCTGGACTGGCCAACTCCTGACTTGCTGCATTGTGAAACCATTTCCAAACGCAGCCGCGAACATCAATGGGAAATCAAACCCCATCGGCATGCCGATTTGTGTCAGTTACTGTTTGTGTTCAAAGGCCAGGTGGAGCTTGAGATCGAGGGCCAGCGTACGCAGCTGGGTGAAGCCGCGATCCAGATCCTGCCTCCGCTGTTGGTACACGGTTTTCGTTTTTCCGAAGAGGTAGAAGGCTTTGTGGTGACGCTGGCCGCACCGCTGGTGGCTCATCTTCAAGCACAGCTGGGCAATTCGGTGAATGCCCTGGCGCTGGCGGAAAGTTACTCGGCAGGTATAGACGCGGACTACCTCAACAGCCTGTTTTCTGCCTTGCAGAATGAATACGTCGGGCATCAGCCCGCACGCGAAATGCTCATGCATTCGCTGGTCAGCGTGATCATGGTCTGGGTCAGCCGTCAGGTGATCCAGCGCCGCGCCGCCCGCCAGCGACCACAGCGTGCGCGGGAATACCTCAACGGGTTTATTCAGCTGGTCGAAGAGAATTATCGCCAGCACGTGAAGGTCGAGGATCTGGCACACCGGCTGGGGATTTCCGTGTCCCACCTCAACGGCACCTGCCGTGAGCTGGCGGGGCAACCGGCGTTGCAGATCATGCACGAGCGTCAGTTGCTGGAGGCCAAGCGACTGCTGACCTACACCAGCATGACCATTTATGAGATGTCGGATGTGTTGGGTTTCTCCGACCCGACCAATTTCACGCGGCTGTTTCGACGCCGTGTCGGGATCTCACCAAAAGCGTTTCGGGATCGCTTGAAGGCTGATCAGGACAGCGAGGGCTAACGACCCTCGTTACCTGAGGGCGTTCAGGGTCGCGTTGTGTGGAATGCACCGTTCGAAGTTGCAACTGGCGTACTCGCGCGGCAACTGCCGGGCCTGTTCAACGCGGTAGGCAGCGGTGCCATACAACGCCAGCGCGGCGGTGCAGGTGATAAAAATCGCGAGATACCTTCTGGTTTTGACGTTCATGGCGCGGACCTCTGAACTCATACCCCTTATATTTTAAGGGGTACTGATATCAGCATAGGTCAGATTGAAACCTTTGTAGGCGCTCCCGCAGGCTCGGACCGCGTTCATTCGTCATGCGCACATGGGAAAAAGATCAAAAGATCGCAGCCTTCGGCAGCTCCTACGAGGTGTATGCCAAGCCTTTGTAGGAGCTGCCGCAGGCTGCGATCTTTTGAGGTTACAGCCCTACATCCCACGCCGGTGTTTCAGGAAATCTCGACACCAGAAAATCCAGCATGCTGCGCAGTGCCGCGGGCATGTGTTTGCGTGAGGCGTACACCGCGTACATGTTCATCTGCCGAGGTTCGGCGTCAGGCAGCAGGCGCACCAGTTCGCCGCTGTGGATAGGCACGAACGCCTGGTAGCTGGGCAGCATCGCCACGCCGGCACCGGCCATTGCTGCGCGCAGCAGAGTGCTGGCTTCGTTGGCGCTGATGTTGCCCTGCACCGGCACCGAGACCTGCTCGCCGTCCTGCTCGAAATGCCAGAGGCTTTTGCCGAAGTAGGAGTGGGTCAGGCAATTGTGTTGGCTCAAGTCTTCCACCCGTTGCGGCGTCGGATGGTCACGCAGGTAGGCGGGTGAGGCGCAGATCACCGAACGGCAGACGGTCAGCCGCCGGGCAATCAGGTTCGGGTCCAGGTCGTTACTGGTGCGGATCGCGAGGTCAATGCGCTCGTCCACCAGGTTCACCGTGCGATCGAGCATTTGCAGGTCGATGCTGACACCGGGAAAACGTTTGACGTACGCCGCCATGGCGTCGGCCAGTTGCGCCTGGCCGAATGAAGTGCTGACGCTGATCCGCAGCAAGCCGCGTGGTGCATCGTCCGGTTCGCTGACGGCGGCCTGCATGTCACTCGACAAATCGAGCATCTGCCGACAGCGCGGCAGGATCTCGGTGCCGGCGGCGGTCAGGCTGAGTTTGCGCGTGGTGCGATGCATCAAGCGCGCCCCGACCCAGTCCTCCAGTTCGGCCAGATAGCGCGACACCACCGGGCGCGACAGGTCCAGATGATCGGACGCGGCTGACTGGCTGCCGAGGTCGACGACGGTGACGAACACCCGCATTGCTTGAAGACGATCCATGATTTGCCCGCTTTCAGAAACAAACTATGTTCAAGCATCGCATTTTTTGTAGCGAGTCAGGCAACTAAGCTCTGTCCCATCGCCAAACACGGCTTATGCACAACGGAGCAGCACCATGATCGGCTTCACTTCTCTCAAGCGTCTTTTACTCGCCACCGCCACCCTGGGCTTTGCGGCTCATGCGGCAGCCGCCACGCCGGCACTCACCCTGGACGTTTACAACCCGGGCACCGCCGCTATCTTCCCGGTGACCTCGGTACTGGTCAGCGGCGAGAAAGAAGCGATTCTGGTGGACGCGCAATTCGGCAAATCCCAGGCCGAGCAGGTGGTGGAAAAAATCCGCGCCAGCGGCAAGCAATTGACCACCATCTACATCAGCCACGGTGACCCGGATTACTACTTCGGCCTGGACACCATCACTGCCGCTTTCCCAAAAGCCAAGGTGCTCGCCTCGCAGCCGACGGTTGATCACATCAAAGCGACCGTTGAAGGCAAAGTGGCGTTCTGGGGGCCGAAAATGGGTGCTGATGTACCGGCAAAAACCATCGTGCCGGGCGTGCTCAAGGGCCACAGCCTGACCCTGGAAGGCAAGAAGCTGGACATCATCGGCCTGGACGGCAAACAACCGGACCGGACCTTTGTCTGGATCCCGTCGATCAAAGCCGTGGTCGGCGGTGTGGTCGTCGCGGAAAACATTCACGTGTGGATGGCCGATACCCAAACCGCTCAGTCACACGCTGATTGGTTGACTACCCTGAACACCATCGACAGTCTGAAACCGAACACCATTGTTCCAGGTCATTACCTGGGTGACAGCGCACGTTCGCTGGCCGCCGTGCACTTCACCGCCGACTACATCAAGGCCTTTGATGAAGAAACCGCCAAGGCCAAAGATTCGGTCGAGCTGATCGCTGCGATGAAAAAACGTTACCCGAACCTCGGCGAAGAAAGCTCGCTTGAGCTGAGCGCCAAAGTCGCCAAGGGCGAGATGAAGTGGTAAGTCAGTGTCACTGAGTAACTGAATGATCGTTCCCACGTCGAACCCTCTGCGTGGGAATGCAGCCAGTGACGCTCCGCGTCACACCTGAACTGGAGCACTGTTCATGAGCAAGATCGCAATCATTGGCGCCACCGGTCGTGCCGGTAGCCAACTGCTGGAAGAAGCCCTGCGTCGTGGCCACAGCGTCACCGCCATCGCCCGCGACACCTCGAAAATCAGCCCGCGTGCCGGTGTTGTCACCCGGAACGTCGATGTTGCCGACAGCGCAGCGTTGCAAGCGGCGGTTGCAGATGTTGATGTGGTGATCAGCGCGGCACACTTTGCGCCGATTCCGGCCAGCGCGATTATCGAGCCGGTCAAAAAGGCCGGCGTGAAACGTCTGCTGGTGGTGGGCGGTGCCGGTTCCCTGTTGGTGCCGGATGGCAGCAAAGTCATCGAGTCCCCGAACTTTCCTGAAGAGTACAAGGCCGAGGCCACTGCCGGTGGCGTCTACCTCGACACCTTGCGTCAGGAAAAGGATCTGGACTGGACCTTCCTGTCACCGTCGGCGCTGTTTGTCGAAGGCGAGCGCACCGGCACCTTCCGTGTGGGCAAGGACGATCTGCTGGTAAGCGCCGAAGGCAAGAGCTGGATCACCTTCGCCGACTACGCGATTGCGATGCTCGATGAAGTCGAGAAGCCAGCGCATAGCCGTCAGCGGTTTACCGTGGGTTACTGATCTACCAGACGCTACGCTCCCCCCGTAGCAGCTGGCGCAGCCTGCGTTCGAGCGCGCAGCGGTCGCAATCCGGCACATGCGGTTTACCTGAAGAATCGAGTGTGCAGGTTGTACGAGTGCTGCGCGCTCGAACGCAGGCTGCGCCAGCTGCTACGGGGGGGGACGTTTCAGGTCATGTTCAGCGCGCTTGGGCCTGCACCACCAGCCACTCCATCAACTCACGCAGCTGCGGCGACGGTCCGGGTTTCTGCGGGAACACCAGGTAATATCCCAGTCCCGTTTTCACCTTCAAATCAAAGGGCATGACCAGCCGTCCGGCACTCAGGTCATCGCCGATCAACGACCAATCCCCAATCGCCACACCCGTCCCTTGAGACGCCACTGACATTGCCAGGTCCAGGGTTTCGAAATGCTGGCCCTTGCCGAGTGTGTTGAGGTTGACGTCCGCCGCTTTCAACCAGGCTTTCCAGTCCCGCTGATCCCGCGTTGGGTGCAGCAGCAAATGTTTATCCAGGTCTGACGGGCTGTGCAGCGGCACCGGGCCGTCGAGCAGTGGTTGAGAACAGACCGGCGTCAGTTGCTCATCAAACAGGTGCAGTGACGCCAGTGAACTGTCGGGCGGTGCGCCGTACATGACGGCGGCGTCGAACTGTTCGCGATGAAAATCCAGGCCATGTTGCACCGTGGTGGTCAGTTCCACCGGCACGTCCGGGCGTTCCCTTTGCCACTGCAGCAAGCGCGGCAGCAGCCAGCGCATGACGCAGGTCGAGGCCTTGAGCTGCAAGGTTTCGCGGTGCGCGCCCACCTGTTCCACCGCCTCATCGATCAAACCGAACACCTGCTGGATCCGTGGCAGCCACTCAAGCCCCTCGGCCGTCAGGCTCAACCCGCGTGCCTGACGGTGAAACAGCGTGTAGCCCAAATGTTCTTCCAGTCCGGCGATCTGCCGACTCACTGCACCCTGGGTGATGTGCAGCTGTTCGGCCGCCCGCGTGAAATTACAGCACTGGGCGGTGATCAGAAACGTGTGCAACGCGGGAAGGGGTGGAAGTCGTTTCATGGGACGCCAAGGCATGAGGTGAGGACATGGCGAGTATGACTTTTTATCGATTGTTGCGGCTACCCGCTGACCGTTCCAATAACGCCATGACTGAGCACCGCTACGCGCCTTCACATGCCGCGCGGGGCCAGCGTCTCAACGAACAAGAAGGGTAAAGACATGGCGACGTGCGGCGAAGTATTGGTCAAGTTACTCGAGGGGTACGGGGTCGAGCAGGTGTTCGGCATTCCCGGCGTGCATACCGTTGAGCTGTATCGCGGGCTGGCCCGTTCGAGCATCAACCACGTTACGCCGCGTCACGAGCAGGGTGCCGGCTTCATGGCCGACGGTTATGCACGCACCAGCGGCAAACCGGGTGTGTGCTTCATTATCACCGGCCCCGGCATGACCAACATCACCACGGCGATGGGCCAGGCTTACGCCGATTCGATCCCGATGCTGGTGATTTCCAGCGTGCAATCGCGCAGCCAGTTGGGCGGTGGGCGCGGCAAGCTGCATGAGTTGCCGAATCAGGGCGCACTGGTGGCCGGCGTTGCGGCGTTCTCCCACACGCTGATGTCCGCGGCTGAACTGCCGGGTGTGCTGGCCCGTGCTTTTGCCTTGTTCCAGGCCGGCCGGCCGCGTCCGGTGCACATCGAAATTCCGCTCGACGTGCTGGTCGAAGACGCCGATGCCTTGCTCGCCAGCCAACCGGTGAGCATCACTCGCGCCGGTGCAGCGCCGTCGGCCGTGGCCCGGATGAGTGAACTGTTGGTCAACGCCAAACGGCCGTTGATCCTCGCCGGTGGCGGTTCGATTGACGCGGCAGCCGAGTTGACCCGGCTCGCCGAATTACTCGATGCACCGGTGGCGCTGACCATCAACGCCAAAGGCATGCTGCCGTCGGCTCATCCGTTGCTGATTGGTTCGACCCAAACACTGGTGGCCACCCGTGCCCTGGTGGCTGACGCCGACGTGGTGTTGGCAATCGGCACTGAACTGGCTGAGACCGACTACGACGTGACCTTTGCCGGTGGCTTCGAGATTCCGGGCACCTTGCTGCGGGTCGATATCGATCCAGACCAGACCGTGCGCAACTACTCGCCGACAGTGGCGCTGGTGTCCGACGCACAAAGTGCGGCTCAGGCCTTGCTCGACGGCGTGGCCAAACATTCGCTGGCCGAGCGCTGCAGCGATTGGGGCCAGGCTCGCGCCGCCCGCTTGCGTGCCGAGCTTGAAACCACGTGGGATGCGCCAACCCGTGCGCAGACGCTGTTCCTGCATACCGTGCTGGATGAGTTGCCGGAAGCGGTATTCGTCGGCGACTCGACCCAACCGGTGTACACCGGCAACCTCACATTCAACCCGGAGCGCCCGCGTCGCTGGTTCAACTCGTCGACCGGTTACGGCACCCTCGGCTATGCCTTGCCGGCGGCCATCGGCGCTTGGCTCGGTGGTGGTCAGGAGCGCAACAGTCGTCCACCGGTGGTGTGCCTGATTGGCGACGGCGGTTTGCAGTTCACCTTGCCGGAACTGGCCAGCGCGGTGGAAGCACGGACCCCGGTCATCGTCCTGCTGTGGAATAACCAGGGCTACGAAGAGATCAAGAAATACATGGTCAACCGCGCGATCGAACCGGTTGGCGTCGACATCTACACCCCGGACTTCATCGCCGTGGCCAAAGGCCTGGGCTGTGCGGCACAGGCCGTCAGCGGCGTTGAAGAACTGCGCGTTGCACTGCGTGCGGCGACTGATCGCCAGGGCCCGACCCTGATCGAAATCGACCAGACCCAGTGGATGAAGGCGGTGTCGGCATGAGCGTTCCGATCATTCAGGAGGGTCTGTACATCGACGGCCAGTGGTCGGCTGGCGACGAGCATTTGCGGGTCATCAATCCGGCGACCGAAGCCCTGTTGACCACCGTCAAAGGTGGCGATCAGCGCGCGGTTGATCAAGCGGTCACAGCGGCCAGCGCGGCGTTTGCGCAGTGGTCGAAAACCACCGGTGCCGAGCGCGGCGCGGTGCTGCGCAAGATCGCCAACGGGGTGCAGGCACGCCGTGAGCGCTTGATGCACGTGCAGTCGAGCAACAACGGCAAGCCACAGTTCGAAGCAGGCATCGATGTCGATGACGTGATCGCCACGTTCGAGTATTACGCGGGTCTGGCCGAGGCGCTGGACGTCGGCCAGGACCGGGTTGTGGAATTGCCGAGCGAAGACTTCGCCGCCCGTGTGCGCCGTGAACCCTGCGGTGTGGTCGGGTTGATCGTGCCGTGGAACTTCCCGATGGTCACCACCGCCTGGAAGCTCGCGCCAGCCTTGGCGGCGGGGTGCTGTGTGGTGCTCAAACCTTCCGAGGTCACGCCGTTGCCGGAGCTGGAACTGGCGGCGATCATCGCCGAGAGCGGTTTGCCCAACGGGGTGTTCAACCTGGTCTGCGGCACGGGCCTGGCGGTCGGTGCACCGCTGTCGGCCGATCCACGTGTGGCGAAAATTTCCTTCACCGGCAGCAACGCGGTGGGCGTTCAGGTCATGCAGCGTGCGGCGGAAACCGTCAAAGGCGTGAGCCTGGAACTGGGGGGCAAATCCTCGCTGCTGGTGCTGGCTGACGCCGATCTCGAGCTGGCCGTGGAACTGGCCAGTGGCGGTGGTTTCTTCAACGCCGGGCAAATGTGTTCGGCCACCAGCCGGGTGTTGGTGGCTGATGAAGTAGCGGATGAGTTTCTGCTGCGTCTGACGGCGCGGGCCGAGGCGATTCGCGTGGCTGACCCGTTTGACCCTGAGGTTGAAATGGGCGCGTTGGTCAATCAGGCGCAATACCAGCGTGTGCTGGGCCACATTGATCGTGGCTTGAGCGCGGGTGCGCGCTTGGTCTGCGGCGGTGACCGGCCGGCCGATCTGCCACACGGCTATTTTTTGCGGCCGACCATTTTCACCGAAGTGCCCCTCGACAGTGCGTTGTGGTGTGAAGAGATTTTTGGCCCGGTGCTCTGTGTGCGCAGTTTTGCCACCGAGCAAGAGGCGATCGAGCTGGCCAACGACAGCCCGTTCGGTCTGGTGGCCAGTGTGGTCAGCCGTGATGCGGTGACCGCCGAAAGGGTCGCCAACGCCTTGCAGGCGGGGCTGGTGTGGATCAACGCGCCGCAGGTGATCTTCCCGCAGACAGCCTGGGGCGGTTACAAGCAGAGCAGCCTCGGCCGTGAATTGGGGCCGTGGGGCTTGCAGGCGTTTCAAGAAATAAAGCACGTGATTCGCGCCGTCTGACGGCACGAAAACGGCCCACGCATGACTCGTAACGAGGCATGCGCCTGGGACATGGCACCAATGATTTTTTTTCGATTGTTGCGCGTTTTGCGTGACCTCAGGATGAATCCGCAGACCTTGCTACAGCCCTTGTGATACGGGGGCTTGCAGCGGATCGAATAGCGCGGGCGCAAGGGATGCTCCTACCTCATACCTACAACAATAAAGGGAGTCCTTCATGGGCGATCATGATCTGAACAGAAGACAATTCATCAAGACCGTAGGTGTTGCATCGGTTGCGGTGGCGGCCATGAGCATGCCGTTCATCCGCGCCAACGCCAGTGACACACGTTTTCAGGGCAAGACCCTGCGTCTGTTGACCTGGTCTGATGACACCGGGCTTGCCGCACTGCGCAACATCGCCGCGACCTTTGAAGCCAAGACCGGCGCCAAGGTCATCGCGGACCGCACTGGCAGTACCTCGGAAATGGTCGCCAAGCTCAAGGCCGGTGGTGATCGTCCGCAATACGACATCATCACCCTGGCCGGTGTGGGCGCTGAAGGCCTGGCCGCCGCCGGTCTGCTGGAAAAGCCTGACCTGAACCGCATTCCCAACCTGATCGACGTACCGGAGAAATACCGCACCGGGGCCAACGGTCACGGTATCGGTTACCTGCTCTGGTGCAACAGCCTCGTCTACAGCTCCCGCACTCAGAAAGAAGCCCCGGACAGCTACGCGGCCCTGTGGGATGCGGACCTGGCGCCGAATATTTTCCTGCCGCCGCCGAACTGGACCGAGGCCATGGACCTGATCATCATCGCGGCCAAACTGGCCGGTGGTGACGAACACAACATTGAACCCGGCTTCAAGAAACTTGCCGAGCTCAAGAGCCGGGTGGTGACCCTGGGTGAAAACCCGAACCAGATCGCCGAACTGTTCCGCACCGGCTCCCTGGACATGGGGGGGCTGTACGCTCCAGCGTTCTTCCCGAAACAGATCCGCGATCCGGCCTACGGTCTGAGTGCGACCTTTGGCATGAAGGAAGGTTTTTACACCGACCTGATGCAGTCGGTCATGCCGAAGAACCGTCCGGGCGATACCGACCTGGCCTACGCCTTTATCGACCACTCCCTCGACCCGCTGGTGCAGGGCAAGATGGCCGAAGACATCTTCAACGGTCCGGTCAATGCCAAGGCAATCATCTCTGCCGAAGCGCGTAAGAGCCCGTACATCCTGACGCCGGAGCAGATTGCCGAGAAGGCGATCATGCACGACAACGCCTTCCTGGCGACCGTGCATGACCAATGGATTCGTCGTTACACGGAAATCTTCTCTTCCTGATCTGAATTGCGGGGGAGGTTCTTCGAACCTCATCGCGGCACAGGTATGAAAGCTGACCGGATCTCCCCGTAGGAGCTGCCGAAGGCTGCGATCTTTTGATCTTGATGTTGATCTTGATCTTCATCGGCTCAGAAAAGATCAAAGTCAAAAGATCGCAGCCTTCGGCAGCTCCTACAAGGGCCGCGCATTCAGATATTTCCTGTACCTGATCTTCCATTGACGAGACCATTGCTATGGAACACCAACCTCTGACCCACCCGGTCGGCGCCGCTGTCACGCGCCCCCGCCTCGGCGTTTCGCCAACGACGCGCGCCTGGTTTTTTCTTTCGCCATCGATGCTGTTTCTCGGTGTGCTGATGGCTGCCAGCCTGCTGGTGTTGCGCATGAGCGTGGGCACCAAAGGCGCAGAATGGACCGGCTTCAGCCTGGCCAGTTATGCCCAGTTGCTGGAACCCTATTACCTCAAATCCCTGATATTGACCTTGCGTCTGGCGTTGTTCAGCGCGGTGATTGCCGTGCTGCTGGCGATCCCGGTGGCGTACACCATGTCGCGGCTCACTTCACCCTTGCTGCGCCGGATATTTCTGGCAGCGGTGCTGTTGCCGTTGCTGGTCAATCTGTTGCTGCAAAGCTACGGCTGGCTGGTGATTCTAGGCCCCGGCGGAATGCTCAATCAGGCGTTGATGGGGCTTGGCCTGATCAAGCGTCCGATCATGCTGCTGTACAACCAGAACGGCGTATTGATGGGCCTGGTACAAACCGCTTTCCCATTGGCCGTGCTGCCGATTGCCAGCGCCATGCGCGGCGTCGCGCGGACCTACGAAGAAGCCGCGGCAACCTTGGGCGCGAGTCGCTTTCAGGTGTTCCGCCAAATCGTGTTGCCGATGAGCCTGCCGGGGATTATCACCGGCGCGACCCTGGTGTTTGCCTACAACGCCAGCAGCTTCGTGGTGCCTTTGCTGCTGGGTGGCCGGCGCGTGCCGATGCTTGCGGTGATGGTGCATGACCAGATCGCCCCGCTGATGAACTGGCCTGCGGCTTCCGCTGCTGGTGTGGTGCTGATCGTCACCACGCTGGCGATCATGACCTTGTCCGAATACATCACTGGCCGTCGTCGGCGCATGCTGGAGGCTTCGCAATGAGCACGTTGATCAAGAGGCGCCAGTCGCTGTTACCTGGCGATACCGGGAAGTTTGCCGGCGTGTTGTCCGGTTTCATCCTGCTGCTGGCGGTACTGCCGATTCTGACCATGATCGTCATGTCGTTCAGTGGCGCGTCGAATCTCGATTTCCCGCCCAGCAGCTACAGCCTGCAATGGTATCGGGCCGCCTGGCACACCTTCGTGTCGCCGGATGCCAGCGATGTGCTGAGCCTGGGCAAAGCCATGTCCACCAGCCTGATGGTGGCGTGCCTGACCATGGTCTTCGCGACCCTCATCGCGGTGCCGGCGGCCTATGCGCTGACCCGTTGCGAGTTCCGTGGCAAGGCAGTGGCGCTGCAATTGATGTCGCTGCCGTTGGTGTTCCCGATGGTGGTATTGGGCCTGGCACTGCTGCTGGTGTTCGACAGCCTGCCGTTCCAGATGACCACCTCGCGGCTGGTGATTGCCCACGTCATTCTGGCGTTGCCGTTCGTGGTGAAGAACTGCACGGCGGCGATGCTTTCCATCGGCAGTGAAGTCGAAGAGGCCGCACAGATGCTCGGCGCTTCGCCGACGCGGGCGATAGTCGATGTGGTGGTGCCGTTGATGAAGTCGGGGATCCTCGCGGGGATGCTGCTGGCGTTCATCGTCTCGTTCAACGAGTTCACCGTGACCTACTTCCTCTACACCATCGATGTCATGACCGTGCCGATCTGGATGTACAGCCGCACCGTCTCGTCGCTGGACCCAACCGTATTCTCGTTTGCCGTGCTAATTGTGCTGATCGACTTCGTCCTGATCTGGGCGTTGGAGAAGCTGGTTGGCGAAGGTGGCGTCTCGTTTTGATTTCTTGAGGTGATTAACATGACTGGTCTGATTCTGGAAAACGTCGAGAAACGCTACGGCACGGCGTGCGCGGTCAAGGACGTCAATCTGCACCTGCCTGAGGGCAAACTGGTGTGTTTTCTCGGCCCTTCGGGCTGTGGCAAAACCACCTTGCTGCGGATGATCGCCGGCCTGGAAACCCTGAGCGGCGGTGAAATTCGTCTGGACGGTGAAGACATTGGCCATACGCCGGCGCACTTGCGCAACTTCGGCATGGTGTTTCAGTCGTTGGCGCTGTTCCCGCACATGACGGTCGGCGAGAACATTGCCTATCCGCTGAAACTGCGGAACGTGAGCAAGGCCGATCAGCAAGCGCGGGTGACTGAATTGCTGCAACTGATTCAGCTGCAAGAGATGGTTGATCGTCCGGTGTCGAAACTCTCCGGTGGTCAGCGTCAGCGCGTGGCGATTGCCCGGGCGATTGCCACGCACCCGAAAATCCTCCTGCTCGACGAGCCGCTGTCGGCACTGGACGCCAAGCTGCGCGAGTCGATGCAAGTAGAGATTCGTCAGCTTCAGCAACGCTTGAACATCACCACCATCATGGTTACCCACGACCAGCGCGAAGCCATGACCATGGCCGATATCGTGGTGGTGTTGGGCGAGAATCGGGTGCAGCAGGTGGGTACGCCGATCGAGATCTATCGTCACCCGGCCAACGAGTTTGTCGCCGACTTTATCGGCTCCGGGAACATTTTTCCGGCCACGGCGCTGGGCGGTGGCCGAGTCGGTTTGCCCGGTGGCGATGCGCTTCAAGTGCCGATTTGCAGCAGCATCGTGGTCGGCGAGAAGGTCAGGATGCTGGTGCGTCCCGAGGACCTGCAACTGTCGCATCCGCAGGCAACCGCGGGTAATCGGCTGCTGGGTAAAGTGACGTTTGTGCGGGATATCGGGGCGACCATCGAAACCACGGTCGAGTGTTCCGGGGTCTCGCTGACGGCGTTGAGCACACCGTGCCAGGGCATCGGCCTGAGCATCGGCAACCCGGTGTCGGTGACTATTCCGTCTGAAGCCTGCCGCGTACTTGCCCCCTGACCCGCCATAACACAATCCCCCCGTAGGAGCTGGCGCAGCCTGCGATCTTTTGACTTTACATCTGAAAGATCAAAAGATCGCAGGCTGCGCCAGCTCCTACGGGGGTTAGACAGACATCCGCAACCGCGCCAGATCCCGCAACGGTGGCGCGCCAAACAGCCGGCTGTATTCGCGGCTGAACTGCGAGGGGCTTTCATAGCCCACGCGGTAGCCCGCCGCCGAGGCGTCGATGCCTTCGGCGAGCATCAAGCGCCGCGCCTCTTGCAGGCGCAGTTGCTTCTGATATTGCAGTGGACTCATCGCCGTCATCGCCTTGAAGCGATGGTGCAGGGTCGACACGCTCAGGTTCACTTCCTTGGCCAGCTCATCAATGCGTAACGGCTGCTCGTAGTTGCCGTTAAGCCATTTGATCGCCTGACTGATGCGATGGCTCTGGCTGTTGGCGACGGCGATCTCATACAACCGGTGTCCCTGTTGGCTGCGCAACAAGCGATAGAGAATCTCCCGACGAATCAGCGGCGCGAGCATGGCGATGTCCTTCGGGGTGTCGAGCAAGCGCGCCAGGCGCAGCACTGCGTCGAGCATCGGCTGATCCAGTTGTTCGACATACAGGCCGCGTCCGGCAGGGCGGGTGGGCACGCCGATGGGCCCGGCGTCGGCAATCAATGCGGTGATTTCCGCCGGATCGATATCCAGGCGCAAGGCAAGGTTGGGATGTTCGCTCGACACGTTGACCACGCGTCCACTGAGGGGCATCGAGACCGAAACCACCAGGTAATTGAGGGGGTCGTAATTGAAGTATTCGTCTGCCAGTCGAACTTCCTTGCGACCTTGGGCGAGGATGCACAACGCGGGTTGCGCCAGCCCGGGCGAGAAGTCGTGTGGGGTGCTGTGGCGCGCCAGAATCAGCGAGTCGATGGCGGTCGCGTAGGCGCCATCCTCGGTGGTGTTGCGACGGATGATCGTGGCCAGTTCCGCGCGCTGTTTTTCCATCTCGGCGTCCAGCAGGGCGTGAGTATGATCCGGAGGCGACATGCGAAACATCCTCGGCAAGGTTGATGAGAGGGGCACAGCTTAAATTTGTGCAAGCCAGGACGGTAGGCAAATCCTGCGCAAAACTTGCCTGATTCTGCTGCGCTGGTGCATTCAGCATAGAGATCACGAACATAACGCGAGAAAACTTGCTTGAAATACCTTTGTCACATTTCCGGAGCTGGCCTTGCGCTGGTTTGGCGACCGTCAGGTGCGGGTGCAGGATTGTGCAATAAGCCGGCAGGAATCGACTAACGGGCCTAACGCCCGTCGCTTAATCTCTGTTCCTGTCGCAGCCTCTCTCAAGGCTGCCGATTGCTTTCACTTTGGGAGAGTCGAACATGTCCACGCAGATCCCTGTCAGCCATATGGCTTTTGTCCGCGCCCGCGCTGGCCGCTCGATGGAGTTGGGCGCGCGTTTGAGCGGCCTGATCGAACCGTCGCGTCAGGCCAGCGGTTGCCTGCACTTTGCCTTGCAGCATTCGTTGTGCGATCCCGAACTGTGGCTGGTGTCTGGTTTTTGGGTCGACCAACACGCCATGACGGCCTACTTCAGCACCCCGGCCATGCAGGTATTTGCCGAGCTGGTGCAGGAATTGGTGGTCAACAGCCTGGATTTTCACACCTTCTGCGAAGTCTCGGCGGCTCAGGCTCGCGGCGAATATCCGCAGTTCAACGCAGCACCGTTGCACCAGTTGGCCAGCTGACGGTTTAGAATGGCCGACTTTCCATTGGCCAGGATCCGCGACATGGCACGTAAAGAGTTTGCACAGTTTGAAGCCGTTTCCGCCGTAGTACCGGGTGAGGGAGGCTACAGCGCCGCCATCGCCGTCAAAGCCCTGGGTGGCTCAGGCGCCCCGCGCTTTCACAAAATCCTCGATGAGCAGAAATTCAAGACTGCCTTTGAAGCCGATCAAGCTGCCGAGCAGACGCTTGAGCAGTTGACCGACGTCGCTGAAGACGGCGAGCTGGTCTGGTAACGATCTGGCTCAGGCCTTGGTCGCCCCCGGTCGGAACATCTTGAACAAGGCCTCAGGTCCCAACTGGAAATAATCCGCCGGCCCGCCGCCGCGCAGAATCGGTTCTGCCGCGGCGGTGTCGTACACCCCATCCTTGAGCAGCCATTTGGCAATATGCACGGCGACCACTTCGCCGAGGATCAGCCAGCTCGGCACCACTTCCTTGTCTGCGCGTTGCAACTGAATGATCTGCGTGACCTTGCATTCGAAGGACACCGGGCTTTCGGCGACCCGCGGCACCTGAATGATTTTCGATGCTGCCGGCGTCAGTCCGGCCAGTTCGAATTCGTTGACGTCGGCCGGGACCATCGCGCAACTCTGGTTCATCTGCTCGGCCAGCGGGCGGGTGGCCAGGTTCCAGGCGAATTCGCCGGTCTGCTCGATGTTGTTCAGGCTGTCTTTACGGCCGACGCTTGAGAACCCGATGATCGGCGGAATGTAGTTGAATGCGTTGAAAAAACTGTACGGCGCGAGGTTCAGCCGACCTTCGGCATCCTGTGAGGAAATCCAGCCGATAGGCCGCGGGCCGACAATGGCGTTGAACGGGTCGTGGGGCAGGCCATGGCCCCGGGCGGGTTCGTAGTAGTGAATATCATCAGACATGGCGGACTCTTGCGCAGACGTAAGGGGGAAGGTTGCCATAGTGCAAGTCATTGACGGTGAATGCCACTTTCGGAACGTCGGTTTTGCGCGGTGCCAGAAACAACTAAGCCCGACCGAAGCCGGGCTGTGAAGTCTGCCCGAGGTGTTAGCTGATAGCGGCGGCAGTACCGGTGCGGTCAAAACCATCGGCGGCGACAGCGCCAGCAGTACCGGTGTGATCAAAACCATCAGACGCGACTTTGGCCGAGCCAGTGCGATCGAAGCCGTCAGCAGCGACTTTGGCCGAGCCAGTGCGATCGAAGCCATCGGCGGCGAAAGACGCGGAGCCCGTGTGGTCGTAACCATCGGCAGCTACCGCGGCAGAACTTTCAGTGGTGAAAGCGGCAGAACCGGTGCGGTCATAACCGTCGGCGGCGAAGGTGTTGGCAGCCAGTACGGAGAGGGTCAGAGCGAGGATCAGTTGGGTTTTCATGATGTGTACTCCAGGTTCGTTTGCGTGTTGTGCGTTGGGTATGGCGTTCATACTACGCATGTAAATTTGATTAAAAAGCGCAAATAAATGCTTAAATCAATCTGATTTATCGATGTTTGTTCCATCGCAGACTGTTTTCAGACGCTGCTTGGAAGCCTGCATTCTGTATACGTGCGAGACGTCGGTATGGATTCAGATGGCAGCAGAATGTCGGCTGGGAATTAACGGATCATTAATCGAGCTGAACCCCCGAAGCAGGACCGTCTGGGTATTGGTGGGGGCTGCCGAGTTGTCTTGAGTTTTGGTGTGCCCAAGAAGATCGCAGCCTGCGGCAGCTCCTACGGGATGTATGCCGATCTTTTGTAGGAGCTGCCGGAGGCTGCGATCTTGACGGTCTGTCTGAAACACAACGCGCAAGGGCCTTGCACCCTTGCGCGTATTTTTTGCCTGTTAGTCAGTCTCGATCCGCGAGTGTTTGCGGGTGTCTTTCATGGTCACGTACACCAGCAACGACACCGCGATGCAGGCGGTGACATACCAGTAGTAACCGGTTTCCATGCCAATGCTCTTGAACCACAGGGCAATGTATTCAGCCGTACCGCCGAAGATCGACACGGTCAGCGCATACGGCAGGCCGACGCCCAGGGCGCGGATTTCGGTGGGGAACAGTTCGGCTTTGACCACCGCGTTGATCGAGGTGTAGCCGCTGACGATGATCAGTGCCGCCATGATCAGGAAGAACGCGCCCCACCAGGTCTGGATGGTGTGCAGTGTGGTGAGGATCGGCACAGTGAACAGGGTGCCCAGAATGCCAAAGGCAATCAGGATCGGTCGCCGCCCGACTTTATCCGACAAGCCGCCAATAACCGGTTGCAGGCACATGAACAGGAACAGCGTGGCCGCCGAAATGGTGGTGGAGTCGGAAATGCTCATACCGACGGTGTTCACCAGGTACTTCTGCATGTAGGTGGTGTAGGTGTAGAAGGCCAAAGTGCCGCCCATGGTCAGGCCGACCACGGTCATCAGTTCCTTGGGATGACGCAGCAGGGTGCGCATGGCACTTTCTTTGGACTTTTCTTTCTTGGTGAACGACTCGGTTTCTTCCATTCCGCGACGCAGGTACAGCGCCACGACCGCGCACAAGGCACCGATGGCAAACGGAATACGCCAGCCCCAATCGTACAGTTGTTCGGTGGTCAGGGTTTGTTGCAGCACGATCAGCACGCCCAGGGCGATGAGCTGGCCGGAGATCAGTGTCACGTACTGGAAGCTGGAGAAGAAGCCGCGACGTTCCTTGGTCGCCATCTCGCTCAAATAGGTTGCCGAGGTGCCGTACTCGCCACCGACCGACAGGCCTTGCAGCAAACGGGCGAACACCAGCAGGATCGGTGCGCCGACGCCGATGGTTTCATAACCCGGGCTCAACGCGATGATCAGCGAGCCGAAACACATCAGATACACCGAAGCCATCAACGCAGCTTTACGCCCGGCGCGGTCGGCGTACAGGCCCATCAGCCAGCCACCGATCGGGCGCATCAGGAAGCCCACGGCGAAAATCGCAGCGGTGTTCAACAGTTGGGCGGTGGTGTCGCCTTTGGGGAAAAAGGCTTTGGCGAAGTACAGCGAGAAGGCGGCGTAGACGTACCAGTCGTACCACTCGACCATGTTGCCGACAGAGCCGCTGAAGATCGATTTGATGCGGCTGGCAGTGGTTTTTTCTTTGGCAGGCACAGCGGCCGACCCAAGAGGCAGGGTTTGTGAGTTATCCATGACGGATCCTTCATTTAATTGTTTTTGTGGAGCGCGCGTAAACGCAGCCTGCGAGGGCTATAGCAGGAGCTGTGCCAGTTGGGATAGGGCCGGTTTAGAGGGGGTTGCGGGAATGAGTGAGCGGAAATCCGCTTATCGGTCAGGGGTGGGTAAGCGGAAAACCGCCGAAAAGATCGCAGCCTTCGGCAGCTCCTACAGTGGATCCGCGTACACCCCGTAGGAGCTGCCGCAGGCTGCGATCTTTTGATCTTGACGATCGATTACAGGAACATCTCTCGACTCAACCCATGCCGCTGCATCTTTTCATTGAAGGTCCGGCGCGGCAGTTGCAGTTCTTCCAGCACGGCTTTGATATCGCCCTTATGCCGGGTCAGTGCGGCTCGCAGGCACTGTGCTTCGAAGGCTTCCTGCTGGGCGGCGAGGGACTGGCCGGGTTCGATACCGACCGGTTCCGGCTCACCCAGGCCCAGCACCTGGCGCTCGGCGACGTTCGCCAGTTCGCGCACGTTGCCTGGCCAGTCGTGGCTCAGCAACCGACTCAACTGCGGGCCACTCAGGGGGGGGAAGCTGCGTCCCAGCCTTTGCGCGGCGGCTTGAGCGAAGTGCTCGAACAGCAACGGAATGTCCTCACGCCGTTCGCGCAACGGCGGCAGGCGCAACTCCGCGACGTTCAGCCGATACGCCAGGTCTTCGCGAAAACGCCCGGCGCGGGCTTCATCCAGCAGGTCGGGTTTGGTCGCGGCAATGATCCGCAGGTCCACGTGAATACTCTGGTTGGAGCCCAGTCGTTCGAGCTTTTGCTCCTGCAACACCCGCAGCAATTTGACCTGCTGAGCCAGTGGCATGCTTTCGATTTCATCGAGGAACAAGGTGCCGCCATCGGCGTATTCAAGCTTGCCGATACGTTTGCCCTGAGCGCCGGTGAAGGCGCCGCTTTCATGGCCGAACAACTCGGCTTCGAACAACTGCTCGGGGATCGCCGCACAGTTCAGCGCCACGAACGGCTTGTCGGCGCGGGGGCCAAAATCATGCAGGCAACGGGCGACTAACTCTTTGCCGCTGCCGGTTTCGCCGCGAATCAGCACGTTCACCGGCAGCGCCGCGAGGTCCAGCACTTGGCGGCGCAGGGTTTGCAAACCACGGGAGACGCCGAGCAAGCTGGCGTCGAGTTTGCTGCGGTTATCGGCCTGCTCGTGCAAAGCGCGGTTTTCCAGCACCAGCCGACGCTTGTCCAGCGCCCGGCGCAGGCTGCTGAGCAAGGTTTCGGGGCTGAAGGGCTTTTCGAGGAAGTCGTAGGCGCCATCGCGCATGGCTTCAACCGCCATCGGCACATCGCCGTGACCGGTCAGCAGGATCACCGGCAAATCGGCATCCAGCTGTTGCAACCGGGCCAGGAGTTCCAGGCCGGTCATGCCAGGTATGCGCACATCGCTGAGGATCACCCCGGGAAAGTTCGCCGGCAGCTGTGCCAGGCATTCATCGGCGCGGCTGAACAGTTGCACGGCGAACCCCGAGAGGCTCAGCCACTGTTCGACGGCATCGCGAATACTGCTTTCATCGTCGACCACGATCACTGAGTTCAACATTGAATGTGTGCCTCCAGATCGATGGGCAAGGTGAGGGTGAAGACGGCGCCGTCGCCCTGGTTATCGGCGTTAAGACGACCGCCGAGCTCATGCACGATGGCGAACGATACGGCCAGCCCAAGGCCCAGACCATCACCCACCGGTTTGGTGGTGAAGAACGGATCGAAGACATTTGGCAGGTCCTGTGGCGCAATACCGCCGCCGCTGTCGGCGACCGTCAGGCGCCACAACTGCTCATCGGCTTCAAGGCGGATCGCCAGGCGTTTGAGCGGTTTGTCACGCATCGCATCGAGGGCGTTGCGCAGCAGGTTGATCAGCACCTGTTCCAGGCGAATCGCATCGCCGCGAACCCAGGCCGGGCGACTCAGGTGCAACACACAGTCGATCTGTTCATCGCGCAGCCGAGCGTCGAGCAATTGCAGGGATTGATCGACCACCGCCGCCAGGTCCAGACGCTCGCGCAAACCGCTGGGGCTTTTGCGCGCGAACGTCTTGAGATGACCGGTGAGGGCGGCCATGCGCGTCAGCATCTCATCCACCGGTCTCAGTGCTTTATACGCGTCGTCGACCCGGCCGTGATCAAGCAACAGGCGCAAGGTTGCGAGCTGCATGCGCTGGGCAGTGAGTGGCTGGTTGATTTCATGGGCCAGGGCCGCCGACATTTGCCCCAGCGCTGCGAGTTTGGCCGACTGCACCAGACCGTCCTGAGCGGTGCGCAGGTCGCGGGTACGCTCTTCGACCAAACGTTCAAGCTCTTCGCGGCTGCGCTGACGCAATTTGGCCAGACGCCAACGCTGACTCAGAAACAGGAGCAAAAACACCAGCGTCAGCCACACCCCGGCGGCCGCTAGCCCGGCGTTACGCAAATCTTCGAAGGCCACCTGCGGGCGCCGCAACAGGTGCAAGGTCCAGCCTTCGGCGCTCAAGGGCAGCGATTCCCAGAGATAATCGGCCGCACCGTCGGGGCCGTCGACGTGGGCCAGATAACTGTTCCCGTCAAAATGCCGAATCGGTTGATGGTCGAGCGGGGTCAGCGGTTGCTTGTCGTATTGGCGAGTGGCTTTGAGCTCGGCGCGATCAGTCTCCGACAGCGCACCCAGCAGCCGATAGCGCCACCCCGGTTGATTGGCGATAAACACAATGCCCCGCGAATCGCTGACCAGCAGGGTGTCGCTGCCCTGACGCCATTCGCGTTCCAGCTCCGGAAACTCGAGTTTCACCACCATGGCGCCGAGAAACTCGCCATTGTCAGCCGTCACCGCACTCGACAGAAAATAACCCGGAATCCCGCTGGTCACGCCCACCGCGTAAAAACGCCCGGCACCCTGGCTGCGGGTCTGGCTGAAATAGGGGCGAAAGCCATAGTTGTGGCCCACATAACTGCTGGGCAAGCGCCAATTGCTGGCGGCGACGGCCAGGCCGGTGTGATCCAGCAGTTCCAGGGTAGACGACTGGGCGGCGCCGTTGATCCTCTCCAATTTACGGTTAAGGGCATCCTGTTGATCAGCACTCACCGGGCCATCGAGTGCGGCGCGCAACTCCGGATCCAGCGCCAGCACGGCGGGCAGGGTGCGGTAGCGTTCGATCAGGGTGTGCAGGGAGTTGGCATACAGCACCAGTTGCTGATTGGCGCGGGCGGCATCGTCGACCTGGGCCTGGCGTTCGGCGTGGCGCATGGCAAGGCCGGCCGCCAACGCAGCGCCGGCGAGGATCAGCAGGATGTACAGCGTCAGGCGTAATGGCCGGGGAATCGCAAGCATGGCGTAAGAAACAGTCAGCAATACGGGCGCGCACCATAGCATGCAGTGATGCAGGAGTACTTCACCAAAGACACCGTCGGCCAGCGCGAATGGAAAACAAAAAAAGCCGCACTGTTTTTGCAAACAGTGCGGCTTTCTTTTCCAACGGCTAAATGCTTACTGCACTTCTACCGCCAGGCTTTCACTGATTTTCTTCTGCCAGATGGCAGGTCCCGTGATGTGCACCGACTCGCCCTTGCTGTCGACCGCAACAGTCACGGGCATGTCTTTGACATCGAACTCGTAGATTGCTTCCATGCCCAGTTCGGCGAAAGCCACCACGCGGGACTTCTTGATCGCTTGCGCCACCAGGTAAGCCGCGCCGCCCACTGCCATCAAGTAAACGGCTTTGTGGTCCTTGATCGCTTCGATCGCGGTCGGGCCGCGTTCGGATTTACCGATCATGCCCAACAGGCCGGTTTGCTCGAGGATCTGACGGGTGAACTTGTCCATCCGCGTGGCCGTGGTCGGGCCAGCCGGGCCAACCACTTCTTCACGCACCGGATCAACCGGGCCGACGTAGTAGATGAAGCGGCCCTTGAGGTCTACCGGCAGGGTTTCACCTTTGTTCAGCATCTCGACCATGCGCTTGTGCGCAGCGTCGCGACCGGTGAGCATTTTGCCGTTGAGCAGGACGGTTTCGCCCGGCTTCCAGCTCTGCACTTCTTCCGGCGTGAGGGTGTCGAGGTTGACGCGACGGGCCGACGGGCCGGCTTCCCAGACGATTTCCGGGTAGGCGTCCAGCGGTGGCGCTTCCAGCGAGGCCGGGCCGGTGCCGTCGAGCACGAAGTGCGCGTGACGGGTGGCGGCGCAGTTGGGGATCATGCACACCGGCAACGAAGCGGCGTGGGTCGGGTAATCCATGATCTTCACGTCGAGCACGGTGGTCAGGCCACCCAGGCCCTGAGCGCCGATGCCCAGCTGGTTGACCTTCTCGAACAGCTCCAGGCGCATCTCTTCGATACGGTTGGACGGGCCGCGCTTTTTCAGCTCGTGAATGTCGATGGATTCCATCAACACTTCCTTGGCCATGACTGCGGCTTTCTCGGCGGTGCCGCCGATGCCGATGCCGAGCATGCCCGGAGGGCACCAGCCAGCGCCCATGGTCGGAACGGTCTTGAGCACCCAGTCAACGATCGAGTCGGACGGGTTGAGCATGGCCATTTTCGATTTGTTCTCGGAGCCGCCGCCCTTGGCGGCCACGTCGACTTCCACGGTGTTACCCGGAACGATCGAGTAGTGGATCACCGCCGGGGTGTTGTCCTTGGTGTTTTTGCGAGCGCCTGCCGGGTCGGCGAGGATCGAAGCACGCAGGACGTTTTCCGGCAGGTTGTAGGCGCGACGCACGCCTTCGTTGATCATGTCGTCCAGTCCCATGGTCGCGCCATCCCAGCGCACGTCCATACCCACACGGACAAACACGGTGACGATGCCGGTGTCCTGGCAGATTGGGCGGTGGCCGGTGGCACACATGCGCGAGTTGATCAGGATCTGCGCGATCGAATCGCGGGCTGCCGGCGATTCTTCACGCAGGTAGGCCTCGTGCATCGCCTGGATGAAATCCACGGGGTGGTAGTAGGAAATGAACTGCAGGGCGTCAGCAACGCTCTGAATCAGGTCGTCTTGCTTGATCACGGTCATGAGTCGCGCTCCTCTAAAAGACGGGAACATTCAATAAGGTGCTTGCAGTTGGGGTGCATCGGTCGGCTGCAAACACCTTTACAAGGCACGCCGGGGTTGCTGGCGCGACGCTAAAAAGGCGCGGCAGTATACCGCGCCTCGGGTTTCGGCACATCCGTTGGCGATCAAACGAAGGTCGCCTGTCTCTCTTGCCATACTTGCTTCTATGTTCCTCCTGCCACACTCGCGTAGGAGCTGCCGCAGGCTGCGATCTTTTCGTTCGCCGCGCGCGAATCAAAGATCAAAAGATCGCAGCCTTCGGCAGCTCCTACGGGGTGGTAGTCGACGGCTGCCAGAGGCCTCAAAAATTGAATGGTCATTTTTGGGACGCAACACTAAAGTGACATCTGGCCTTTAGGGTAGGACGCTCTTATCAGCCCCCTTCGCACGGTGAGTCAACGATTGACCCATAACGCTCTCCAGAGTCTGTTGCTCAAGCGCTTTATTCTGGCGACGGGTACGTATGCGCTGGCGTTATTGCTGCTGTGGCTGGCGATTCTCAGTGGTCACTATCAAGGGCCGGTGCGCAGTGCGGTGATCGGCACGGTGCTGGTGATGCTCAGCCAGTCGGTGTTGTTCGCGGTGTTTTTCAGCGGGCGCAATCAGCGCTTCTCCGACCCCAGCCTGACTGAGGTTCAGGTGCTCCTGGGGCTTGGCTGGCAGACCTGGCTGATGGCTCATCTGGACTCGGCCCGTGGCGCCTTTCTGGTGTTTTACCTATTGATTCTGTTATTCGGCCTGTTCCATTTGCCGCGTCGGGCATTCGTCCGATGCGCGGTATTGGTTTTTATCAGCTTTGCGGGCCTTAACCTCTGGGAAGGCTATCACCTCGAACTGGCCGACCCGACCCTGGCGGCGCTGCAAGTCTGCGTGTTGTTCATCGTGCTGGTCTGGCTGACGCTGTACGCCAGCTACGTTCAGACCTCACGCAATCGCATGCGCAAGCGGCGGTTTGCCTTGCAGGCGCATCAAGACACCTTGCGCGGGATGATGCGCCAACTCGAAGACCTGGCGGCCACCGACGAACTCACCGGGCTGTTCAACCGTCGGCATTTTATACGCCTGGCCTCGCGCGAACTGCACAGCATGGAAGAGGGCGCGGTGCATGGTCTGGCACTGATTGACCTCGACCATTTCAAACGCATCAACGACAGGCATGGCCATGCGGCTGGCGATCAAGTGTTGCAGGCGTTCGCCGCCGTCGCCACGGCCTGCCTGCGCGAAGATGATGTACTGGCGCGTTATGGCGGCGAGGAATTTGTGTTGTTGCTACCCGATTGTGATCCCGAGCGCCTGACCTCCTGCTGCGAGCGGCTGCGCATCGCCTTTACCGAGGTCGAACTGATCGGTCTGCACGTGCAGGACCTGAGCCTGTCCGCCGGCATGACCTTGCTTGAACCGGGCGACCCTCTGGATGACGCCTTGCAGCGTGCCGATCAGGCGCTTTACCGCGCCAAGCGTGGCGGTCGCAATCGCTGCGCTGCGGCCTGGGAAAACGTCGATGCCTGAGTTACGTGTTGGCGAGCGCCAGTGGTCGGTGGCGGCGGGCAGCAATCTGCTCGATGCCTTGAACCAGAACGGTATGCACGTGCCTTACAGTTGCCGCGCCGGCAGTTGTCATGCGTGCCTGGTGCAGTGCATCAAAGGTGAGGTGAGCGACCGGCGCCCCGATGCGCTGAGCGCCGAGCAGCGTCAGCAAGGTTGGCGGCTGGCCTGTCAGTGCGAGGTCGTCGATGACCTGCACGTGGCGGTGTTCGATCCGCTGCGCGACGGCTTGCCGGCCACTGTCGAAGCCGCCGACTGGTTAAGTGCCAGTGTGTTGCGCCTGCGATTGCAGCCTGAGCGACCCTTGCGCTATCAGGCCGGTCAGCATCTGGTGCTGTGGGCCGGGAGCGTGGCGCGGCCGTATTCGCTGGCCAGTCTGCCGCAGGAAGATCGTTTTCTGGAGTTTCACCTCGACTGTCGCTTGCCGGGCGAATTCAGCGATGCGGCACGGTTGCTGAAGATCGGCGACCCGATCCGTCTGGGCGAGTTGCGCGGCGGTGCACTGCATTACGACCCCGACTGGCAAACCCAACCGCTGTGGCTGCTGGCGGCCGGCACCGGATTGGCGCCGTTGTTCGGCGTATTGCGCGAAGCGTTGCGCCAGGATCATCAAGGCCCTATCCGGGTGATTCACCTGGCCCATGATGCCAGCGAGCATTACCTGGCCAAACCCTTGGCGGCGCTGGCGGCACACCGTCCCAACCTGAGTATCGAATTGCTGACGGCGGCTGAGCTGACAGCGGCTTTGGCGCAATTGCGCCTTGTTTCCCGGCAAACCCTGGCTTTACTCTGCGGGCACCCTGACAGTGTCGATGCCTTCGCCCGGCGCCTGTACCTGGCGGGGCTGCCGCGCAATCAACTATTGGCCGATGTCTTCGTGCCGCGTGGTTGAACGCGAAATCACTTTCACGAGACTCACCATGACGAACGCCATCCTGCTGGAACGTGAGTGCGGGCTGCTGACCTTGCGCCTGAACCGCCCGGACAAGAAAAACGCCCTCACCCGCGCCATGTACAGTCAGTTGGCGGACGCCCTGCAACAGGCCGACGCCAACCCCGAGATCAACGCCATATTGATCACCGGCAGTAGCCAATGCTTCACCGCTGGCAACGACATCGCCGACTTCCTCGAAGAGCCGCCGAGCGACCTCGCCAGCCCGGTGTTCCAGTTCATGCGCAGCCTGCTGGAATGCCGCAAGCCGGTGATCGCCGCCGTGGCCGGTGCTGCCGTGGGCATTGGCACGACCCTGCTGTTGCATTGCGATCTGGTGTACATCAGCGCCGACGCGAAGTTGCGCATGCCCTTCGTCAACCTCGGGCTGTGCCCGGAGTTTGGTTCGAGCCTGATCCTGCCGCGCTTGCTCGGGCAGGCCAAAGCGGCAGAATTGTTGCTGCTCGGCGAGGGGTTCAGTGGTGAACAGGCCGCCGAATGGGGCATCGCCACTGCGGCGTTGTCCAATGGCGAAGCCGCATTGGCCAAAGCGCGGGAGATGGCGCTGCGCTTCGAAACACTGGCGCCCGAAGCGGTGCGTATCAGCAAACAGCTGATGAAAGCCCCGGATCGGGAGCAACTGCGCACAGTGATCGAGGAGGAGGGCAACCTGTTTGTTCAACGGCTGCGTTCGCCGGAAGCGATTGCGGCGTTGTCGGGGTTTATCAACAGAACCTGAAGGTTGCAGGCCCGCCCGTAGCAGCTGCCGAGCCTGCGAGGCGGCGTTCGAGGACGAAGTCCTCGTAAATCCTGCATGCGCGGTTTTACTGAAAGAACGCGTTGCCTGATTTTACGGCTGCTTCGCAGCCGAACGCCGCCTCGCAGGCTCGACAGCTGCTACGGGGGGCTGCACTGTATTTCAACGTTATGTAGATACTTGGGCTTTAGATCGTTCCCAAGCGGTGGAACGATCATTGCGCCGCAAACGAAAAAGCCCCGGCATTCACATGCCGGGGCTTTTGCGATTCAGCCGTCCGTGACTCAGACCATCTTGTCGCCAACGTGCAGGATCTTCATGCCGTTGGTGCCGCCGATGGTGTGGTAGCTGTCGCCCTTGGTGAGGATGACCCAGTCGCCTTTCTCGACTACGCCGCGTTTGAGCAACTCGTCGATTGCGGCCTGGCTGACTTGCTCAGGCGGCAACGATGCCGGGTCGAACGGTACGGTGTAGACGCCACGGAACATGGCCGCGCGGGCCTGGGTTTCGCGGTGCGGGGAGAACGCGTAGATCGGCACCGAAGAACGAATGCGCGACATGATCAACGGCGTGTAGCCACTTTCGGTCAAGGCAATGATCGCCTTCACGCCCGGGAAGTGGTTGGCCGTGTACATGGCGGCCAGGGCGATGCTCTGGTCGCAGCTTTCGAACACTTTACCGATGCGGTGGCTGGAGGTTTTGCTGGTCGGGTGCTTTTCAGCGCCGATGCAAATCCGCGCCATGGCCTCGACCGCTTCGAGCGGGTATTGGCCGGCGGCGCTTTCAGCCGAGAGCATCACGGCGTCGGTGTAGTCGAGCACGGCGTTGGCCACGTCGGACACTTCAGCGCGGGTCGGCATCGGGTTCTGGATCATCGACTCCATCATCTGGGTCGCGACGATCACCGCTTTGTTGTGGCGGCGCGCGTGCAGGATGATCTTCTTCTGAATACCCACCAGCTCGGCGTCGCCGATTTCCACGCCCAGGTCACCACGAGCGACCATCACGGCGTCTGAAGCTTTGATCAGGCCGTCGAGGGTTTCGTCGTCGGCGACGGCTTCAGCTCGCTCGATTTTCGCCACCAGCCAGGCAGTACCGCCGGCCTCGTCGCGCAGTTGGCGGGCGTATTCCATGTCGGCGGCGTCACGCGGGAAGGACACCGCGAGGTAGTCGACTTCCATTTCGGCGGCGAGCTTGATGTCGGCCTTGTCTTTTTCTGTCAGGGCCGGGGCAGTCAGGCCACCACCGCGACGGTTGATGCCTTTGTGGTCCGACAGCGGGCCGCCGATGGTCACGGTGCAATGCAGTTCGGTCGCGGTGGCGGTATCCACGCGCATCACCACGCGGCCGTCGTCGAGCAGCAGCTCGTCGCCCACGCCGCAATCCTTGACCAGGTCCGGGTAGTCGATACCGACCACTTGCTGGTTGCCTTCGGTCAGCGGATGGCTGGTGGAGAAGGTGAATTGATCACCGATCTTCAGCTCGATGCGCTTGTTGGCAAACTTGGCGATACGAATTTTCGGGCCTTGCAGGTCACCCAGCAGGGCGACGAAGCGGCCGTGCTTGGCGGCGAGCTCGCGCACCAGCTTGGCGCGAGCCTTGTGCTCGTCGGGGGTGCCGTGGGAGAAGTTCAAGCGGGCGACGTCCAGGCCAGCCAGAATCAACTGTTCGAGAACTTCCGGCGAGTTACTGGCCGGGCCAAGGGTAGCGACGATTTTGGTACGACGAACGGACATGCAGAGACTCCTGAGTTCAAGCGCTGAGTGAGGCTACTATGCTCTGCGGCTGTAGTCATTGTTCGTTTGCACTACCTATTATTCGTTTTTTTGTTATTAGCTTCTTTATTGAACGGTACAACTTTGATTCGAAGCCTCCTGAAGATTTTCACCAACGGGTCGATACAGAGCTCAAGACAGGAGAACCCCCATGCGATTCGTGCTCATTGCCGCCCTTGCCCTCAGCGCCACGGGCTGCACCCGTTGGTCGATGGACCATCATTTGAACAACGCCTACCGCGCCTATGACCGCGGCAGGTGCGAGGACGCGATGCTCGAATTGTCCCAGGTCGACCGCGACAGTCGGGCACGCCCCTACATACAACCGGAAGTGTCGATGCTGCGCGGCCAGTGCCTGGAACGGCAGAAGCTCTACGTCGACGCAGCCCAGACTTACCAATTCATCATCGCCCAGTACCCGAACAACGAGTACGCGTACCGTGCCCGCGCGCGCCTGGAAACCTTGCAGTCACTGGGTTGGTACCCACCGCGTAGCAGCGCCAAAGCCATTCCCGCCCCTTTGTAAATGCCAAAACCCCAAAAGATCGCAGCCTGCGGCAGCTCCTGCGGATTTGCGTACGGCTTCGACTACTCGGCGTAGGAGCTGCCGCAGGCTGCGATCTTTTGGGGTGCGTGTGCCAGCCTTGAGCTAATCTTCGATTAGCACGTTCCGAAGTATGAGTACGACCCTGCTCAAGGGGCTTTCCATTGTGATAAACAGCCTGTTCACTGACCGCCGAATCGAGCGGCATCAACTGCCGTATTTTCTGAGAGTGTTCAACAGCATCACCGACAAGCCTGTCGGCTTTATCGGTAATGCCTCGGACGATGGCCTGATGCTCATATGCCCGTTGCCGATGATGGTCGGCGCAGCGTTTGATCTGCGCCTGAAAATCCCTGCCAGCGAGGGTGTTTTGCAAGTCATCGACCTGCGCGCCTGTTGCCTGTGGTGCCATGAAGACGCCACCCCCCACCACTACGACGCCGGT
Source organism: Pseudomonas frederiksbergensis (assembly GCF_001874645.1). Classification (NCBI taxonomy): domain Bacteria; kingdom Pseudomonadati; phylum Pseudomonadota; class Gammaproteobacteria; order Pseudomonadales; family Pseudomonadaceae; genus Pseudomonas; species Pseudomonas frederiksbergensis. The sequence goes on from NZ_CP017886.1 coordinate 4,196,796, forward strand.
TTCGAGGTGCAACGCGCACCGCCTGAATACGGGCAACTGGTGAGTGCCTTGCACCAGTACTTCAGCTTTTATCCGGTGCCGACTTCGGCGTAAGCCTTTCCCGCAAAAGATCGTTGAACCCTGTTGGTTGGTGCCCAGTTAAAGCGCCCCGGCTTTTTTCCAGCTCAGATACCGTGTCACCAGCTCCGCACCCAGTTCGCTGGGCCGCGTATCCAGCACCGGTACTGCATGAGCACTCAACCGCTCGTGGAGTTCGGACCGGGCGTTCAAGTAGTCCACCGTGCCGCAATAGACGAGGGCTTCGTCCGGGGTTTGCACGGGCGTTTGTCGCACCGTGTCGAGCACCTCTTCGCGCAAACTGGCGACCAGTACGCGATGCTGTTTACCGATGCGTTTGACCGCACTCAACAATTCTTCGTCGTCTTCATCCCGCAGGTTGGTCAACAGCACCACCAGCGCCCGACGTTTTTGCCGGGCCAGCAATTGGCTGGCGGCGGCCTGGTAATCGGCCGGGCGTTGGCTGCTCTCCAGGTCGTAGACGGCGTTGAGTAAAACATTGAGCTGGCCAGTGCCTTTGACCGGCGCGAGGTAGCGCTGTTGCTCGCCCGCGAACGTGCAGAGGCCCACGGCATCGCCCTGACGTAACGCCACGTAGCTGAGCAGCAGGCAGGCGTTGAGCGCATGGTCGAAATGCGCCAGTTCACCGTCCTGGCTGCGCATGCGTCGGCCGCAATCGAGCAGGAAGATGATCTGCTGGTCGCGCTCGTCCTGGTACTCCCGGGCAATCGGTGTGCGTTGGCGGGCGGTGGCTTTCCAGTCGATCTGGCGCAGGCTGTCGCCTTCGCGGAATTCCCGCAGTTGATGAAACTCCAGACCCAACCCGCGACGTTGCCGCTGGCGGACGCCAAGCTGGCTGAGCCAGTTGTCGACGGCCAGCAACTGCGCGCCGTACAGGCGGGCGAAATCCGGGTAGACGCGGGTGCTGTCGGTGACGTTCAGGTAGCGTCGGGCGGACCATAAACCGAAGGGGCTGGGCAGGTTGATTTCGCAGCGAGCAAAGCTGAAATGGCCGCGCCGCAGAGGGCGCAAACGGTAGCTGAGCTGGCTGAGTTGGCCGGGTTGCAGTTCGACCGATTGCGGCAGGTGTTCGAAGCTCAGACCGTCGGGGACATGGTCGAACAGCTGCACGTTCAGTGGTTGCGGATAGTCGTGTTGAATGCTGACACTGACCTCACCCCAGCGTCCGAGCGCGAGGCTGCCAGGCATCTGACGTTGTACGACGGGCGACGGCAGGCGCATCAGCCGGGCGGCATCGAGTAGCGCCAACAGTAACAACGCCAGCAGCAAACCCCAGTTGATCGACAACAGGCTCGGCGCAACGCTGAAACCCAAGGCTCTGCAAGCGCCGAGCGCGATACTCAGGCCCAGCAGGGCGGCGAGCCAGATCAACAGCAGACGGGTGGGTTTCATCGATTCAGGGATCTCCTGAAGGTACAACTTTGCGGACGCCCTATCCCTGTAGCAGCTGCCGAAGGCTGCGTTCGAGTGCGTAGCGCTCGCAGGTTTGTAGGTTTCGTTCTTTCATATAGATCGCGTACTACCCGTTTGCGAGCGCTACGCACTCGAACGCAGGCTACGCCAGCTGCTACGGATCTCATTGGGGTGGAGAAATTCATATTCTGGGTGCCGGAACCTGATCAAGCAGTTGCTTGAGCACTTGATCGACTTCCAGCCCTTCGATGTCCAGCTCCGGGGCGATCCGCACGCGATGACGCAGTACCGCCAGCGCGCAGCCTTTGATGTCATCCGGAATCACGAACTCGCCACCGCGCAGCAGCGCCCGTGCTCGCGCTACCCGCACCAGCGCGATGCTGGCTCGCGGGCCGGCGCCGAGCGTCAGACCCGGCCAGCTGCGGGTGGTGCGGGCCAGGCGTACGGCGTAGTCCAGCACCTGTTCGTCCAGCGGCAGGTCGCTGGCGATTCGTTGCAAGGCCTGTACATCCTTGGCTTGCAGGACGGTGCGCAGCGGTTGCACATCGAGCATGTCGGCGCGGGTCGAGCGGCTGACCTGCCGGACCATGTTCAGCTCCTGAGCAGCGTCGGGGTAATCCATGCGCACCTTGAGCATGAAACGGTCGAGCTCCGCTTCGGGCAAGGGGTAAGTGCCTTCCTGTTCGATGGGGTTTTGCGTCGCCAGCACCATGAACGGTTGCGCAATCGGCAGGGCGCGGCCTTCAAGGGTGACCTGGCGCTCTTGCATGGCTTCGAGTAGCGCGGCTTGGGTTTTCGCCGGTGCGCGGTTGATTTCGTCGGCCAGCAACAGGTGGGTGAACAGCGGGCCTTTGCGCAGTTTGAACTGCTCGGTTTGCAGGTCGTACACCGCATGCCCGGTGACGTCGCTGGGCATCAGGTCCGGGGTGAACTGAATTCGTGCAAACTCGCCACCGAAGCAGCGGGCGAGGGCACGCACCAGCAAGGTCTTGCCCAACCCCGGAACACCTTCGAGCAGCACATGGCCACCGGCAATCAGCGCGCTGAGCACATCGTCGATCACCACGTCCTGACCGATCACGGCCTTCTGCAACTCAAGGCGCACGGCCTGCGCGAGTTGGCTGGCGCGCTGGCGTTGTTGGGTGGCGTGGATCTGGCTGGCGGGCTCGATGGGTTCGTTCATAAGGCATTCCTGAGGGTTTGCAGGTGGGCGACCTGACGGCTGAATTCAGCGCTGGACAAGCGCTGTTTGGGCCGTGGGCCGAGTGCCTGGCGGATGGCGCGGGTCGATTGACCGGTCAGGCGGGCGAGCACCTGCCATTGTTCGGCAACGCCGAGGTGTTCGAAGCCTGGGTGACGGTGTCGGGCGCGGCGCAGCACGTCGTGTTGCAGGCCCCGCAGCAGACTTTCCTGGCCGCTGTATCGCAACATGAAGTCGGCACTGGTGCGCAAGTGTTCCTGAAGTTGCCGACGGGCTTTGGGTGCCGGTGCCTGCAAGGGCCCCTGACGTAACCCGACGTGCCAGATCCACAACCCCATCAACGCGGCGAGCGCCACCAACGCCTGAGGGAAATACCGCAGCAGCAAGGTCAGCAGGTTGTCGTGATCGATATTGAAAAGCAGGGTCACGCCGGTGTCCGAATACAGATACCAGAGCAGCCAGGCATTGTCGTACTGACCGATGTTCGGGGTTTTCCACAGTTCGGCATCGGTCACCACTGTGATGGAACCCAGGCCGTAGCTCAGTTGCATCATATGGGTGGCCAAGGCGCTGTTGGCCCAGGACTGGGCAAGGTTTTTCGGGTCTTCAAGATGGAACTGCGGGTCGAAGCTGACGTAGGCCGGAGCGTCTTCGTCTTCAAGATAGAGTTTGGTCAGGTTCGGGTAAGGATCAGCCTCGGCATCGGGGGGTGGGTTGCTGAGGTCCTTACTCATGGATTGATGCAGTTGCACACGGTCGAGCAGCAGGTCGCCACTCTTGCCGGTTTTTTCATCCCACAAGGCTTCGGCCACAAACAGCAAGCGTCCACCGGCACGCGTCCAGTTCAGCACCTGATTAACCTGGCGCGGGGTCATGTTGGCGCGATCGCCGAGCAGTAACAGGCTGTGTTGATGCGGTTCCAGAAACGGCAGGGTGTCCAGGCTGTTGGCGTGAGTCACGCTCAGCCCTTGTTGACGCAAAAAGTGTTCGGCCGCCAGATACGGGTTGGCTCGGGCTTCGGGTGACGGGCCGTGGTCGATGACTTCCTGATAGGGCGTAGCTTGCTGGTACAGATAAACGCCCAGTGCAGCGAGCAGCCCGGCGATCAGCAGGCCAGGGATCAGCCACCGATTCAACGCGTGGCTCCCGGGCCGAACAACGCTCGCCAGCCGTCACACAGTTCCTGTTGCAGATGCGCCGGTGGCAGGCGATGCCCATAGGCCATGTTCTGCCAGTGCACGGTCAATGTGTTGCTGAAGGTTTGCAGCGCTGGCGCTTGCAACTGCTGGACCCGTTCCAGCACCTGGCCCTCGGTGTCGGCGGTTTTCAGCGGGAGGTTGAAGTCGTGCAGCAAACGGCTGAGCAAGGCCCGGTAGAGCAGCCCGAGGGCTTCGCGGGGCTGGGTCGACCAGAGGCTTTCGACACGGGCGGCGATATCGTCTGGCAGGGTTTCGCGGCTGACATCCAGGCCAAACAGTTGCTGTGGCAGCGGGGGGGCAGGCGTGGTGCGCGGTTTTGGTTGGCGACTGACAAAGGTCCGCAGCCAATCACGGTGGCGCCAGATCAGCAACGCGATGGCGCCGATGACGCACGCCCATAGCAGCACCTCGATGACCCGCGCGAGGCTGGCGAATCGCTGGCTGTCGAACAGGGCGAAAAATGCTTTGAGCCAACCCGGTGTTTCAGCATTGGCCGGTTGATCGGGTTGTTCTTCACCAAAACGATAGTGGGTGACGGTCTGCGGATTCTTGAACGGTGGAGTGTCGAGTATGGCCTTGATGCTGTTGCTGGCAGCCTGGCTGGTCAGTGGTTGCTGGAGCAGGCGTGGGCCGTCCGGGGCGTCGGCGGGTTCGGCGGCCCAGAGTGGCGGTGCTGCGGGCAACCACAGCAGTCCGACCATTAACAGGCTGGCAGCGACGCTGCTCAGGCGTTGGCGCAGGCGGCGGAACACCAGCTCGATATCCCAGGCTTCGAGCCGGGTGCGACGGTTCAGGTACAGGCTGAAACCGCAGGCGACATAGATCGGTCCCCAGACGATCAGGATCAGCGCGTAGAGCGCATTGATCAGGTGTTCCAGCCAGCGCCAGTCTTGCTCCGGGGTGGCGATCAGTGTTTGCCAGTCCCAGTCCAGTTCGATTTGCGCCGGCAGCAAGAGATAAAACAGCACCATCAGACCGATCCACAAGGCGGCCTCCAGATGCGCGCCGATCAGCGTCAGCCAGCGTGCGGCGCTGGCATCGCGTTGTTGCAGCACGGCCAGGCGCTGCTGGCGTGCCAGACCGCTGAGTTCTTCAAGCTGCACGACCGGCAGGATGAAACTGCGACTCAGGCCAAAGCGACGCCATGTCAGGCTGGCCAGCAATTGGGGTTTGAGCAGGCGTGGCCATTGGCGCAGGGCGTGCCTCAAGGTTGGGGTTTCGCCGAACAGGGCGCTGGAGAGGATGTACAGCGGCAGCCGTTCGAAGGCCGGTTTCAACCACCAGAACAGCAGCACGGCCATCGAGGGCGAGTCCCACAGCAACAGGCTCAGGAGGGTGAAAACCGGCAGCGTGACGATCGCCCAACTGGTCATCAGCAGGCGACGATGTTGCTGGCTCAGCAGAACGCCGAGGTCCATGGCTTCCCAGGTAGTACGAGGGCGGATGACCACGCTGGCGTCACTCAGGTGCATGGCGTGTGCGTCCGGCAAAAATCAGATAAATAGCCACCACTCCCCAAAGGGCCGCGCCCACCAGGTATTTGATCAGCGGTGCAGGCCCGGTACGGGATGACCAATAGGCCTCGATAAACGCAGCAATCAGTAGAAACAGCATGACGCCGCAGATCATCAATACGCTTTTATGGGCCGCCAGGCGCAGCGCTTCACCGCGTGGCAAGCGCCCGGGGGCGATCAGCGCCCAGCCCAGCTGCAAGCCAGCCGCACCGGCCAGGGCGATGGCGCTGAGTTCGAAGGCGCCGTGGGCGATGACGAATGACCAGAAGTTTTCCCCGTAGCCGATGTGCGTCAGGTGACCGGCGACGGCACCGATCATCAAACCGTTGAAGAACAGGAAAAACACGCTGCCCAGGCCAAGCAGTAATCCGCTGGCATAGGTCTGAAAGGCGATGCCGATGTTGTGCATGATGTAGTAACCGAACATCACCCAATCATCGCTGGCTGCACGTTCTGCCGCCCGCCCAAGGTGACCGGCCACCGGGTCGTACATGCTTTGCATCGCGGAAACCTGTTCGACGGGAATCAGGCTGTAGATCAGTTCGGGGAACAGGTACACCAGCAAACCGATGCCAACCAGCGAGCCGAAAAACAGCAGGCTTGAGACCAGCACAAAAGGCCATTGCTCACGGACCAGTCGAGGGAAATCGGCGAGGACAAAGGCCAACAACCTGGCGCCGATCCGGCTGTGATGCCGGTAAAGTTGTTGGTGCCCGCGCAGTACCAGCTGTTGTAAGGGGTCGATCAGATAACTGCTGTAGCCGCGCTCCTGTGCCAGCGCGAGGTGCTGGCACAGCCGTCGGTAATCCATGGGGAACGAGGTGCAGTCATTGGCGTCGACTTTGCCGCGCTCAAGCAAATCGAGTCGTTGGGCAAATTGATCCCAGTCGGGCTGATGGCGACTTTCGAAAAGGCTTTGCTTCATGCCGGCCCCAGTAAACCGCGAGCGATGCCATTGAGTTCGGCGACCGCGTGGGGCGATGAGACGTGGAGCGGCTCGGCGAGGATGCCGGCGAGCTCATTGACCCGTTCGCTGGAGAGTTCGACCTGACGCTCGGCGAAACCCAGCACCGCGCGTTGTTCAGTGAGGGTCAGCGCAAAGGGCGGGTGCAGCGCCAGGGCCTGCGGAATCTGTGGTCGGGTGACCGCTTGTTCGCGGTAGATCACCAGTGTGCCGGCCGCAATATCGCCCAGCCGTTTGAAGGTCGGATGTTGCAGGCAGCTGATGGCCCCGAGGCTGTAGCCGAACGGCAGCATGTCGACAAACCGCAACAGGTTGCGGATCAGCGATGCCGGCCAGCCAACGGGCGTTCCATCGTCATGCACGACGCGCAGCCCCATCAGCTGTTTACCGGGCGAGCAGCCCTGGTTGAGGACTTCGAACAGCACCATGTACCACCAACTGACCAGAAACAGCAGCACCGAGCCCAAGCCGACGCCGACGTTCCCCAGCAAGGCCAGGGCAATAAACAGCAGGCCCAGCACTAGCCCGCGCACCCCAAGGTCGATGGCAAACGCCAGTACACGGGGCATCAACCCGGCGGGGCGCAGTGGCAGGTCGATGCCTTCCGGCGTTTCAACCTGATACCGCGTGTCCAGTGGCGGGGGGAGCGTTGCATTCCTTGGCAGTGCTGAAGTCTTGCGCATGATCAACCTGGTGATGTGGCCTGGTCGGGATTCAATACGGTTTCGATGCTATCAGCCTTCGCCGCGCTAACGACATCACTATGTATGACAAGGTATCAACGAGAAATGCTTGAATAGCAAGATTGCTGGTCGGCGCCGCGCTTGAGCGCCTAGACTTCGCCCGTCTCAAGTTCAGGAACAACCCGTGACCTCCATCTTCTGGTACGACTACGAAACCACTGGCATCACACCGCGCTGCGACCGTCCGCTGCAAGTGGCCGGCATTCGCACCGACGTTGACCTCAACGAGATCGACGACCCGGTCAATCTCTACTGCCAGCCAAGCGACGATATCCTGCCTCACCCGGCGGCGTGCGTGATTACCGGCATTACCCCCGGCCGTCTGGCTGAGCAAGGCCTGAGTGAGGCCGACTTCATGACCCGGGTTCACGCACAGCTCGCGACCCCCGGAACCTGTGGCGCCGGTTACAACACCTTGCGCTTCGACGATGAAATGACCCGCTACAGCCTCTACCGGAACTTCTTTGATCCGTATGCGCGGGAGTGGCAGGGCGGCAACAGTCGCTGGGACCTGATCGATGTGGTGCGTGCGGCGTATGCGTTGCGCCCGGACGGTATCGTCTGGCCCATTGATGACGGCCGCGTTACGTTGAAGCTCGAACGCCTGACCGCCGCCAATGGCATCGACCATGGTCAGGCCCACGATGCGTTGTCCGATGTGCGCGCGACGATCGCCCTGGCGCGGTTGATCCGCGACAAGCAGCCGAAACTCTACGACTGGCTGTTCAAACTGCGCAGCAAGCAGAAAGTCATGGATCAGATCCGTCTGTTGCAACCGATGGTGCATATCTCCGGGCGTTTTTCGGCAGCCCGCAGCTATGTCGGTGTGGTTCTGCCATTGGCCTGGCACCCGCGCAATCGCAATGCATTGATTGTCTGCGACCTGCATCTCGACCCTCAGGGACTACTCGATCAGGACGCCGAGACCTTGCGTCAGCGTTTGTACACCCGTCGTGACGATTGGGTCGAAGGCGAAATGCCGGTGCCGCTCAAACTGATTCACATCAACCGTTGCCCGGTGGTGGCACCGTTGTCGGTGTTGCGCGCCGAAGATCAGCAACGACTGCAACTGGACATGGCGCAGTATGGGGCGCGAGCACTGCGGCTAAGTGACGCACAAGAAGTATGGCGAGATAAAGTTCTGGCCATTTATGCCCACGAGGATTTCACGCCGAGTGAGGACCCTGAACAACAGTTATACGACGGCTTCATTGGCGACCGGGACCGGCGTTTATGCGAACAAGTCAGAACCGCGGACCCGATGCAATTAGCGCAAGAGCAATGGCCGTTCGATGATGAGCGTCTGCCGGAATTATTATTTCGTTATCGAGCACGTAACTTTCCTGACACGTTGAATGACGAGGAGCACGAGCGATGGAAACTATTCTGTCAGCAACGTTTGTCAGACGCGCGATGGGGGGCGCCCAATACCTTGCAGGGTTTTAATGAGGCGATGACTGAGTGGTCGCTTAGTGCTACAGCGATTCAGCAGAAGGTACTGGACGAGTGGCGCGAGTATGCGCACTCATTACGCAAACGTTTGGATCTTTGAAACAATCTGTGCAAATACCTGAATGCGGGACATAAAAAAACGCCAACGGACGCTGGCGTTTTTTGGTGTTCGCAAATGAACCTGCGAAGCGGGTTGCGGCTTAGCCCAGCAGGGTAGCCCAGCCTTCAACCACGTCACCACCCCACTTGGCTTTCCACTCTTTCAGCGTCTTGTGGTTGCCACCTTTGGTTTCGATGACTTCGCCGTTGTGCGGGTTTTTGTATTGTTTAACCTTGCGAGCACGCTTGGTGCCGGTCGTTTTTACAGCGCCGCGTGGCGCTTTAACTTTGGACTCTGGATCCAGCAGGGCGATGATGTCGCGCAGGGACTTGGAGTATTCGCCCATCAGGGTACGCAGTTTGCCTTCGAATTCCAGCTCGGTTTGCAGTTTGTCGTCTTGGGACAGGTTCTTCAAACGGGCTTGCAGCTCTTTGATAGCTTCTTCGGTGGCGCGGTATTCGTTGATCAGAGACATGAGGACTACCTTATGTTGGGCGCTGGATGACAGGGTACAGTGGCGCAATAATAGTCAGGGTGTTTCATCAAGTAAACATTTAAGACGGCATTTACTTAATTTAATTAGAGTGTTCAGCGCGAAAGCTACCCTCACTGTTAAAACTTGTCAGGGAGTCGTCACAGATATTCACATAAGCCTGCTTGCGTATTTTTCAAAAGAATATTGTTGCGCGTTCAGGTGCTTCCAGTCGGCAGGGCGAGGCAGTACTCTGCCGGACTGGGCGTCAGGAATACTGCAGTTTTGCTGCGCAATCGCTAGGGTCTGTACGAAAACTGTCTGCGCGTCGACCAGGCTGCGTTAAAAACAGGCTCGGACGAACGGAGTGAGAACGTCCGAAGGACGGCCCGAAGGGGTCGCGCAGCGGATAATGCTCATTTAGTGGCCTAAAGTCGGGTGCGACCCCAGCCGTCCCTTGCCTGTTTTTGCCTTGCCTGATCGCCGCTCGACGACTTTTCGTACAGACCCTAGAATGGCGACCTTTGCGAAGTTCTGGAGTTTTCCCCCCATGCGCACTTTTCGGCTAGTGATTGCTTGCCCGGACCGCGTCGGTATCGTTGCTAAAGTCAGTAACTTTCTGGCGTCACATAATGGCTGGATCACTGAAGCGAGCCATCACTCGGACAATCTCAGTGGCTGGTTTTTCATGCGTCACGAGATTCGTGCCGATTCGCTGCCGTTCGGCCTTGAGGCGTTTCGTGAGGCGTTTGCGCCGATTGCCGAAGAGTTCTCGATGAACTGGCGTATCACCGACACCGCGCAGAAAAAGCGCGTTGTGCTGATGGCCAGCCGCGAATCCCATTGCCTGGCCGACTTGCTGCACCGCTGGCACAGCGACGAGCTGGACTGCGAAATCTCCTGCGTGATTTCCAACCATGACGACCTGCGCAGCATGGTCGAGTGGCACGGCATTTCTTATTACCATGTGCCGGTGGACCCGCAGAACAAAGAGCCGGCATTTGCCGAGGTCTCGCGCCTGGTCAAGCAGCACGACGCCGAAGTGGTGGTGCTGGCGCGTTACATGCAGATCCTGCCACCTGAGTTGTGCACCGAGTACGCTCACAAGGTCATCAACATTCACCACAGCTTCCTGCCATCGTTCGTCGGTGCCAAGCCGTACCACCAGGCGTCGATGCGTGGCGTGAAGCTGATCGGCGCGACCTGCCACTACGTGACCGAAGAGCTGGACGCCGGGCCGATCATCGAGCAGGACGTGGTACGCGTCAGCCACAGCGACAGTATCGAAGACATGGTGCGTTTCGGCCGTGACGTCGAGAAGATGGTGCTGGCCCGCGGCCTGCGCTATCACCTGGAAGACCGCGTACTGGTGCATGGCAACAAAACCGTCGTGTTCTGATCGCAAAGATCGCAGCCTGCGGCAGCTCCTACGCTGCCCCGTCGAAGCTGTACACAAATCAGTAGGAGCTGCCGCAGGCTGCGATCCTTTGGGGCCGCCAACGCTTGACTGGCAAGCATCAGGGCCTGAGCGTTCAATCGCTTCAGGCCCTTTTTTTTCAGAGTGAGGTAGGGGAGATGGTTGATCCACTGGATAAAGCAACATCCAAAGGCCCCGCGACCTTGGGTGAGGGCTGCTTGAGTCGTTACGACCCGGATGACCTGAGTGCCGAGGATGGCACCGAGTTTCCAGGCGCCGCCGAACTCTGGGAGCAATTGCAGGAAGAGTCCGCGCCTACAGCTGTAGACGCGAACTTACCCGTGAAGAAGCCCTAAAGGACGTTAAATCCGGAAGCTGCCTACAAGCTGCTTCAACCGCGCCGCTTGCTGCTCCAGGTCGGAACAGGCCCGCAGCGTCGATTGCAGGTTTTCCACACCTTCCTGATTCAGGGTGTTGATCTCGGTGATGTCAACGTTGATCGACTCCACCACGGCGGTCTGTTCCTCGGTGGCGGTGGCCACCGACTGGTTCATGCCGTCGATCTCGCCGATGCGCAAGGTCACGCTGTTCAGGCGCTCACCGGCGAGGTTGGCGATCTCTACGCTGTCCTGGCTGTGACGCTGGCTGTCGCTCATGGTGCTGACCGACTCGCGGGCGCCGACTTGCAGCTCTTCGATCATGGTCTGCACTTGCTGTGCCGACTCCTGCGTGCGATGGGCCAGGTTGCGCACTTCGTCGGCAACCACCGCGAAACCACGTCCGGCCTCACCGGCCCGTGCCGCTTCAATCGCCGCATTGAGCGCCAGCAGGTTGGTTTGCTGGGAGATGCTGGTGATCACTTCGAGAATCTGCCCGATGTTCACGGTTTTGCTGTTCAGCGACTCGATGTTGGTGCTGGAGGCGCTGAGCATGCTCGACAGCTGATTCATCGCCGCGATGCTGCGGTCGACTACTTGCTGGCCATCTTCGGCCAGGCTGCGGGCATCACTGGCCTGCTGAGAGGCCTGCGCTGCGTTATGGGCAATCTCATGAGCAGCAGCGCCCAACTGATTGATCGCGGCTGCCACGCTGTTGGTCCGGCTCGATTGTTCGTCGGAGTTGAGCATCGACGAGTTCGATGCGCTGACGACTCGCAGTGCTACTTCATTGACCTGCTCGGTCGCCGACGACACTTCGCGGATCGAACCGTGAATGCGCTCGACGAAGCGGTTGAATGCGCTGCCGAGCACGCCGAATTCGTCCTGGTTCTGAATGGTCAGGCGGCGGGTCAGATCGCCTTCACCGTCGGCAATGTCCTGCATCGCGCGGGTCATGACGTGCAGCGGCTGGATCAGAATGCGGATCAACATGCCGAGCAAGGCAATGATGATCGCCACGGCAATGATCGTGGCAATGATCGCCGAGGTGCGGAAATCGCTGAGCATCGCGAAGGCTTTGTCTTTGTCCACCGACAGACCGACATACCAGTTGACCGATGGCAGGCCTTTGATCGGCGTGAAGGTGACGATGCGGGTTTTGCCGTCGACTTCGACTTCACTGATGCCGCCGCCGATGCGCGGGGTGTTCTTGGGGTAAACCTCGCTGAGGGACTTCATCACCATGGCTTTGTCTGGATGGACCAGGATCTTGCCGTCGGCACTGACCAGGAACGCATAACCCATGCCGCCGAAGTCGCGTGCGGTCAGGGTGTCGATCAGGGTTTGCAGGCTCAGGTCGCCGCCTACCACACCAACGCTTTGCCCGGCTTTTTTCGAGGCGGTGGCGATGGAGATGATGGTCTGGCCGGTTGCCGCGTCTATATAGGGTTCGGTCAGAGTGGCGGTGCTGCTGTTTTCGGCGCCCTTGTACCAGGGGCGAACTCTGGGGTCGTAGCCGTCCGGCATCTTGGAGTCCGGGCGGTTGATGAAAGTGCCGCTGGCATCGCCCAGGTACCTGGCCATGAAGGTCGAGGCCAGGGCATTCTGCTCAAGCAGGTTGGCAACATTGGTGTGTTCGGGGTTGATGGCGATGTTCTGGGCCAGGTTTTCCACCATAAGAATCCGCCCGGCGAGCCAGGACTGGATGTTGGAGGAAGTGACATCGCCCATCTCATGCAGGTAGTTGTCCAGGTCCTTGCGAATTGCGTTGCGCTGTAAATAGTCGTTGTACAGCGTGAACGAAGCGAAGGCGGCAATGACGATGAGGGCGGCGGCAAGCAGGATTTTGTGGCTGAAGCGCAGGTTTTTGTTCATGGCTTGGAGTGTCCGCTAAGGTCTCATTGTTAGGGCATGTTGTTAAAAAAGCGCGCGCAAACCGGGCGCTGTCGTACATAAGCTGATATTTCCGTCTTTCCTTTGGGAATTATCGGACCTGATTTTCGGTCTGGTCTCTCGCTTATATCTATCGGCTGCGCAGGACTAAAGCTTAATCGGGAGTGACAAAATGCCTGACTCATTGCGACTCGTTGGCATTGATCGCCAGTTTCTGGGGACGATCTTTTGATCTTGCTTCTAAACCTTTGGCTTGGCGTGCGCCGCTAACCGCTCCAGCGCTGCGCGCAATTTCGGATCGCTGATGCCGTCGGCGGTGGCCTGAATGGTCGCCGCCGCATCGCTCGACAAATCCATGGTGTGGCCGACGGCTCCTTGCTGCACGGTCGGTGGTTGTACCTTGAACAAAATTCGCGTCAGGCTGGCGAACTCGTCGAACATCTGTAATTGCCGTTGCAGACGCTTTTGCTGATAACGCAGACGGGTTGCCCAATGACCGTCGGTGACGATCAGCAACAGGCTACCCTCGCGCCATGACGCCACATGACAGTGTTCACGGGCGGCCGGCTGCAGCTGGCTTTCCAGCAAGCGCTGTAAATGCCCCAGGCGTTGTGCGTGGCCGAAAATGGCTTTTAACGGTTTGGCTTCGCGAAGCAGAACGGCGGGTGCTCTGGCCGTAAGAGGGCGAAATGCCATGATCAGACACCTGAAGTAACAGAGCCGCCATGGTAGCAGAAAGCACTTGATGCACCTGAGCCATTGCTTTGTGAGCGCTTTACTCATTAAATCAATGAGTAACTTATGCCGTGAATGGCTTGAAGTTCAGCAAAAAGCCCTTATTTTAAGTGAGCCCCGTAACAGCGCTGTGCATGCATCGTGGAACAACGCCACTTTCCTCACCATCGTTTCCGGGTAGAATGCTCGTTCGCATGCGGCCATGAGGGCTGCACGGGCGACTCACGGGGCCGCCCTCCATCCCTTTGTGTGGAAGATCCTGCCGATATGTTTGCGCCTTTGTTAAAGAAACTTTTTGGAAGCAAGAACGAGCGTGAAGTCAAACGCATGCTCAAGACGGTACAGATCGTCAATGCCTTCGAAGAGCAAATGGTGGCCCTTTCGGACGATCAGCTGCGAGCCAAGACTGATGAGTTCAAGGCCCGCATCGCCAAAGGTGAAACCCTCGACAAACTGCTGCCTGAAGCCTTTGCGGTTGCCCGCGAAGCCGGCAAGCGGGTTATGGGTATGCGCCACTTCGACGTTCAGTTGATTGGCGGCATGACCTTGCACGAAGGCATGATTGCCGAAATGCGTACCGGTGAAGGCAAGACCCTGGTGGCAACACTGGGCGTTTACCTGAACGCGCTGTCCGGCAAGGGCGTGCACGTTGTCACCGTGAACGACTACCTGGCTCGTCGTGACGCCAACTGGATGCGTCCGCTCTATGAATTCCTCGGCTTGACGGTCGGCGTGGTGACGCCGTTCCAGCCGCCGGAAGAGAAGCGTCTGGCTTACGCCGCCGACATTACTTACGGCACCAACAACGAATTCGGTTTCGACTACCTGCGCGACAACATGGCGTTCAGCATGGAAGAAAAATTCCAGCGCGAACTCAATTTTGCCGTGATCGACGAAGTCGACTCGATCCTCATCGACGAAGCCCGTACCCCACTGATCATTTCCGGTCAGGCTGAAGACAGCTCCAAGCTCTATATCGAGATCAACAAACTGATCCCGCAACTGGAGCTGCATATCGAAGAAGTGGAAGGCGAAGTCACCAAGGCCGGTCACTACACCATCGACGAGAAGACCCGTCAGGTCGAACTCAACGAGGCCGGTCACCAGTACATCGAAGACGTGCTGACCCGCATTGGCCTGCTGGCTGAAGGCGAGAGCCTGTACTCGTCGCACAACCTGGGTCTGCTGACCCACGTTTATGCCGGTCTGCGTGCGCACAAACTGTTCCATCGCAACGTCGAATACATCGTCCAGGACGGTCAGGTCGTACTGGTCGACGAACACACCGGTCGTACCATGCCGGGTCGCCGTCTGTCCGAAGGCCTGCACCAGGCCATCGAAGCCAAGGAAAACCTGAACATTCAGGCCGAAAGCCAGACCCTGGCGTCGACCACGTTCCAGAACTACTTCCGTCTCTACAACAAGCTGTCCGGCATGACCGGTACTGCGGACACCGAAGCGTTCGAATTCCATCAGATCTATGGTCTGTCGGTCATGGTCATTCCACCGAACAAACCGCTGGCACGTAAAGACTACAATGACCTGGTGTTCCTCACCGCCGAAGAGAAGTACGCGGCGATCGTGGCTGACATCAAGGAAAGCATGGCTCAGGGCCGCCCGGTTCTGGTGGGTACCGCCACCATCGAAACGTCCGAGCACATGTCCAGCCTGCTCGTGAAGGAAGGCATCGAACACAAGGTTCTGAACGCCAAGTTCCACGAAAAAGAAGCTGAAATCATCGCTCAGGCCGGTCGTCCGGGTGCATTGACCATCGCCACCAACATGGCCGGTCGTGGTACCGACATCCTGCTGGGCGGTAACTGGGAAGTGGAAGTCGCCTCCCTTGAGGATCCAACAGCCGAGCAGATCGCCCAGATCAAGGCCGACTGGCAGAAGCGTCACCAGCAAGTGCTTGAGTCGGGCGGTTTGCAGGTGATCGCCTCCGAGCGCCACGAATCGCGCCGTATCGACAACCAGCTGCGTGGTCGTGCCGGTCGTCAGGGTGACGCTGGTTCCAGCCGTTTCTACCTGTCGCTGGAAGACAGCCTGATGCGCATCTTCGCCTCTGACCGGGTGAAGAACTTCATGAAAGCCCTGGGCATGCAGCCTGGCGAA
This sequence comes from Pseudomonas frederiksbergensis, assembly GCF_001874645.1. Lineage (NCBI taxonomy): Bacteria > Pseudomonadati > Pseudomonadota > Gammaproteobacteria > Pseudomonadales > Pseudomonadaceae > Pseudomonas > Pseudomonas frederiksbergensis. The sequence goes on from NZ_CP017886.1 coordinate 4,212,469, forward strand.
GCGATCGAGCACCGCATGGTGACCAACGCTATCGAAAAGGCCCAGCGCAAGGTTGAAGGGCGTAACTTCGACATTCGTAAGCAACTGCTTGAGTTCGACGACGTCAACAACGAACAGCGTAAAGTGATCTATCACATGCGTAACACGTTGCTGGCCGCTGACAATATCGGCGAAACCATTGCCGACTTCCGTCAGGACGTGCTCAACGCGACGGTCAGCGCACACATTCCGCCGCAATCGCTGCCAGAGCAGTGGGATGTTGCCGGTCTGGAAACTGCCCTGGAAAGTGACTTCGGGGTGAAGCTGCCGATCCAGCAATGGCTCGACGAAGACGATCACCTGTACGAAGAAACCCTGCGCGAGAAGCTGATGCACGAGCTGCTGGCGGCGTACAACGAGAAAGAAGAGCAGGCGAGCGCCGAAGCGCTGCGCACCTTCGAGAAGCAAATCGTGTTGCGCGTTCTGGACGACCTGTGGAAAGACCACCTGTCGACCATGGACCACCTGCGTCACGGTATTCATTTGCGCGGTTATGCGCAGAAGAACCCGAAGCAGGAATACAAGCGCGAGTCGTTCACGCTGTTCTCCGAGTTGCTGGATTCGATCAAGCGCGACTCGATTCGTGTGCTGTCGCATGTTCAGGTTCGCCGCGAAGACCCGATCGAAGAAGAAGCACGCCTGCGTCAGGAAGCCGAGGCATTGGCTGCGCGCATGCAGTTCCAGCACGACGAAGCTCCTGGCCTCGAACAACCGGAGTTGTTGGGTGAGGAGGTCGACGTAGCCCTCGCTACCGCTCCGGTGCGCAACGAGCAGAAGTTGGGCCGCAACGAGCTCTGCTACTGCGGTTCGGGCAAGAAGTTCAAACACTGTCACGGCCAGATCAGCTAAGATTTCTGCCTGACATTGAAATACCCGCGCCGCGACCGGCATCAGCCGTCGCGGCGTTTTACCATTTAAAACACCGATGCCACGTTAAAAAGAACAGGGCGACGACGGTGCAGACATTACATTAAGAGGAGCGCTTTCATGGCTGTTGGTCTTGGTCCTTTGCCAACGTTGCACCCGGTTGCCGGTTTTGAACTCGGTATCGCTTCGGCCGGCATCAAGCGCCCCGGGCGCAAAGATGTCGTGGTCATGCGCTGCGCTGAAGGTTCCACGGTCGCTGGTGTGTTCACGTTGAACGCGTTTTGCGCGGCGCCGGTGATTCTGGCCAAACAACGTGTTCAAGGCCCGGTACGTTACCTGCTGACCAACACCGGCAACGCCAATGCCGGTACCGGTGAGCCTGGCTTGGTTGCCGCCGAGCGCACCTGCGCCAAACTGGCTGAATTGACCGGCGTCGACGCCAGCCTCGTGCTGCCGTACTCCACCGGCGTGATCGGTGAACCGTTGCCGGTCGAGAAGATCGAAGGTGCGCTGCAAGCTGCCCTTGACGACTTGTCGGAGAATAACTGGGAGGCCGCAGCCACCGGGATCATGACCACCGACACTCTGCCAAAGGGTGCGAGCCGGCAGTTCCAGCATGAAGGCGTGACCATCACCGTCACCGGTATCAGCAAAGGTGCCGGCATGATTCGGCCGAACATGGCGACCATGCTCGGTTACATCGCCACCGACGCCAAAGTGTCCCGCGAGGTGTTGCAGAACCTGTTGCTGGACGGCGCCAACAAGTCGTTCAACCGCATCACCATCGATGGCGACACCTCGACCAACGATTGCTGCATGCTGATCGCCACCGGTAAAGCCGCACTGCCGGAAATCACCTCTGCCAGTGGCCCACTGTTCGCGGCGTTGAAGCAGGCGGTGTTTGACGTGTGCATGGACGTGGCCCAGGCGATTGTTCGCGATGGCGAAGGCGCGACCAAGTTCGTCACCGTTGAAGTCAACGGCGGCGGCAATCACCAGGAGTGCCTGGACGTCGGTTACACCGTGGCGCATTCGCCATTGATCAAGACCGCGCTGTTCGCCTCCGATCCAAACTGGGGTCGCATCCTGGCGGCCGTTGGCCGTGCCGGCGTGCCGAACCTGGACGTGAGCAAGATCGACGTGTTCCTGGGTGAAGTCTGCATCGCCAGCCGTGGTGCCCGCGCCGAGACTTACACCGAAGCCCAGGGCTCGGCGGTGATGCAACGCGAGGAAATTACCATTCGTATCGAGCTGGGTCGCGGCGATTGCAGCGAAACCATCTGGACCACCGACCTGTCCCACGAATACGTGAAGATCAACGCCGAATACCGCACGTAAATCATAGCGGGCAAGTCATGCTCCTGTAGGCGCGGGGGGGACGCCGAGTCCTTGCCCGCGATGGAGGCCAAAAGACTCCCGCTGTTACCCTCATACAAGGCGCCCGAACATGAGCTACCACCTGATTATCGGCGACAAACTGTATTCCTCCTGGTCGCTGCGCGGCGCTTTGGCGCTGGAACTGGCCGGCGCGACTTACACCGAAGAGCTGATCAAGCTGAACCAGGCGGATACCCGTGAGCGCCTGCTCAAGCATTCGCCGACTGCTAAAGTCCCATTGCTGAAAACCGAACACGGGACCATTGCCGACTCGTTGGCCATCGCCGAGTACCTGGTTGAGCGTTTCCCGAATGCCGACCTTTGGCCGAAGGACATCGCCGCCCGTGCCCAGGCACGCTCGGCGTGCGCGCAGATGCACAGCGGTTTTTTTGCCATGCGCGGCAACATGCCGTTTGATCTGAGCCACGATGCGCCACTGTCGCCGATGCCGCCTGAAGTGCAGGTGGAAATCGAGCGGATGCTGGCGTTGTGGGCTGAATGCCGCGCCGTTGCAACCGAAACCGGTCCGTTCCTGTTCGGTGCTGTGAGTCTGGCGGACGCCTTCTTCGCGCCGATTGCCGTGCGCTTGCGTACTTATCGAGTGGCGCTGCCGGCGGTTGATGCCGCCTATGTCGAAGCGATTTACCAATGGCCAGCCTTCATGGCCTGGCAGAAAGCCGGTTTAGAGGAAATAGTGCGGTGAAACGAGTTCATGTAGCGGCGGCTGTCATCCGTGATGCCAGCGGCAAGATCCTCATCGCTCGACGCGCCGATACCCAGCATCAGGGCGGCCTGTGGGAATTTCCCGGTGGCAAGGTCGAGGACGGCGAAGCGGTGCAAACCGCATTGTCCCGCGAGCTGCAGGAAGAGCTGGGTATTGTGGTCAGTGCCGCTCGGCCATTGATCAAGGTTCAGCATGACTATCCAGACAAACAGGTGTTACTGGATGTCTGGGAAGTCTCGGCGTTTACCGGCGAACCCCATGGTGCCGAAGGCCAGCCTCTGGCATGGGTGACAGCGCGCGAGCTGAAAGACTACGAGTTCCCGGCCGCCAACCAGCCGATTGTGGCGGCTGCGCGTCTGCCAGGCGAATACCTGATCACCCCGGAAGGTCTGGAAACGCCGGCCCTGCTACGCGGTATTCAGAAAGCCATCGCTGGCGGGATCAAGCTGATCCAGTTGCGCGCGCCTAATGGCTATGACCCGCAATACCGCGATCTGGCGGTGGACGCCGTGGGTTTGTGTGCCGGCAAGGCGCAACTGATGCTCAAGGGTCCGTTCGAGTGGTTGGGAGATTTCCCGGCCGCCGGTTGGCACATCACCGCCGCGCAACTGCGCAAATACGCCAGTGCCGGGCGTCCGGTGCCTGCCTCGCGCTGGTTGGCGGCGTCCTGCCACAACGCTGAAGAGCTGAGCCTGGCGGAGCAGATGGGCGTGGACTTCGTCACCCTGTCACCGGTTCAGCCGACCCAGACTCATCCGCACGCGCCACCACTTGGCTGGGAGCAGGCCTCGCAGTTGATTGCAGGGTTCAGCAAACCGGTGTTTCTGCTCGGTGGGGTGGGGCCTGCCGAACGGCAAAAAGCCTGGGAAGCAGGCGCGCAGGGCGTGGCGGGGATTCGGGCGTTTTGGCCTGAGGCCTGATTCTGCGGTGTAGCTAGATCTCCCGTAGGAGCAGCCTGCGGCAGCTCCTACGGGAGAGTTGGCGGTCATCAGAGATGTGTAGGGCTTCACAGGCGATGAAAGCCTTCCTGACTAAGCCTTGGGTTTGGCTGCCGCCTGCCACAAAATCTCGGCAATCCCCTGACGCTTGGCAATCAGCCGAGCCGCGACAAACAACAGGTCCGACAAGCGATTGATATACGCCAGGCCAACTCCGGTCAACGGCTCCAGCGCGTTCAATTGCTGACAGCGTCGCTCGGCACTGCGTGCCAGGCAACGGCAGATGTGGGCGTGGGCAATCAAGGCTGAACCGCCGGGCAGAATGAAGTTCTCCAGCGGCCCCAGCTCCTCGTTCCAGGCATCGATCACCGTTTCCAGGCGTTCGACTTCTGAAGCATTCAAGGCCTGATACACCGGCATTGCCAGTTCACCACCCAAATCGAACAACCGGTGCTGACACGGCTCAAGCACTTCGATGACTTCGGACAGGCCAGGATGTGCGTGGCGTTGCTCGGCCAGCCCGGCCAACAACAATCCCAACTGACTGTTCAGCGTATCGACTTCGCCGATGGCCTCGATGCGTGGATGGTCCTTGGGTACGCGGCGACCGTCGCCAAGCCCGGTTTCACCTGTGTCGCCGGTGCGGGTGTAAATCTTCGACAAGCGAAAGCCCATGCTTAGCGCTCCAGTTGTTTGAGTTCGTAAGAGGCGAGCGGGGTGCCCGCCAATGGCAGGCGCAAGGTGATGCAGGTGCCTTGGCCGAGGGTCGATTGCACTTCCATCTGGCCCTTGTGATTGTTGGTGATGATGAAGTACGACACCGATAGCCCGAGGCCGGTGCCCTGGCCGATCTCCTTGGTGGTGAAGAACGGTTCGAAGGTGCGTTTACGCACGTTCTCGCTCATGCCCACGCCATTATCTTCCACCTGGATTTCTGCCCACGGCGGGTTCAGTCGGGTGCGCAGAATGATCCGTCCCGGCTCACGGTCGTCTTCGCGCTGGTGAATGGCCTGGGCGGCGTTTTTCAGCAGGTTCAGCAGCACTTGTTCCAGTTCGTTGGCGGTGCCTGGCACGGGCCCCAACTGCGGGTCGAACTGACGAGTGATGGCCTGGCCCTTGAAGTCGAAGCCGATGGCCAGGTCGAAGTCATTGCCGGCGATCTCCACGGCTTGATCGATCAGCGCCGGCAGATCGCACGGGGCCATTTGGCGGTTGCTGCGACGACTGAAACTGAGCATGTGGGTGACGATCTTCGCCGCTCGGGCGCCGGCCTGTTGAATGCCATCGAGCAGTTGCGGCACTTCGCGGTTTTGCAGGTAGCGATTGACGCTGTCCAGCTCGATACCGACCTGTTCGGCGGCTTCGATGTTCTTCGGCAGGTCGGTCGACAAGCGCCGGCGAATGTTCTGCACGTTATGCAGGATTGCTCCCAGAGGGTTGTTGATTTCGTGGGCCATGCCGGCTGCAAGGCCGCCGACCGAGAGCATCTTCTCTGACTGCACCATCATTTCTTCCAGGGACAGGCGCTGGGTGATGTCGTCGATCCGGATGACCACGCCGCGCCCGGCACCGCCCATCAACGGATAAAAAGTCAGTGCGTAATGCTTGGGTTCGTCGTCCTTGACCCAGGTGACGCGCTCGATCTTGACCACGCTGTGCTGCTCGACGGTTTCCTTGAGCTGCGGCAGGAAAGGTTTCAGCGGTTCAAAGGCGAGGAAGATCGGCTGGTTCAGCGCTTCGTCCAGGCGCGTGCCGGAAAGTGCGCTGGCTTCCTGGTTCCATTGGGTCACGTAGAGCTGTTCATCCAGGGCGATCAGCGCCGAAGGCATCGAGTCGATGATGCTGTTGAGGTAGTTCTGAAAACCGGTGAGTTTCTTCTCGATCTTGCTCCGCACCTGGACTTCGAGCTCCAGCTTGCGGTTGGTATGACGGGTTTCTTCGGCCAGACCCTGGGCCTGGTCGTAGGCGGCCTGGGAGTCGTCCCGCGCGCGCTTGAGTTGCTGCTCACGGGCTTCGATGCGCGAGAGCATGGTGTTGAAGGCTTCGGCGAGGCTGCCGATTTCGTCGTGGTTACCGCGAGACGCACGCAAGGCGTAGTTTTCTTCGCGAGTGACCTGCCGGGATAATTCTTCGAGTTCATGGATCGGCCGGGTAATCAGGCGTTTGATCTGCCGGGCAATCACCAGCCACAGCAGCACGCTGAAAATCAGAATGCCGAGGCTGGCGGTCAGGGTGCCGGTGTAGAAAGCCATCGGCAATTCGCTGCTGGCCACCAGCAGCAGATGGCCCGGCGCTTCGCCCGGGCGCAGCAGGGTGATCAACTGATTGCTGCGAAACTCGGTGGCCTGCCAGGCCTCGATATGTCGATAGTGTTCGGGCAGCTTGAGTTTATCGCCGTGCTGCACCTGCGCCAGGCGCAGGCCTTTGCCGTCATACAACGCCGCGGCTCGCAGCGGTGAATAGCTGTTGAGTTCGTTGAGTAGCCTTTGGGCTTCGTCTGGGGAGTTGAGCGCCTGGGCGGCGATTGACGGGTTGGCCACCAGCCGGCCGATGGTCTGCAAGGCCTGCGGGGCCATGCTTTCCTGGGAGATCCAATAGGCGGCGCTGATAAAGGTCAGGTTGGCCACCAACAACACGGTGGTCAACAGCACCAACAGGGCGGCCAGCAGTTTCTGGCCGACCGGAAGGTTTTCAAGGCGCTGGCGCAATGGCATCGGGGTCGTCGCTAAAGAGGAACAGGAAGGCAGCGTAGCCGCTGCTCAGTTGCTGGGCAATCCGCGCGTGTGCAGGTGCGTGATCAGCCGCTGCTGCAATTGGTTGAGGTGCGGCAGTACCAGTTGATGCCTCGATGCAACGGCGCAGGCGTGCCCGAGCAAGTAGCTGATCTCGGTTCGGCGTTGATTGGCGACGTCCTGGTACATCGACGAGTAGTTGGCGGCTGTCGCTTGAATCACCCGCTCGACTTCCTGCTGCAGGTTGTGTGCGGCGGCGGGCTGACCGCAACGCTCCAGCAACTCGCTCAGCTCGGCACAGAGGGTGGCGACCTCGCACTGGTGGTGTTGCAAGCCGCCGTTGCGGCAGTCATGCAGTACCGACAGGGGGTTGATCGCGCAATTGAGCGCCAGTTTGCGCCACAGACGGGTCAGGATGTCTGTGCTCCATTCGTGAGGAATGCCGGCGGCGCTCAGGTCATCCAGCCAGATCGGTGGGGTAGGGTGGCTGGCATCGCCGAGCCAGGTGTACCCATGGCCGGCAAACACCACGCGCCAGTCGTCATCGCGAAACGCGCCTTCGGTGCTTGAGGCAAAGATGCAGCGCGCCTGCGGGACACGTGCGGCTACCGCGTCCTGGCTGCCGAGGCCGTTCTGCAACAGAATCAGCTCGGCGTTGGGTGCAAGACGCGGTGCCAGTTGCGCCACCGCGCTTTCGGCGTCGTAGGCTTTGCAGGCCACGAGCAAGCGGTCTATCGGACCGCCGCTGTCGACAGTCTCGCCGGGAATCGCATAGTGCTGCGCTTCGCCCTGTTCGACCAAGGTCAGCCCACCGGCGGCCTGATAGGCCTGCAATCGCGCTGTGTCGCGCAGAATCAGTTTCACCGGCAGGCCAGCCCGTGCCAGACGCGTGGCCCACAGGGTGCCCAGACTGCCAGCGCCAAGGACGTGCCAGGTGGTCGACATCAGTTTTTTGCTCGGATTGGCAGGCGCATGTGAGGCTCGCAGCGTAGGAAGGTAAAGACCCGTTATAATCAGCGCGGATTTTAACCGCAAGCCAGGCGTGTTCCATCGCTATTGAGCGCGCCCTTTTTATTGGAGAGATTACATGCCGTCGTTCGACGTGGTATCCGAACTGGACAAACACGAACTCACCAACGCGGTCGAGAACGCCGTCAAGGAACTCGACCGTCGTTATGATTTGAAAGGCAAGGGCAGCTTCGAGTTCAAGGAAAAGGACCTGACTGTCAATCTGACCGCCGAGGCCGACTTCCAGCTTGAAGCGATGATCGAGATCCTCAAGCTGGCACTGGTCAAGCGCAAGATCGATGTGCAGTGCCTTGAGGTAAAAGACGCCTATGCTTCCGGCAAGCTGATGAAGCAGGACGCCGTGCTCAAGGAAGGCATCGACAAGGAGCTGGCGAAGAAGATCGTTGCTCACGTCAAAGACGCCAAGCTCAAGGTCCAGGCGGCCATCCAGGGCGAGCAGGTACGGATCACCGGCAAGAAGCGTGACGACCTGCAAGAAGCCATTGCGGCACTGCGCGCCAAGGAATTTGGCATGCCGCTGCAGTTCAACAACTTCCGCGACTGATCAGTCTTCAGGGAACCTCCGGGCGTTATTGACGTCGGAGGCCCATGTAACGGCAGAAACGATTGAGCCCTACCGGTTCGATCTTTCTGCCGCTCAGTTTTTACGTGCCGGGTAGCCGGGAATCAGGAGAGACAGATGGACATAAATGCTGAAGTGGACAACCTGGTCAAGGCTTCCCAGGCCTGGATCCCGATGATCATGGAATACGGCAGCCGTGTGCTGCTGGCGGCCATTACCCTGGCCATTGGCTGGTGGCTGATCAACAAGCTGACCCACAAGGTTGGCAAACTGTTGGCGCTGCGCAACGCCGATCTGGCGTTGCAGGGGTTTATGAGCAGCCTGGCGAACATCATCCTCAAGGTGCTGCTGATGGTCAGCGTTGCGTCGATGATCGGTGTTGAAACCACCTCGTTCGTGGCGGCCATCGGTGCTGCCGGTCTGGCGATTGGTCTGGCGTTGCAAGGCAGCCTGGCGAACTTCGCTGGCGGCGTGCTGATTCTGTTGTTCCGTCCGTTCCGTATCGGTGACTTCATTGAAGCTCAAGGTACCGCAGGTACCGTCGACAGCATTCAGATCTTCCATACGATTATCCGTACCGGCGACAACAAGACAGTTATCGTGCCTAACGGCGTTTTGTCCAACGGCATCATCACCAACACCAACCGTCAGTTGACCCGTAAAGTGGTATTTGACGTGGCTGTGAATTACGACGCTGATTTGCAGAAGGCGCGTGAGGTGTTGCTGGAGCTGGCCAAGGATGAGCGCGTGTTGGCCGATCCTGCGCCGGTCGCGGTAGTGTCTACCCTGGGTGATAGCTCGATTACGGTTTCCCTGCGCGTCTGGGTGAAAACGGCGGACTACTGGGACGTGCTGTTCAAGTTCAATGAACACTCCCGCGATCGTCTGAAGGCGGCAGGTGTTGATATTCCGTTTCCACAGCGTGTGATTCGCATGGTTCAGGAAACTGCATAACACGTACTGATCATTGGGCCTTGTGGTCAAGTTTCGGTGGCGAACTCAAGGGGCGATAAGCCCCTTGAGTGTTTTTACAGTCTGCTGTTGTGTTGTGCTGAAACCGGAATAGAGTGCTGGCTTATTATTAGCTGGCTATTTATCTATGTTTATTTCATGGCGTTATAAAGCACGCACAAAAAAAGGCCCATCAGTGATGGGCCTTTTTTATATCAACCGAACAACTGTAGCCGTAGCGATTACAGGATGCTGATTGGGTACTCGGTGATCAGGCGGAACTCGTTGACGTTGATATCGCCATCGTCTGCATTGCCGCGGTGCCAAGCCTGGCGTGCACGGAAGGACAGGTCTTTCAGAGGACCAGCCTGGACAACGTACTTGGCTTCCAGGTTAGTTTCGAAGTGCTTGCCATTTGCGCCGAACGAATTGTTAGACTGACTATTAGCATAGATGCTGTTCTGGTGGGTACCGTCGATGCCAGAACCATGTACATAACGGGCCATGAAGCTCAAGCCTGGTACGCCGTACTCAGCCATCTTCAAGTCATAACGTGCCTGGTAGGATTTCTCGCCAGGACCGTTGAAGTCAGAGTACTGAACGGAGTTGGCCAGGAAGATCGAGTCGCCGCCGCGGTTGTTGTCGCCCACACCGACGTAGTCGAATGGTTCATCACCGTGGACCTGCTGGAAGGCCAGAGTAACGGTGTGCGCCTTCAGGAAGGAGTAGGCAGCTGCCAGCGAGTAGGCGGTGTTATCGATTTTGCCTGCTTTCGCTGCACCGGTATCGTTTGTCTGATACAGGTTGAAGTCGAAGTTCAAGGACTGGTCAGTCGCCAACGGAAGGGTGTAGTTCGCGTTGGTGTAGTACTGGTTCCAGGTGTCTTTGAACTTGGCGCCGTAGAGGGAAACGCTCAGGTTCTCATTGATGCCGTATTTACCACCCACGTAATCGACGCTTTCAACCTGCGTGCCGCCGTACTGAGTCCACAGGTTGCCCTGGAGCGAGGTTTTATCCTGGCTGCTGCCTGCGTAGAAGTGACCGGCTTCGAGATCGAGGTCTTTGACTTCGCTGCTCTGCAGTTGGAAACCGCGAGCGGTCTGTTGGAACAGACGGCTGCCGCCAACGGCGAATACTGGAGCGGTGCTAGGCGACTGGTCACCAAATTTCAGCTCGGTTTTGGAGATGCGAACAGCTACTGCCGCGCCCGCTTTACCCATGCTGTCGTTGACTTGTTTATTGCCAGAGTTGTCCTGGCCGACGCTCATGTTGCCCGTGCCCGAATGCCCGTCTGAACCGTCCAGTCTATAGCCGGCATCGCCGAAGCCTTCAACACGAACACCAACAGTACCTTGGGTATAGCCCGAGCTGAATTTGCCCAGTACGCCTTGGGTCCAGTCGATCTGGTCGTCGTGTTTTCCGTCAATCTTGTCGCGGTTGAAGTAGTAGTTCTTCAGTACCACGCCAGCAGAGGCGCCTTCAACGAAACCTTTTGCGTCAGCCTGGTCGGTTACAAACGGGTCGGCCATAGCGACTTGGGCGCCGGTAGCTGCGGTAACAGCCAGGGCGATCATGCTCCACTTCATCACGCGCATCGTGATTTGCTCCTTTGGTTTTTAGAAGAGTACTGCCGTCCCACCTGATTTATTATCTGGGCGGCTCTTTCTTTTTGGGTCGGCGCAAACTTATATCACGCCGACAATGTTGGCGATACTTGCGTATCTAACCTTTCAGCTTCTTTACGGCCCTGTCGCAAAATGCGCTGTAGAGGTCGTATTTCCATAAGTTTTTTGCCTGCGGACTGACTACATCAGCGTTGTGTTCCAAGGCTTCAGCATCAGAAAAAAGAAATCCCTGTCGTACACTTGAATCTCCCTGGGCAGCCATGCCGCTATTGTTATGAGCCTTAAGGTTCCGACTTCCAGCGGATGCCTTATAGACGATGTGTGTATGAATGCAACAAGCGTGCACAAATCGGCTTTTTGTAGCCGATTTTTTAAAAAACCACGGTATGAATTACCGAAACCGCATAAAACCGGGGCTTTCAAGGCCGATTTGTTTGAGCTTGACGCCGTGGTTCTTCTGGTGTTGCACCATCAAAGAGCATGGGTAACAGCACACAAATGTTACTGGTCCACCCTCGCGGGTGAGTAGACGGCGGATGCTCGACGGTTTCAGCGTAGACGCACTGTGCGGATTTGGTGCAAAACTTTTTCAAAGCTGTACGAAATTCGTACAGTGAAAACCTCGAACTCAGGTCTACATCCGCTGGTAGGTCGTTGATTTTTTGACGAGGTGCAGGGGGGGGCTGGTGCTGAATTGGTGCGTCGAGAATGAAAGTGTTCATTGCTGGGGCGCTCGTGCGTTGAGCGTTTGTATCGGGTCGCCTGGCTCGGAGGCTGTGCGCCAGTTTTTTCGCAGTGATCCGTGTGGCGTTCGCGGGTATGCTGCTGTTATATACGGGCGATTAGCCTTCGGGGCTGGGCGCTAAACTGAGTCTCATGAAAAGTGCGGGAGTGCGCGCGGTGTTCGCCTTAGATCCACGACTTGAACAAGACACCCTGCCGATTGGGGATTTCCCTCTAAGTCGGTTGTTGCTGTCCAATGATTCGAATTACCCCTGGTTCATCCTGGTGCCGCGTCGTGAGGATGTCAGCGAGTTGTTTCAACTGGATGTCGCCGACCAGCTGCAGTTGTGGCGGGAAACAACAGAGTTGGCCGAAACGCTCAAGGATTCGTTCGACGCCGACAAGTTGAATGTCGCGACCCTGGGGAATGTTGTCAGTCAGCTACACATGCATGTCATTGTGCGTAAGCGCGATGATGCCGCCTGGCCAGCCCCGGTTTGGGGCAAACACCCGGCCAAGCCTTACAGTGTCGACGAAGTGACCTTCATTCGTGAACGGCTGCGTTCGGTTTTAACCAATGACTTCACGTTTCTGGAGGGCTGAATCATGAGCCTGGAAGAACGCGTTACCGAGCTGGAAAGTCGTCTGGCGTTTCAGGATGACGCTATTGAAGCGATGAATGATGTGCTGGTGACGCAGCAGCGAGTGGTCGAGCGCTTGCAGTTGCAAATGGCAGCGTTGCTCAAGCGCCAGGAAGAGATGGTTGGTCAGTTCGAGTCTTTCGAAGAAGAGGCTCCGCCGCCGCATTATTAAGTGCTGGCCGAGGTAACTGATCGGCAGGCAATAAAAAAACCGCGATGCAGCCAGGCTGCATCGCGGTTTTTTGTTGCGCAGGGAGTGGTGCTGAAATCAGCGGCGCGGCAAAGCGGCGATCACGTCTTCAGCTTGCAGGCCCTTGTCACGGTTCATGACAGAGAACTCCACGCGCTGGCCTTCGACCAGAACGCGGTGACCTTCACCACGGATTGCACGGAAGTGCACGAAAATATCGTCTCCGGAATCACGAGAAATGAAGCCGAAGCCTTTGGAGGTGTTGAACCACTTGACGGTGCCGGTATCACGATTGGTCATATCGTAATTTTGCGTAGCGGCGGCAGGAGAGGATTTATAAAAGCTGATGGCCAGGTGCAGAAGTACGGCGATCAGGGCGACGATGAGGCTAAGCAGAACGGCTGGCTGACCACCAATGACCGGTATCGGTGCGAGGAGGGTCAGGGTTTGCAGGACAACGGCAAGCACCAGCAAGGCACTGACCAGATTTTGCAGTTGGTGACGTGGGCCTTTGTTCCAGTAAGGGATAACCGGAGCGAGGGTCAGGTTGAGCAAGCCGAAGAACGCCAGGTACAGCGCGTCAGGTTGTTGCAGGTAAGGTACGGCTTCGGCTCGCAAGCTAGGGATGAAGGACAGCAGCAGAGCCACTGCGCCCGTTAGCAGGTGGACGATTTTCAACATTTTGATTGACTCACGTTAAGACGGATCACAAGGAAGAGCTGATTGAGCACGGTTCGCTTCTGAACAATGGGAGGCGCTGGACACGTACCCGGCATCAGCCTATGCGCTGCACCCAGGGAAAAAGAGGCAGCGACACGCCTCTATTTAACAGCAAAGCCCTGGCCTTCTCAAATCAAGTGCAGACGGCGCGGAGGGGCGAGGGATCGACGGTTTGTGCTGTGCTCTCCGCAGGTGTCACCTGAAGGCTTGTTCTAGAGAGTCCGATCAGTTTTTTTGGCCTGCCGCCTTATGTTTGAAGAGCAAAATAATGAGTTGGCGTTAGCGGTGGATCTAATTGCCGAGTACCTGATGGTGCCCGGACGTCGCCGTCACTGCTTCTCCCGTCTTTGAGGCGAAAGGCTCCTTTGATGGGGCGATGTCCGAACCTTTTTCGGCTTCTTTCGCTCTGCGGTTTTGAATTTTCCTGCGCTGAAATTCTGCTTTATAGACAGATGTAGGACCGTGTTAACGGTCTCCCTGCAGTTGTTGGCTTGTCCTACGTTGATGGTCATAAAGTCATCTGGATAATCACTGTCCGCTTGCGTTTCTATAAGGAAATAGAGGGTTTCTCTAATTGAAATCAAGTATGACAAAGGAGTGTCAGCGGTATGAATCGAGGAATAGGGCAAGGGATAAACGACGTCGCCGGGTTTCAAGGTGTCAAGCAAGAAGCAAGGAGAGATCCTTTTGTTCGGGAGTTTGATATGGGGTTGGCGCAGCCATTGTCCCGATCGGTGCGTTTGAATGGGTTTGCCACCTGTTTGCGTCTTGAACAGGTCTATTGGGACATTCTGACCAGGATGGCGAAAATCAATTGTTGCTCGGTGAGTGCGTTGCTTTCCTACGTTGATAGAGAGGTGCACCTGCGTCATGGCGGGGTAAAGAATTTCAGCGGGCTGGTCCGGGTGGTGTGTGTTGTACACAGTTTGAATGAGGACGCCTGTAGCGTTGAATGACGTGCCGCTACGTGATGGGAACGGCTCGGTTGGTCAGGCGTCGTGTCGTCGGCGGATCCGGATGAGCGTGCGCCTGTGCAGTGTTACGGCTGCACAGGCTCGATTTAATGGATATAATCCCGCCCTTTGCCGCGAAACCCAACGTTTGCGCGGTAATAATCTGATTGCCGAGACAACCCCATGCCGATGTACGACTATCAATGTGCTTCCTGTGGTCATCAGTTGGAAGCCATTCAGAAGATCAGCGCAGCACCGTTGGTCGACTGCCCTGCCTGCCAGGCACCCGAACTGAAAAAGATGCTGTCCATGCCAGGTTTCCGCCTCAGCGGCACCGGCTGGTACGAGACTGATTTCAAAACCGGTTCGAAGAAGAATCTGGCCGGCGGCGACAAAGCTGACTAAGTTGAACGACACGCGCGAGTTCTTGCATCATCAGGCGCCTTATTCAAGTGCGGTGGTGCGGCAAGGCCTCCAAACGAATTTCGAATTACGAGAAGTGAAACCACTACCATGATGCGCAGCCATTATTGCGGCCAACTGAACGAAAGCCTGGAAGGTCAGGAAGTTACCCTTTGCGGATGGGTCCACCGTCGTCGTGACCACGGCGGGGTGATTTTCCTCGATATCCGTGATCGTGAAGGTCTGGCCCAGGTGGTGTTCGATCCGGATCGCGCCGAAACCTTCGCTGCCGCCGACCGTGTGCGCAGCGAATACGTGGTCAAGATCACCGGTAAGGTGCGTCTGCGTCCAGCCGGCGCCGGTAATGCCAACATGACGTCGGGCATGATCGAAGTGCTGGGCTACGAGCTGGAAGTATTGAACGAAGCGGAAACCCCGCCGTTCCCGCTCAACGAGTTCTCCGACGTTGGCGAAGAAACCCGTCTGCGTTATCGCTTCATCGATCTGCGTCGTCCGGAAATGCTCGAGAAGCTGCGTCTGCGTTCGCGCATGACCACCAGCATCCGTCGCTACCTGGACGAGAACGGTTTCCTCGACGTCGAAACGCCAATCCTGACCCGTGCGACCCCGGAAGGTGCGCGTGACTATCTGGTGCCGAGCCGTACTCACGCCGGTTCGTTCTTCGCTTTGCCGCAATCGCCACAGCTGTTCAAACAGCTGCTGATGGTCGCCGGCTTCGATCGTTACTACCAGATCGCCAAGTGCTTCCGTGACGAAGACCTGCGTGCCGACCGTCAGCCGGAATTCACCCAGATCGACATCGAAACCAGCTTCCTCAACGAAGCCGAGATCATGGGCCTGACCGAAGGCATGATCCGCAACCTGTTCAAGGAAGTGCTGGGTCTGGAATTCGGTGAATTCCCGCACATGACCTGGGACGAGGCCATGCGTCGTTACGGTTCCGACAAGCCGGACCTGCGTAACCCGCTGGAACTGGTTGACGTTGCCGACCAGCTCAAGGAAGTCGACTTCAAGGTGTTCAGTGGCCCGGCCAACGACCCGAAAAGCCGTATCGCCGCTCTGCGCGTTCCTGGCGGGGCGAGCATGCCACGCAGCAAGATCGACGACTACACCAAGTTCGTCGGCATCTACGGTGCCAAGGGCCTGGCGTACATCAAGGTCAACGAGCGCGCCAAAGGCGTTGAAGGCTTGCAGTCGCCTATCGTCAAGAACATCCCTGAAGCCAACCTCAATGTGATCCTCGATCGCGTTGGTGCAGTTGATGGCGACATCGTGTTCTTCGGTGCCGACAAGGCCAAGATTGTCAGCGAAGCGCTGGGCGCACTGCGGATCAAGGTCGGTCACGACCTGAACCTGCTGACCTGCGAGTGGGCACCGATGTGGGTGGTCGACTTCCCGATGTTCGAAGAGAACGACGACGGCAGCTTCACCGCCTTGCACCACCCGTTCACCGCGCCGAAGTGCACACCAGAAGAGCTCGAAGCCAACCCGGCGACCGCGCTGTCCCGCGCTTATGACATGGTACTGAACGGCACCGAGCTGGGTGGCGGTTCGATCCGTATCCACCGCAAGGAAATGCAGCAATCGGTCTTCCGTCTGCTGGGTATCAGCGAAGCGGAACAGGAAGAGAAATTCGGCTTCCTGCTCGACGCCCTGAAATATGGCGCGCCGCCGCACGGTGGCCTGGCTTTCGGCCTCGACCGTCTGGTGATGCTGATGACCGGCGCCCAGTCGATCCGTGAAGTGATCGCCTTCCCGAAAACCCAGAGCGCTGCCTGCGTCATGACCCAGGCGCCTGGTCTGGTCGACGCCAAGGCACTGCGCGAGCTGCACATTCGTCTGCGCGAACAGCCTAAGGCTGAGTAAGACTGAGCACCCTGGCACATCGATCGATGCGCCAGGGTGTCAAATCCAGATTGTGTTGCCCGCTCGCCTTCATGGGCGTGCGGGCATTGTTTTAAAGAGAATTGTTTTAAAGAGAATTCGGAGCGAGTGTAATGGCGGGTCATTCCAAGTGGGCGAACATCAAGCACCGCAAAGAACGTCAGGATGCCAAGAAGGGCAAGATTTTCACCAAGTGGATTCGTGAACTGACTGTCGCGGCCCGTCAGGGTGGCGGTGATCCGGGCTCCAACCCGCGTTTGCGTCTGGCGCTGGACAAAGCCCTTGGCGCGAACATGAGTCGTGACATCATCGATCGTGCAGTTGCCCGTGGTGCTGGCGCTGCTGACACCGACGACATGGTCGAGCTGAGCTATGAAGGTTACGGTCCGGGCGGCGTAGCGGTGATGGTCGAGTGCATGACCGACAACCGCAACCGCACCGCGGCGGCTGTCCGTCACGCGTTCAGCAAATGTGGCGGCAACCTGGGGACTGACGGTTCGGTGGCTTACCTGTTCGAGCGCAAGGGGCAGATTTCCTTCGCGCCGGGTGTCGACGAAGACGCGCTGATGGAAGCCGCCATGGAAGCCGACGCCGATGACGTGGTCACCCACGAAGACGGCTCGATTGACGTGTTCACTTCGT
This sequence comes from Pseudomonas frederiksbergensis, assembly GCF_001874645.1. Lineage (NCBI taxonomy): Bacteria > Pseudomonadati > Pseudomonadota > Gammaproteobacteria > Pseudomonadales > Pseudomonadaceae > Pseudomonas > Pseudomonas frederiksbergensis. The sequence goes on from NZ_CP017886.1 coordinate 4,229,489, forward strand.
TCGCTGGCTTCTACTCGGTTCGTAACGCCCTGGAGGCTGCCGGCTTCAAAGGTCATGACGCGGAAATCGTCATGCTGCCGACCACCAGTGCCGAACTGGACCTGGAAGGCGCTGAAAAGGTGCTCAAGCTGATCGACATGCTCGAAGACCTGGATGACGTGCAGAACGTTTACTCCAACGCCGACATCCCGGAATCGGTGGCCGCACAGCTCGGCTGATTTATTCAAGATCGCAGTCGTCGGCGGCTCCTACGGTTTACGCTGTACAGGTAGGCGCTGGCGAAGCCTGCGATCTTTTGATTTTCAGAGAAAAAGATCGCAGCCTCCGGCAGCTCCTACACCGTTACCGTCAGGCGCAGGCCTCACTCTCTAAACCCGCAGGCGTTATGACTTTAATTCTTGGTATCGACCCCGGTTCGCGCATTACCGGTTACGGCGTGGTACGCGATACCGGCCGTGGCTGTGTGTACGTGGCCTCGGGCTGTATTCGTACCGGCAGCGGCGAGTTGCATGAGCGGCTGCAAATTGTTTACCGCGGTGTGCGTGAAGTCATCCAGACCTATGGCCCGGTCACCATGGGAATCGAAAAGGTCTTTATGGCTCGCAACGCCGACTCGGCCCTGAAGCTGGGCCAGGCTCGCGGCGCCGCCATCGTCGCCGGTGCCGAAGAAAACCTGGAAATCGCCGAATACACCGCCACCCAGGTCAAGCAAGCAGTGACGGGGACGGGCGCTGCGAACAAAGAGCAGGTGCAGATGATGGTCATGCACATGCTGAAACTGACGAGCAAACCGCAAATCGATGCCTCGGACGCCCTGGCAATCGCCATTTGTCATGCTCACACCCGTTCCAGCCTGTTGCCTCATGGCTTGGGGACGGCTCGCAGTCGCGGCGGTCGCCTTCGCCTCTGATCTGATAGCATCAGCCCACTCATTTTGTCCGTTGAGCGTTTTGCGCCTGTTTTGTCGGCAGCCACGCTCACTTTGGTACTCGTCAGCCAGCTCTGGCCAACGCTTAAGGATTTGAAACGTGATTGGACGTTTGCGCGGCACTTTGGCTGAGAAACAGCCGCCGCACCTGATTCTGGATGTAAATGGCCTGGGCTATGAGCTGGAAGTGCCGATGACCACGCTTTATCGACTGCCGTCGGTCGGAGAGCCGATTACCTTGCACACCCATTTGGTTGTGCGTGAAGACGCCCAGTTGCTCTACGGTTTCATTGGCAAGCGTGATCGCGATTTTTTCCGTGAGCTGATTCGCCTCAATGGCGTGGGCCCCAAGCTGGCGCTGGCGTTGATGTCCAGCCTTGAAGTCGATGAGCTGGTGCGTTGCGTGCAAGCGCAGGACACGTCGGCGCTGACCAAGGTGCCGGGCGTCGGCAAGAAGACTGCCGAGCGTTTGCTGGTAGAGCTCAAGGATCGATTCAAGGCCTGGGAGGTCGTACCCAGCATGTTCGCACTGGTGCCTAATCAGCCAGATGCGCCAATGCCGGTGGTCACCGCCGAAAATGACGCGGTGAGTGCGCTGATTTCCTTGGGCTACAAGCCGCAAGAGGCCAGCAAGGCGATTTCTGCCATCAAGGAGAAAGGTTTGAGCAGTGAAGACCTGATCCGTCGCGCCCTGAAGGGAATGATTTAAGTGATTGAAGCAGATCGTCTGATCGCCGCCACGGGTGGCCCCCGTGACCGCGAAGAAGTCCAGGATCGCGCGATTCGTCCCGTCAGCCTGGCTGATTACATCGGTCAGCCGACCGTCCGTGAGCAGATGGAATTGTTCATCCAGGCTGCCCGTGGGCGCAACGAGTCCCTCGATCACACGCTGATCTTCGGTCCGCCGGGCCTGGGTAAAACCACCTTGGCCAACATCATTGCCCAGGAAATGGGTGTGTCGATCAAAAGCACCTCGGGACCGGTCCTTGAGCGTCCGGGTGATCTGGCGGCGCTGCTGACCAACCTCGAACCTCATGATGTGCTGTTCATCGATGAAATCCATCGGTTGTCACCGATTGTCGAAGAAGTGCTGTACCCGGCCATGGAAGATTTCCAGCTCGACATCATGATCGGTGAGGGGCCGGCGGCGCGTTCGATCAAGCTCGACCTGCCACCTTTCACCCTGGTCGGTGCTACCACCCGCGCCGGGATGCTGACCAATCCGTTGCGTGACCGTTTCGGTATCGTTCAGCGTCTGGAGTTCTATAACACGGCGGATCTGGCGACCATCGTCAGTCGCTCGGCGAACATCCTCGGCTTGCCGCTGGACCCGGAGGGCGCCTTTGAAATCGCCCGTCGGGCCCGTGGTACGCCGCGTATTGCCAACCGCTTGTTGCGTCGGGTACGCGATTTTGCCGAAGTCCGGGCCAAGGGGCATATCACTAAGCCGATTGCCGATCTGGCGCTGAACCTGCTGGACGTCGATGAGCGTGGCTTCGATCACCAGGACCGGCGTCTGCTGTTGACCATGATCGAGAAGTTCGATGGCGGCCCAGTCGGGGTGGACAGTCTCGCGGCGGCGATCAGCGAAGAGCGGCACACCATCGAGGACGTGTTGGAGCCCTATCTGATTCAGCAGGGCTATATCATGCGGACCCCGCGTGGACGGGTCGTGACCCGGCATGCGTACTTGCATTTCGGTTTGAATATCCCGTCACGGTTGGGTGAAATGCCCGTGCCAGACGAGTTTCTTGACGCAGTAGACGAATGACGACCTCTGTGTGCTGATTTATTTCGGCTTTGTGTGGTCCTAGGGGACTGCGATTGCCGATCTTTCGCACGAAAGTCGTTCAAGAGTGAAAAACAGTTGCCTGGCTGGATTGGCAACCCGAGGAGTAAGCACTAGAGTATGCGCGCGCAAAACGGGCTAGAGCCGTTCGCACATCGTTGTCGCGTTTATTACGAGGACACCGATGCCGGCGGCATCGTGTATTACGTTAATTACCTTAAGTTTATGGAGCGGGCTCGAACCGAGCGGCTACGAGAACTGGGCTTTGCCCAATCTGCGCTTGCCGGGGAGGACCTGTTGTTCGTCGTGCATTCCAGCGAAGCGCGTTATCACGCGCCGGCGCGACTGGACGACGAGCTTCTGGTAAGTGCAGAAGTTATCGAATTGAACCGCGTCAGCCTGCGCTTTAAACAGCAGGTCAGGCGAGCCGCGGATAATGCACTGCTCTGTGAAGGGCAGTTTTTGGTGGCCTGTGTGCGCACCCATAGTTTGAAACCCCGGGCCATTCCCGAAGCTCTACGTGCGGCCTTTGCCGACGTGAGCGGCGCGGGTACACACTCAGAGCAGGAGATAAAGCGTGGAAGCTAACGTCGTCGACCATACCTCCATGTGGAGCCTGGTCAGCAATGCCAGCGTTGTGGTGCAGTTGGTAATGCTGATCCTGGTAGCCGCATCGGTGACCTCGTGGATTATGATTTTTCAGCGCAGCAACCTGCTGCGCGCCGGTCGCCGTGCCCTGGAGAGCTTTGAAGAGCGCTTCTGGTCGGGTATCGACCTGTCCAAACTCTACCGCCAGGCCGGTAGCAATCCGGACCCGGATTCCGGCGTAGAGCAGATCTTCCGTGCAGGTTTCAAGGAATTCTCCCGTCTGCGTCAGCAGCCAGGCGTCGATCCGGAAGCGGTCATGGAAGGTGTGGCGCGCGCCATGCGCGTGGCCATTTCCCGCGAAGAAGAAAAGCTTGAGCAGAGCCTGCCGTTCCTTGCCACCGTCGGTTCCGTCAGCCCGTACATCGGTCTGTTCGGTACGGTCTGGGGCATCATGAACTCCTTCCGTGGTCTGGCGGCTGCCCAGCAAGCGACTCTGGCCACCGTGGCGCCAGGTATCGCCGAAGCACTGGTCGCGACTGCTATCGGTCTGTTCGCAGCCATTCCGGCGGTAATCGCTTACAACCGTTTCGCCGCTCGCAGCGAAACCTTGCTCGGCCGTTACTACACCTTCGCCGATGAGTTCCAGGCGATCCTGCACCGCAAAGTGCACACCAGCGAAGAATAAGCAGGTAATTCCCAATGGCTTTAATCGCTCGAGCTCGCAAAAAGCGCAAGCCGGTTGCCGAGATGAACGTGGTGCCTTACATCGACGTGATGCTGGTACTGCTGGTCATCTTCATGGTGACCGCACCGATGCTCAATCAGGGCGTGAAAGTTGATCTGCCCAAGGTTTCCAGCGAAGCCTTGCCGCAAGACAACAACACTCAGGTCCTGACCATTTCGATCAAGGCTGACAAGACCTATTACTGGAACCTTGGCAGCGAAGTCGACACCGAGAAGCAGCAGGACAGGGCCATGACCCTGCCGCAGATGACTGATGCGGTGACCAAGATCATTCGTGCTGGCAACGATAACGGCAAGCGTACCCAGGTCTTCATTCGTGGCGACAAGACCGTCGATTACGGCTCCGTCATGGGCGCCATGGGTGGGTTGCAGAAAGCCGGGGTCGGTAATGTTGGCTTGATTACCGAGGCACCCTGATGCAGCAACAGCGAGAGCCGACAGCCTCGGAAAGCTACTTCTGGCCTAGTGTCTGGGCGATTGGCCTGCACGTGCTGGTGTTTGGCATGCTGTTCGTCAGTTTTGCCATGACCCCGGAGTTGCCGCCGGCCAAGCCGATCGTCCAGGCGACCCTGTATCAACTGAAATCGAAAAGTCGGGCGACCACCCAGACCAATCAGAAGATTGCGGGTGAAGCGCAGAAATCCGCTGCGCGTCAGACCGAAGCCGAACAGATGGAACAGAAAAAGGTCGAGCAGGAAGCGGTGAAGGCTGCGGAACAAAAGAAAGAAGAGGCGGCTCAAAAAGCCGAGGAATCCAAGAAGGCCGATGAGTCGAAGAAAGCGGACGAGGCAAAAAAGGCTGATGAAGCCAAGAAAGCCGATGAAGCGAAGAAGACCGCCGAAGCCAAAAAGGCCGAACAGAAACAATTGGCTGATATAGCCAAGAAGAAAGCTGAAGAAGAAGCCAAGGAAGCTGCTGAAGCAGAGGCCAAGAAAGCGGCCGCTGAAGAAGCGAAGAAAAAGATAGTCGAAGACGCGAAGAAGAAAGCCGCGGAAGACGCCAAGAAGAAAGCTGAAGCGGACGAGGCGAAGAAGAAAGTCGCCGAGGATGCGAAGAAGAAAGCTGCTGCCGATGCTGCGAAGAAAAAATCGCAGGAAGCCGCACGTAAATCTGTCGAAGAGAAAAAGGCTCAGGCCCTGGCTGATTTGCTTTCGGACAAGCCGCAGCGTCAACAGGCTTTGGCGGACGAGCAGGGCGATGAAACCGCAGGTAACTTCGATGATCTGATTCGTTCGCGAGCATCTGAAGGTTGGGCGCAGCCTCCGTCGGCCCGTAAGGGCATGAAAGTGATCTTGCAGATCAACATGTTGCCTGACGGTACGATCTCCGGAGTTTCGGTCGCTCATTCCAGTGGTGATGTGCCGTTCGACAGTTCCGCGGTAGCGGCAGTAAAAAATATTGGTCGTTTGACCGAAATGCAGGGTCTGAAACCAAGTGATTTCGCTCCCTATCGTTCATTCAAGATGACATTCACACCTGAGGATCTAGCCTTGTGAGAAACCTTCTTCGAGGACTGCTTGTAGTCATGTTCTGCTTTGCAGGACTGGCTACAGCGGATGAAAAAAATATCCTGGTCAGCAGTGGTAGCTCCCAGGCAACTCCGATTGCCGTCGTACCGTTCGGCTGGCAGGGCGGTAGCGTCCTGCCGGACGACATGGCGGAAATCATTGGCAATGACCTGCGTAACTCGGGTTACTACGCGCCGATTCCGAAGCAGAACATGATCAGCCAGCCGACTCAGGCCAGCGAAGTCATTTATCGCGACTGGAAGGCCTTGGGCGCCCAGTACATCATGGTCGGCAGCATCGTTCCGGCGGGCGGTCGCCTGCAGGTGCAATACGCGCTGTTCAACGTCGCCACCGAGCAGCAAGTGCTGACCGGTAGCGTGTCGGGCGGCGTCGATCAACTGCGCGACATGGCGCACTACATCGCCGACCAGTCGTTCGAAAAACTAACCGGCATCAAGGGGGCGTTCTCCACGCGCCTGCTTTATGTAACGGCCGAGCGTTTTTCGGTGAACAACACGCGCTACACCCTGCAGCGTTCGGACTACGACGGTGCTCGTGCCGTGACCCTGCTGCAATCGCGCGAGCCGATCCTGTCGCCGCGATTCGCCCCCGATGGCAAGCGCATCGCCTATGTGTCGTTCGAGCAGAAGCGTCCGCGCATTTTCATGCAGAACATCGACACCGGTCGCCGTGAGCAGATCACCAATTTCGAAGGCCTGAACGGTGCTCCAGCCTGGTCGCCGGATGGTTCTCGCCTGGCTTTCGTACTGTCCAAGGACGGTAACCCGGACATCTACGTGATGAACCTGGGTTCGCGTCAGATCACTCGCGTGACTGCAGGTCCGGGCATCAACACCGAACCGTTCTGGGGTAAAGATGGTTCGACCATCTACTTCACCTCCGACCGTGGCGGCAAGCCGCAGATCTACAAGACCAACGTCAATGGTGGCGGTGCGGAGCGTGTGACCTTTATCGGTAACTACAACGCCAACCCGAAACTGTCGGCTGACGAGAAAACGCTTGTCATGATTCACCGTCAGGATGGCTTCACCAATTTCCGGGTGGCGGCTCAGGATTTGCAGCGCGGCAGCATAAAAATCCTGACAGACACCAACCTTGATGAGTCAGCCACTGTTGCGCCCAACGGCACCATGGTAATCTACGCCACCGCCCAGCAGGGCCGGGGAGTCTTGATGCTCGTGTCCATCAATGGACGCGTAAGGCTCCCGCTTCCTACCGCTCAAGGCGAAGTCAGAGAACCTTCCTGGTCCCCTTACCTGAACTGACGCGGCGCTATACGTTTTACTTAACACACTGGGGTTCATTAGGAGTTTCACGATGGAAATGCTGAAGTTTGGTAAATTTGCTGCGCTGGCTCTGGCCATGGCTGTAGCTGTAGGTTGCTCGTCCAAAGGCGGCGACAACGCCGGTGCAGGCGCTGTAGATCCAAACGCTGGTTACGGCGCTAACACGGGTGCAGTTGACGGCTCCCTGAGCGAAGAAGCTGCTCTGCGCGCAATCACCACCTTCTACTTCGAATACGACAGCTCGGACCTGAAGCCAGAAGCCATGCGCGCTCTGGACGTTCACGCCAAAGACCTGAAAGCAAACGGCGCTCGCGTTGTTCTGGAAGGCAACACCGACGAACGTGGTACTCGTGAGTACAACATGGCACTGGGCGAGCGTCGTGCGAAAGCCGTTCAACGCTACCTGGTACTGCAAGGTGTTTCCCCAGCTCAGCTGGAACTGGTTTCCTACGGTAAAGAGCGTCCAGTTGCTACTGGCCACGACGAGCAGTCCTGGGCTCAGAACCGTCGCGTCGAACTGCGTAAGTAATTCGTCATGCGAACGTGCCGTCGTGCTGTAACTGTTTTGGCTCTCAGCCTCGCACCGCTTGCGGTGTGGGCTGCGGTTCCTGTGGTCGATGACAACTCCGGTTATAACAATAGCGGGAGCAGTTATCCGCCTGCGGGTTACGGTACGAACGGCGCCTATGCCGGGGGAGGGGTTTCGGCCCCTGTCTCGGCACAGGGCGAGCTGTTCAACCAACTGCAACAAATGCAGGAACAAATTGCACGCCAACAGGGTGTGATCGAAGTTCTGCAAAATGATGTAGCGCGCATGAAGCAGGAAAGCCTGGAGCGATATCAGGATCTTGATCGGCGTATTGGAACCGGCGGCGCACCCGCTGCGGCTCCTCAAAATTCTCCAGCCGGTGGCGATACGAATGCCGCCGGTGCAGCTGCAGCTGCGAGTGCTGCCACTCAAGCACCCGCGGCCAGCAGCGAACCGGGTGATCCGGCGAAGGAAAAGCTCTATTACGATGCGGCCTTCGACCTGATCAAGGCCAAGGATTTCGACAAGGCCAGCCAGGCGTTTGCGGCATTCCTGCGCAAATATCCGAACAGTCAGTACGCGGGCAATGCCCAATACTGGTTGGGCGAAGTGAACCTGGCCAAGGGCGACCTGCAAGGTGCGGGTCAGGCTTTTGCCAAGGTTTCGCAGCTGTACCCCAAGCACGCCAAAGTGCCTGACTCGCTGTACAAGCTCGCTGATGTAGAGCGCCGCCTGGGTCATACCGACAAGGTCAAAGGCATTCTGCAGCAGGTGGTTTCCCAATATCCGGGTACTTCCGCCGCTCAGTTGGCCCAACGCGATCTGCAGCGCATGTAAGGCTGTTTGACCCGTTTACAAGAAACCCGCGCTTGCCGCGGGTTTTTTCGTTAGAATTCACGCCCTTTTTATGAAACACCGCTTTTGGGGATCTGCGCGTTGGCGGGGTTCCTTTAAGTGCCTGACGGAGGCGGACAGCCTGTTTAGCTGTTACGCCCGTGGCGACTATGCAAGACACATTGAGAATTACCGAAGTTTTTTACTCGTTGCAGGGTGAAACGCGGACTGCCGGGCTGCCCACTGTATTTGTGCGCCTGACCGGTTGCCCATTGCGTTGCCAATACTGCGACAGCGCCTATGCGTTCAGCGGCGGCACGATCAGGTCCCTCGACGATATCCTCGAGCAGGTTGCAGGCTTCAGGCCCCGTTACGTCTGCGTAACCGGTGGCGAGCCCCTGGCGCAACCTAACGCCATCCCTTTGCTCAAGCAGCTGTGTGACGCCGGTTACGAGGTGTCGCTGGAAACCAGCGGCGCCCTGGATATTTCGGCGGTCGATCCACGGGTCAGTCGAGTGCTCGACCTGAAAACACCCGGGTCGAAAGAAGCGCACCGCAACCTCTACGAGAACATCGCGCTGCTGACGGCTAATGATCAGGTCAAGTTCGTGATCTGCTCTCGCGAAGACTACGACTGGGCAGTGTCCAAACTGATTCAGTACGGTCTTGACCAGCGTGCCGGCGAAGTCCTGTTTTCGCCGAGTCACCATGACTTGAGTGCGCGCGACCTGGCTGACTGGATTGTCGCGGACAACCTGCCGGTACGCCTGCAATTGCAGTTGCATAAATATCTTTGGAACGACGAACCGGGGCGCTGAAATGACGGAACAACTGAATAAAGCAGAAAAACGCGCAGTCATCCTGCTGTCTGGCGGTCTGGACTCGGCAACGGTCGTGGCGATGGCCCGTGCTGACGGCTACAGCTGCTACACCATGAGTTTCGACTATGGCCAGCGCCACCGCGCCGAGTTGCACGCTGCTGAGCGTGTGGCGCGTGATCTGGGCGTCATCGAACATAAAGTGATTGGCCTGAACCTGAACGGCATAGGTGGCTCGGCACTGACCGATAGCTCCATCGATGTGCCCGAGGCGCCGAGCGAAGGTATCCCGATCACTTACGTGCCGGCCCGCAATACCGTGTTCCTGTCTCTGGCATTGGGCTGGGCCGAAGTGCTCGGCGCGCGCGATATTTTCATCGGCGTGAATGCAGTGGACTATTCCGGTTACCCGGATTGCCGTCCCGAGTTCATCGAAGCCTTCGAGCGCATGGCCAATCTGGGGACCAAGGCCGGGGTAGAGGGGAAAGGCTTTCGTATTCAGGCACCGCTGCAAAACCTCAGCAAAGCGCAAATTGTCCAGGCGGGCGTGAAGCTTGGCGTCGACTATGCGCTGACGGTTTCCTGCTATCAGGCGGACGATAACGGCCGTGCATGCGGCAAATGCGACAGCTGCCGTCTGCGTGCAGAAGGCTTCCTGGCGGCCGGAATCAGCGACCCAACCGCTTATTTTTGATTTATTTCAAATTAGGTGTTGAATAGTCCTTAAAAATCAGTATTATACGCGCCACCACACAGCGGGTCGTTAGCTCAGTTGGTAGAGCAGTTGGCTTTTAACCAATTGGTCGTAGGTTCGAATCCCACACGACCCACCATTTTTATAGCAGTTTAGAAAATCCGGAAGGCCCACGAAAGTGAGGATTTCCGGGTTTTTTTTTGCCTGAAAAACAGTGTGGGTGAGGACGGTGTCTATACGACTTGATGCTGACCCTGTTGAACATCACCGTCGTCCACTGAAGAGTCGGGCGGTATGCCGAGTTCATCCCGCCGCCGTCATCGCCGACGTGAATGCGATCTTCATCACCCTCCCTCAGAAGAATGCCACCGCGCCTCGCATAGAACATTCATGTCCATGCGATGAGGTGAGCCTCTAGCCTTTCTTCCAAGAAACGTTGCCGCGCTCCTGTGGATCAAATTGCGGTGGTCAACTGATCCCTGACACGAGGTTGCGCTTCCTTCTGCTTGTGCCGGAACCCGTGCCCGCAGCTCCAGCCTTGCCCCTCCATGACGCGCATGAATCACGCGGATTGAAAATGAAAAAAAATTCATCTGAAACAATTTGTATTAGTTAAATGCGATGACTAGTATGCGTCCGATTCTGATAGTTATTCTCATTACTATTCTCGTGCATACCTGTTCATAACTACAACCGAGCGAGCTGTGGTGTAGGGGTAGGCCAAAGGATACGGAGTTATAGATGCGGGCAATGTCTTACAACCGATCAAAACTGTGCCGAAAAAACGTCCGGTCCGATTTATTTTCAGCCCGCAAAACAGGTCTTGTGGTAACGCAAGACAGCGCGGTGCATCCGCGCAAAACCATCACTGCGCTTGCGACAGCAATGACATGCGCGTTCGCTTGCGTCTGGATCAGTCCGACTTTTGCAGCACAAACAGGGAGTGCGGCTAATCCTTCAGTGGCTGCCGACGAGATCAACCCCGTTGACCTGCCCGAGGCGGATCTGGCCATTCAGGCCGCACCCGCCGATCAGTGGACCGGTTTCTGGACGCGCCAAAATATGCTCGGCGATATCGGCGGGTTGCGCTCGGCCCTCGCGGGTTATGGCGTGACCCTGGCGCTGACGGAAACCAGCGAGTACCTGAACAATGCCAAGGGCGGCTTGAATCGCGGTGGGGACTACGACGGTCTCACGACCATGACGCTGAAGCTCGACACGCTCAAGCTCTTCGGCCTGGCCGGCGGCACCCTCAACATCAGTGCGGTGAACATTCACGGGCGCAACCTGAGCGCGGACAAGCTGGGCACCCTCCAAACCGCCAGCGGCATCGAGGCGGACACCGGTACCCGTCTGTGGGAGGCCTGGTATCAGCAGAAATTCCTCGATGAGACCCTGGACGTCCGGGCCGGGCAGCAAAGCATCGACCAGGAGTTCATGGTCAGCCAGTACGCCAGTACCTTCGTCAACACCATGTTCGGCTGGCCGGCGGTGCCGTCCTACGACATGCCGGCCGGTGGCCCCGCCTACCCGTTGTCCGCATTGGGGATACGTGTGCGGGCCCATCCGACCGATGCGATCAGCGTACTCGCAGGCGTCTACGACGGTAATCCGGCCGGCACCAACGACGGTGATCCGCAACGCCAGAACGCCCACGGCACCAACTTCGACCTGCACACCGGCGCGCTGTACATCGCCGAGCTGCAGTACGGCGTCAACCAAGCCTCGCTGGGCCGGACGGAGACCGCCAACGCGGGTCTGCCGGGCACCTACAAACTCGGCGCCTGGTACAACACGCAGAACTTCGCCGACCAGCGCTTCGGCACCGATGGGCTGTCGCTCGCCGATCCATCCAGCAATGGCAATCCGGCCGAGCACTCGGGCAACTACAGCGTGTATGCCGTGGCCGACCAGATGATCTGGCGCCTGGCCCCGGACAGCATGCGCTCGGTGGGCGTGTTCGCCCGGGTCATGGGCGCGCCGGGTGATCGCAACCTGATCAGCTTCAGTGCTAACGCCGGCGTGACCCTTACTTCGCCTTTCGAAGGGCGCGATACCGATACCGCCAGCCTGGGCATGGGTTACGCCAAGGTCGGCAGCGCTGCCGCCGGCCTCGATCTCGATAGCGGCAACCGCGTACGCAACGGCGAAACCTACGTGGAAGCGACCTATCAGTATCAGTTGACCCCGTGGCTGCAACTGCAACCGGACATTCAGTACACGCTTAATCCAGGGGCGGGCCAGAGCCCGAATGACCCAACACTACGACTGGGTGACACGTTGGTCTGGGGCCTGCGCACCAACATCACCCTTTAGACCGGACGCTGGTCGGGCGCTCTACGCCCGCCCAACCACACCGATCAACCTTGTTTGATTTCGGCCCTGCCTGACAGGGCCTGTCGACTTCGAGAAATCAGGAGTATTGCATGACGTATTCGAGCCTGCCGCGCCTGGGCAAGGGCCTTGTAACCCTGGCCACGCTATTGACGTTCAACGTCGTTCTGCCTGCACACGCCGATGAGCCCCAGGGCTTTTTGCCGAACATCCACAAGCACCTCAGCCTGACGTCCACGGTCCCGGACAATGGCGACCAGAACCCGTACGCCATTGCCGTGGCACCGGTGTCCGCCGGGAAAATCCAGAAGGATGACGTGCTGGTCGACAACTTCAACAACGCGGCCAACCTGCAGGGTGTCGGCACGACCATTGTCGATTACAACCCGACCACCAAGCAGATGTCGTTGTTTGCCCAATTGCCCCATGACTTGCCGCAGTGCCCGGGAGGCGTAGGCCTCAGTACCGCGATGACCATGCTCAAGAGTGGCTGGGTGATCGTCGGCAGCACACCGAGCAATGACGGGACCACCGACACCAAGGGCGCGGGTTGCCTGGTGGTGCTCGACCCGAACGGCAAGGTCGTCGATGTCTGGTCCGGTCCGAACATCAACGATCCCTGGGGCAACATGGCAGTGATCGACAACGGCTCCACCGCGACCTTGTTTGTCAGCAATGCGGGCTTTGGCCTGGGCAGCGCCAAAGGGACGCCACCGGTGGTGATTCAGTCCACGGTACTGCGCCTGGACCTGTCCATCGCGGAAGGCAAGCCACCGGTGATCACCCATCAGACCGTGGTCGGCAGCGGCTTCAGCGCACAGGCTGACAAAGGCGTGTTTCTCGTCGGACCTACTGGCCTGGCGATGGGCAAGGACGACAAATTGTACGTCTCCGATACGCTCGCCAACCGCATCAGTGAAATCTGGGATGCCACGACCCGTACTACCAGCGCCGGTGTCGGCCGCACGCTGACCAAGGATGGGATGTTACTGCGTCCGCTGGCGCTGGCCATCGCACCTAATGGTCATCTGCTGACCACCAACGGCTTGAACGGCAAGGTCGTGGAGATCGACCCGCAGACAGGCAAGCAACTCTATGCCCAGTGGATCGACGCTAACAAAGCACAAACACCGCCAGGCAATGGTGACTTGTTCGGCATAGCCATGACGCCTGCCGGTGACGGTTTCTACTACGTTGAAGACGACGTGAACATGCTGGTCCTGGCCAAATGAGTGCCTACGACGACAGTGCTCCAGGTCTGTCTCGGCGGCGGTTCCTCGGCGCGGCCAGCAGCCTGGCCGTGGCCGCGGGCGTGATCGGTACAGGCGGCGCGGCCGCCGCCGAAAGCCTGGCTAAGCCTCATGCCGCTGCCCGGACGATGTCCGGGGTCGAGCCGTTCTATGGCGTGCACCAGGGCGGAATCGTGACAGCGCAGCAGACGCACTCGCTGTTTGCCGCGCTCGATCTGGAAGCCACCGCGCGGGCGGACGTGATCGCGTTGCTCAAGCGCTGGACTGTTGCCGCCAACCGCCTGAGCCGTGGCGAGACGGCACAGCCGCTGGCGGTGCCCAAGGATGCCGCACCACTGGATGGCGGTTCGGCCGAGGGGTTGAGGCCGGCTCGCCTGACCGTGACCTTTGGCTTCGGTCCGGGCTTGTTCATCAGCGACGGCAAGGACCGCTATGGCCTGGCGTCGCGGCGCCCGGACGCGTTGGTCGATCTGCCGAAATTCAACGGCGACCAACTGGTGGCCGAGAAGTGCGGTGGCGACCTGAGCATCCAGGTCTGTGCCGATGATCCGCAGGTGGCCTTCCATGCGCTGCGCGAACTGCTTGCCCTGGCGGACGGCGTAGCCTCGATCAAGTGGATGCAGTCCGGTTTTGCCAGTCCACCGGCCGCAGGCGGCACCGGTCGGAATTTGATGGGATTCAAAGACGGCACCAACAATCCGGCCACTCATAGCAGCGATGCGATGAACAAGGTGGTTTGGGCTGGCGATGAAGGCGGCTGGATGAAGGAGGGCTCCTATGTTGTGGTGCGCCGCATTCGCATCGCTCTTGAGCACTGGGACAAGACGGAACTGGGCTTTCAGGAGGAGGTCGTCGGCCGCGACAAAGCCAATGGCGCGCCGCTGGGCAAAACCCACGAATTCGACCCTTTGGACTTGAACGCTGAGGACAAGGACGGCAACCCGGTGATTCCGGCCAACGCGCATGCGCGTTTGTCATCCGCCGCTGAAAACGACGGTGCGCAAATCCTGCGTCGTGCCTACTCCTACAACGACGGCGTCGGCTTTTATGCCGAGCGTTGGCCGCCATGGCGCCAGGGCATCATGCTGGATGCCGGGTTGTTTTTCGTTGCCTATCAACGCGACCCGCGCACTGGCTTCATCAAGATCAACAAGAAGCTGGCCACCGAAGACATCATGAACCAGTTCACCACCCATGTGGGGAGCGCGATCTTTGCCTGCCCACCGGGTGTCAGCGAGGGTTCGTTCATCGGTGCGACGTTGTTCGAAGGGCTGGCCGGGTAAGAACTGTTGGGCGGGAGCGCATCGTCGAGATGCGCTCCATGGGCTGTAACCATCGTTGTTTTTGGAGCATTGCGAATGTCTTTCAAGGTTTTCAGCGGCAAGTTGCCGCGTACTTTCCACCTTGCTTGTGTGGCTGCAGCGCTGATGGCCTCGGGCGTATCTCAAGCCGCCTCATTGACGTTGTACAGCGCGCAGCATGAGCAGACCGTCAATCTGCTGGTCAAGGATTTCGAAAAACAGAGCGGCATTTCGGTGAAAGTACGTACCGGCGAGGGGCCGGAACTGGCGGCGCAACTACTGGCCGAAGGCAGTGCTTCGCCAGCCGATGTGTATTTCACTTCGAACTCCCCCGAACTGATGTTGCTGGAAGAAAAGGGCATGCTGGAGAAAGTGGAGCCCTCCACCTTGTCCACTATCCCGGCTCGTTACAATTCGCCGAGCGGCGAGTGGGTCGGCGTGGTGGCACGTGAGAACGTGCTGATCTACAACACCAAGCTGATCAAACCTGCGCAATTGCCGACCTCGCTGCTCGACTTGGCCGAGCCGGCCTGGAAAGGCAAGCTGGCCATCGCTCCGTCCGATGGTGATTTTCTGCCGCTGGTCAGTGCAGTGCTGGCGATGAAGGGCGAAGCCGCCACCTTGCAGTGGCTTAAGGGCCTGCGCACCAACTCTCAGATTTTCAACGACAACGAAGGCGTGACCGCTGCCGTCAACCGTGGCGGGGTCGCTACCGGCATCATCAATAACTACTATTGGGCTCGCCTGCATACCGAGTTGGGCGACAAGGGGACGCACAGCGCGCTTTATCACTTTGGTAACGCTGATGTCGGTGCGCTGATCAACGTGTCGGGCGTCGCAGTCCTTAAGACCACGCACAATCAGGACGCTTCGCATAAGTTTCTCGCCTACCTAACCAGCGAGAGTGCTCAACAACTGATGGCGCAAAGCAAGGTGACCTACGAATACCCGCTACGCGCAGGTGTGGCTCCCGACCCTTTGCTCACGCCGTTCAGCCAGCTTTCACCGCCACCGCTGGATATGAAAACGCTGGGTGACGATAGCCATGCTGCCAAGTTGCTGCGTCAGGCCGGCTTGCTGTAAATGGCCAGCCTGACCATTGCGGTCAAGTCCGAACGGCGTACGCCGTTCGGACTTTTGCTTGTCTGTGTCTGTGTGGCGCTGCTGGTGCTGTTGCCGCTCGCCTTCACGCTGAAGCAGGCGGCAAGCTTCGGCTACGATGACGCGATCGAGCTATTGTTTCGTCCTCTCGTCGGGGAGTTGGCCTTCAATACCTTACTCATTGTAGGTACGGCCACGTTGGCCTCGGCCTTGATTGGTACGGCGGTGGCCTGGTTCGTCGAGCGTACGCACCTGCCAGGCCGAGGTGTCTGGGCGGTGCTCGCGGCTGTGCCGCTTGCCGTACCGCCCTTCATCACCAGCTATGCGTGGGTCTCTCTCAGCTTGTCGTTGCAGGACTTCGCCGGCGCTTTGCTGGTCGTCACCACTGCCTACTTTCCGCTCGTTTACCTCCCTGTATCCGCTGCACTCAGGGGCATGGATCCGGCCCTGGAGGAAACTGCCCGTTCACTCGGGCTAGGGCCGTGGCGCTGCTTCTTTCGCGTGGTATTACCGCAACTCAAGCCCGCGCTGCTGGGCGGGGTACTGCTGGTCGCCCTCAGTGTACTGTCCGAGTTTGGCGCGTTCGCGCTATTGCGCTTTCGCACCTTTACCACCGAGATCTACGCCGAATATCGCGCCAGCTTCGACGGTGCCGGTGCGGCGTTGATCGCCTGCGTCCTGATGCTGTTGTGCCTGATGTGCCTGGTGGCGGAGTTCAAGGTGCGCGGGCTCACACGCTATGATCGGCTTGATCGTGGTACACGTCGGGCGGCCATTCGCTATGAATTGGGCAGGGTGAAATGGCTGGTATGGGGCGGGTTTGCCGGCTTGACGATGACTACCCTGGGGGTTCCACTGGGTATGATCGGCTACTGGCTGCTGCAGCACAGTGAGGCCGCAGTGACGCCCGTCGAGTTCTCGGCGGAGCGCTTGATCAGCACGACCTGTGCTTCGCTGGGGTTTGGCCTGGCCGGGGCGGTGCTCACCACATTGTTCGCTTTGCCGCTGGGCTTTTTGTTGGCGCGCTTTCCAGGTCGTATCAGCACCCTGCTGGAGCGTATTGCTTATCTGGGGCAGGGCGTGCCGGGTATCGTGATTGCCCTGGCGGTGATTTCAATCTCGATCCGTTTCATCCAGCCGCTGTACCAGAGTGCGGCGCTGTTGGTCCTCACCTATTCGATCCTGTTCCTGCCGCTGGCCCTGGTCGGTGTGCACGCCACGCTGGTTCAGATCGAACCCCGCCTTGAGGATACCGCCCGCTCGTTGGGCCTAAGCGGGTGGCAAACGGCATGGCGTGTGATTTTGCCGCTGGCTGGGCCTGGCATCGGCGCCGCTGCATCAATGGTATTCATCACCATCGTCACAGAGCTGACTGCCACATTATTGCTATCGCCCATCGGCACGCAGACTCTCGCCACTCAGGTTTGGGTCGATACCTCTGCGTTGGCTTTTGCCGCCGCAGCGCCGTATGCAGCCATGCTGGTCGGTATTTCGCTCTTTTCCACCTGGCTGCTGATGTCGCTGTTCGGCAAATCGGCAGTGCTGGGTAGCATCCAACAATAGGCAACAATCATGGCTGACCTACACATCCACGGCCTCAGCAAAAAGTTCGGCAGCACCCCGGTGTTGCGTGGCGTCGATCTGTCGGTGTCCTCCGGCAGCCTGGTCGCCATTCTCGGTCCGTCCGGCAGCGGCAAGACCACCTTGTTGCGTTTGTTGTGTGGCTTCGAACGCGGTGATGCGGGGACCATTCAGATTAATGGCCAGAGGGTCACCGGTCCCAACGTATTTGTTCCGTCCGAGAAGCGTCACATCGGCTATGTGCCGCAGGAAGGCGCGCTATTCCCGCACCTGTCGGTCGCCGACAACATCGTATTTGGCCTGCCGCGCCAACTGCGCAAGGCGCGGCACCGGGTCGACGAGTTGTTGGAATTGGTCGGATTGCCCACCAACTTTGCCAGTCGATCACCGCATGCATTGTCAGGCGGGCAGCAGCAGCGGGTTGCGCTGGCACGAGCACTTGCGCCCGCACCTGCATTGGTTCTGCTCGATGAGCCGTTTTCCTCGCTGGATGCCGCGCTGCGGGTGGAAACCCGGCAGGCAGTAGCACAGGCCTTGTCTGCTGCGGGTGCCACCGCTTTGCTGGTCACTCATGATCAGTCCGAGGCGTTGTCGATGGGTAGCCAGGTGGCCGTGTTATGGGATGGCCAACTGGTACAAGTGGCGAGTCCTGAGCAGTTGTACCGTAAGCCGGTGAGCCCTGAGCTCGCGCGCTTTGTGGGCGATGCCGTGCTGTTGCCCGGTATAGCCGAAAACGGCAGGGTGGCCTGTGCCTTGGGACAATTGCAGCTGATGGCCGGGATGCCCGAGGGGGCGGTACACGTGTTACTGCGACCAGAGCAGATAAGACTCATACCCTTTCATGATGGCGCAAGTCTCGGTGCTGCCAAGGCGAGGGGGCGGGTACTGAAGGTGGATTTTTACGGCCACGATGCCTGCGTACGGCTGAGTCTCTCTGGCGATGCTGCCTCATCTACAGTACTGACTGCACGTTTACCAGGCCATCTATGTCCGCGTCTGGGTGATGAAGTTAGCATCATCGTTGAGGGGGAAGTGTTGGTGTATCGCGTGACGGATCCAACAGCCGATCCCACGCCTGCGGCGCAGTGGGCTCTGCCCTCGCTTAAACCTGTTTGATGACGGATTGAACGCCCCTCCAGCACTGTGAGGGGCCGTTTGCACAGCCTGAACGCGCTTCATGAACGTGAAGATTTGCAGGTTTTTTCCTGCCTGCGATTTGAGCTCGCCCAAGTCTTGGGTTGCACTGCGTGACGCAGGTCAGAATCATCTTTTGCATCAACAGGATATTCTGTAGCCTTGCGCAGCTTCAGCGCTGTCCGTGCCTGATCAATACTCACTCTCCCGGCGGTACCCGATAGGGTCCGGAGCCGGGTGTATACTCGACTTTCGCGCAAATGCGCCTGCAGGTCTTGCGAACATGACGCAAATTTCCGAACGCCTTCTGGTACAAGCCCATCTCGACGCCAAGCAGCCCAAGCCGCTGACAGCCGGGGAAGAGGCTCATTACCGCGCCGCCATCGCCGCCGAGCTCAAGGCTCAGGACGCGGTGCTGGTTGCTCACTTCTATTGCGACCCGATCATTCAGGCCCTGGCCGAAGAAACCGGTGGCTGCGTTTCCGACTCACTGGAAATGGCCCGCTTCGGCAATGCTCACCCGGCCAAGACCGTCGTGGTTGCCGGTGTGAAGTTCATGGGTGAAACCGCCAAAATCCTCAACCCGGAAAAGCGTGTATTGATGCCGACCCTGGAAGCGACCTGCTCGCTGGACCTGGGTTGCCCGGTCGACGAGTTCTCGGCGTTTTGCGATCAGCACCCGGAGCGCACGGTGGTGGTGTATGCCAACACCTCGGCAGCGGTGAAGGCGCGAGCGGACTGGGTGGTGACATCCAGCTGTGCATTGGAGATTGTCGAAAGCCTGATGGATAACGGCGAGACGATCATCTGGGGGCCGGACAAGCACCTGGGTACCTACATTCAGCGCCAGACCGGCGCCGACATGCTGCTTTGGGACGGTGCCTGCATCGTTCATGAAGAGTTCAAAGCCAAGCAGCTCGAAGACATGAAAGCGCTGTACCCGGACGCCGCTATCCTGGTGCACCCAGAGTCGCCGACTGCGGTGATCGAGTTGGCCGATGCGGTGGGTTCCACCAGTCAGTTGATCGCGGCTGCGCAAAGGCTGCCAAACAAGACCCTGATCGTCGCCACCGACCGCGGCATCTTCTACAAGATGCAGCAGCTGTGCCCGGATAAGGTCTTCATCGAAGCGCCTACCGCCGGCAACGGCGCGGCATGTCGCAGTTGCGCGCATTGCCCGTGGATGGCGATGAACACCCTTGAGCGCACGCTACAGTGTCTGCGTGAGGGTTCAGGCGAGATCTTCGTCGAGCCGGCGTTGATCCCTCAGGCGATTCGCCCGCTAAAGCGCATGCTCGACTTCACCGCAGCAGCGCGGATGAAGCTGGCGGGTAACGCTTAAGGTCAAAGGAAAGATCAAAAGATCGCAGCCTGCGGCAGCTCCTACGTAAACCGTGTAGGAGCTGCCGCAGGCTGCGATCTTTTTTGTGCGTTATTTTTTCTTCTTCGGGATCCGCACCAGTTGGCTGTTGGAGTACATGTCGTGCCAACTGCGCTGCTGTTTGTCGAAGAGCACCCAGAAGAACCCCAGGCCTGCGCACAGCAAGGACGCGATCGACACTACAAAGCGCAATAGCGCCTGCCACAGGCTGATCGCCGAGCCGTCGGCGTTCTGTACGCGGATGCACCAGACTTGCATGCCGAGGGTCTGACCGGACCAGGTCCAGAACTTGGCGAAGAAGCCAAACAGCACGAACAGCAATATGGTTGAGAACAGCGGATCGCCATCCAGCGCACCGGCCTCAGTCAGGGCGCGCATCTTCTCTTCGCCGAGGATTGCCATCTGCACCATCTTGTAGATGCCGCCCGTGACGATCAGCAGGGCGGTGCACAGCAGGAAGTCGTAGAACATCGCTGCCAGGCGACGGCCCAGGCCGGCGATGGGGAATTCACCCTGGGGGCTTAGCAGGTGTTTCGACATGGAGTGGCTCTCGGCTGAAAAAAGAAGCCATTTTACGGAATTACGCGCACAAAAAAGCCCCTGATGTCAGCATCAGGGGCTTTTTCGTTACAGAAGATCAGCCTTCTGCTTGTACTTCGTCAGCTTGCATGCCTTTCTGGCCCTGCACCGCGATGAAGGTGACTTTCTGGCCTTCTTTCAGGCTCTTGAAGCCGTTACCTTGAATGGCGCGGAAATGCACGAACAGATCCGGACCGCTTTCTGGAGTGATAAAACCAAAACCTTTCTCGTCGTTAAACCACTTGACGGTACCGCTCTGACGTTGGGACATTTCTTATTTCCTTTGACGCAAAAATTGATGACAGCCTCTTTCTCATGAAAGAGTACTGGAGCTGGTTGCAGGAGAGTAAGAGACGTCGAACGGGATGTAGCTAACTTGTAGGCTACTGCCCAGGTCACGATTCCAAGCGACCCATGCAAACACAGTGAACAAACTCTACGCCAACTACGGGAGAAAAAACAAGCCCCGTGGAAGCCTTGTATTGCTTGGCGTGATGGTTGTTTCACATGATTGCTAGTGCGGCTTATTCGATAGAGTTGTTCAATTGTTTTCGCTTGTTATAAGCCAGGTTCACAATCGAAGTGCCTGATCAAGGCATGCACTGTTTTATGGCGGTTGCGTTACAGATTAGTGCACTGTTACGCAACCGCGTTACTTATAGGAACAGTCAATCAACCACGATAGTAGCGTTGTGGGACAAATGGCATTTTGCTTACAAGCAAAGGCACCTTTTTCCCACGAACAATTGCCCACACTTGGGTATCAAGTACGATGTAAGCGCTGTCGAGGTAACCCATCGCCAAAGGACCACCCAAGGTAGGCCCGAAGCCACCGCTGCAGACGCTGCCGATGATTTCGCCCGCTTCGTTGACGATTTCTGCACCTTCGCGCACTGGGGTGCGTTCCTGAGGCAGCAGGCCGACGCGTTTACGGCCGACACCGTTTTGTTGCTGGGCAAATACGGTCTCGGCACCGGGGAAGCCACCGGTACGCGCACCGTCGGCACGGCGAGGCTTGGAGATGGCCCACAGCAGGCTGGCTTCGATCGGTGTGGTCTCGGTGTTCATGTCGTGGCCGTAGAGGCACAGGCCTGCTTCCAGGCGCAGCGAGTCACGGGCGCCGAGGCCGATGGCAGCGACTTCCGGCTCGGCCAGCAAGGCGCGAGCGAGGGCCTCGGCATTGGCGGCCGGCACGGAGATTTCGAAACCGTCTTCACCGGTGTAGCCCGAACGGCTGACAAAGCAGTCGACGCCGATCAAGGTCACGCGGGTGAACTGCATGAACGTCATCTTCGCCACTTCAGGGGCCAGACGCGCGAGTACGGTCACCGCGGCCGGGCCTTGCAGGGCGAGCAGGGCGCGTTCTTCGAACAAGGGTTCAATGCTGCACTGATCGCCGATGTGTTGGCGCAGGTGCGCCAGGTCCTGGTCCTTGCAGGCGGCGTTGACCACCAGGAACAACTCGTCGTTACCGAGGTTGGCGACCATCAGGTCGTCGAGGATGCCGCCGGTTTCGTTGGTGAACATCGCATAACGCTGCATGCCCACCGGCAAGTCGATGATGTCCACCGGCACCAGGGTTTCCAGGGCCTTGGCGGCATTGGCGCCGGTCAGACGGATCTGGCCCATGTGCGAGACATCGAACAGCCCGGCCTGATCACGGGTGTGCTGGTGCTCTTTCATCACGCCGAGTGGGTACTGCACCGGCATGTCGTAGCCGGCGAATGGCACCATGCGCGCACCGAGTTCGATGTGCAGCGCGTGCAGCGGGGTTTTCAACAGTTGTTCGGTGGACATATACAGCTCCTGAAAATTGCACTGATGCCGATGCGTTCGCATCAGCACTCGATAATGTTGACCGCCAAACCGCCACGGGCGGTTTCCTTGTATTTGCTTTTCATGTCGGCGCCGGTCTGGCGCATGGTACGGATGACCTTGTCGAGGGAGACGAAATGCTGACCATCGCCGCGCAGGGCCATGCGCACCGCATTGATGGCTTTCACCGAGCCCATTGCATTGCGCTCGATGCACGGTACTTGCACCAGCCCGCCAATCGGGTCGCAGGTCAGGCCGAGGTTGTGTTCCATGCCGATCTCGGCGGCGTTTTCGACTTGCTGCACGGTGCCGCCGAGCACTTCACACAAAGCGCCAGCGGCCATGGAACAGGCCACGCCAACCTCGCCCTGACAGCCGACTTCGGCGCCGGAAATCGAAGCGTTTTCCTTGTACAGAATGCCAATGGCGGCGGCGGTGAGCAGGAATCGCACCACGCCGTCTTCGTTGGCGCCGGCAATGAAGCGCATGTAGTAATGCAACACCGCCGGGACGATCCCGGCCGCGCCATTGGTCGGTGCAGTGACCACACGACCGCCGTTGGCGTTTTCTTCGTTGACCGCCAGCGCATACAGGTTGACCCAGTCGAGCACCGACAACGGATCGCGCAGCGATGATTCCGGGTTCTTGCACAGTTGCCGATGCAGCGCCGCCGCACGACGTTTGACCTTCAAGCCGCCGGGCAGAATCCCTTCGTTACGGCAGCCCGCGGCGACGCAGTCTTGCATCACTTGCCAGATTTTCAGCAGGCCGGCGCGGGTTTCCGCTTCCGGGCGCCAGGCGCTTTCGTTGGTCAGCATCACCTGGCTGATGGACAGCCCGTAAGTGGCGCAATGACCGAGCAGGTCCTTGGCGCTTTTGAACGGGAAGGTCAGCGGCGTTGCATCCTCGACGATGCGGTCGGCGCCGGCAGCGTCTTCGTCGACCACAAAGCCGCCACCGACCGAGTAATACTCGCGGCTGCGGATCTGGATACCGGCGGCGTCAAAGGCGCGGAAGATCATGCCGTTGGGGTGATAGGCCAATGGCTTGCGGATCATCGCCAGGTGGAGTTTTTCGTTGAAATCGATGGTGTGCTCACCGAGCAGGTTCAAGCGACCGCTGCTGCGAATCTCCAGCAGGCGGGCGGCGATGTTTTCGGTGTTCACGGTGTCCGGGTGTTCACCTTCCAGGCCCAGCAGCACAGCCTTGTCGCTGCCGTGGCCTTTGCCGGTGGCGCCGAGCGAGCCGTAGAGCTCGACTTTGACGCAGGTGGTTGCCGCCAGCAGGTTTTCACGACGCAGGCCTTCGACGAAGCGCGCAGCGGCGCGCATCGGGCCGACGGTGTGGGAGCTGGAGGGACCGATGCCAATCTTGAACAGGTCGAACACGCTTAACGACATGGTTGTTCTCCGGTTTCTTGTTATTGGCCTAACTATTGGGAGATGCACCCCGTAGGAGGAATGCGCTGTTCTCGAAAAGGGCGAGTAAACCCGCCCCCTCTAGATCAAGCGTAGCTTTCGATCGACGGGCAGGCGCAGATCAGGTTGCGGTCGCCGAATACGTTGTCGACCCGGCCGACCGGTGGCCAGTACTTGCCTTCGATCAACGACGCCACCGGATACACCGCTTGCTCACGGCTGTACGGGTGCGTCCACTCGCCAACGATTTCCGCTGCCGTGTGCGGCGCGTTTTTCAGTGGGTTGTCGTCCTTGTCCAGGGTGCCGTTTTCCACTGCGCGGATTTCTTCGCGAATGCGGATCATGGCGTCGCAGAAGCGGTCCAGCTCTTCCTTGGATTCGCTTTCGGTCGGCTCGATCATCAGCGTGCCGGCCACCGGGAACGACATGGTTGGCGCATGGAAACCGAAGTCGATCAGGCGCTTGGCAACGTCATCGACGCTGATGCCGCTG
The DNA here is from genome assembly GCF_001874645.1 of Pseudomonas frederiksbergensis. Classification (NCBI taxonomy): domain Bacteria; kingdom Pseudomonadati; phylum Pseudomonadota; class Gammaproteobacteria; order Pseudomonadales; family Pseudomonadaceae; genus Pseudomonas; species Pseudomonas frederiksbergensis. The sequence continues at coordinate 4,253,614 of NZ_CP017886.1, forward strand.
CTGTCTTTCAGCGGGCGCAGGTCGAGGATGCATTCGTGGGCAACCAGACCGTTGCTGCCGGTGTAGAGCACTGGGTAGTGTTCTTCGAGGCGACGGGATATGTAGTTGGCATTGAGGATCGCCAATTGCGAAGCCCGCTTGAGGCCAGCGCCACCCATCATGCGGATGTACATCCAGGTGATCGGCAGAATGCTCGCGCTGCCAAACGGTGCTGCGCAGACCGCGCCCTCCTTGCGCTCCATGGCCGCGTGCCCCGGCAGGAACGGCGTCAGGTGCGATTTCACGCCAATCGGGCCGACGCCCGGGCCGCCACCACCGTGCGGGATGCAGAAGGTTTTGTGCAGGTTCAGGTGGGACACGTCGCCGCCGAACTTGCCCGGTGCGCAGAGGCCGACCATCGCGTTCATGTTGGCGCCGTCGATGTACACCTGACCGCCGTTGTCATGAATGATCCCGCAGATTTCGCGGATGCCTTCTTCGAACACGCCGTGGGTCGACGGGTAAGTGATCATCAGCGCGGCGAGGTGTTCGCGGTGCTCGATGGCTTTGGCGCGCAGGTCCTCGATGTCGACGTTGCCGCGAGCATCGCACGCGGTCACGACCACGCGCATGCCGGCCATGTTGGCGGTGGCCGGGTTGGTGCCGTGGGCCGACGACGGGATCAGGCAGATGTCACGGCGCTCTTCGCCACGGCTCTGGTGGTAGGCACGGATCGCCAACAAGCCGGCGTATTCACCTTGGGAACCGGCGTTCGGTTGCAGCGAGATCGCGTCGTAACCGGTGGCGGCGCAGAGCATCGCTTCCAGTTCGTCAGTCAGTTGCTGGTAACCGGCGCTTTGTGCAGGCGGAGCGAACGGGTGCAGGGCGCCGAATTCGGCCCAGGTCACCGGGATCATTTCGCTGGCGGCGTTGAGTTTCATGGTGCACGAACCCAGCGGGATCATGGTGCGATCCAGTGCCAGGTCCTTGTCGGCGAGCTTGCGCAGGTAGCGCATCAGCTCGGTTTCCGAATGATAACGGTTGAACACCGGGTGGCTGAGGATCGCCGACTGGCGTACCAGCGTGGCCGGGATGCGGCTTTCGACCGAGGCGGCCAGTGCTGCGAAATCGGGCAGGGCTTTGCCGTCAGCCAGCAGGCTCCACAGGGTTTCGATATCGGCCTGGCGGGTGGTTTCGTCCAGCGACAGACCCAAGCGCTCACCATCGACGACACGCAGGTTGATGCGCTGGGTGCGGGCCTTGTCGTGCAGGGCGGCGGTGTTGGCGCCAGTGGCCAGCGTCAGGGTGTCGAAGAAGTGTTCTTGCTCAACCGCGAGACCCAGTGCGCTCAAGCCGTTGGCGAGAATCGCGGTCAGGTGATGGATGCGGTTGGCGATCTGCTTCAAGCCTTTAGGACCGTGATACACGGCGTACATGCTGGCGATGTTGGCGAGCAGTACTTGGGCGGTGCAGATGTTGCTGGTGGCTTTCTCGCGGCGGATATGTTGCTCGCGAGTCTGCATCGCCAGGCGCAGGGCCGGCTTGCCGAAACGGTCCACGGACACACCGACCAGACGGCCCGGCATGTCGCGTTTGAACGCATCTTTGGTGGAGAAGTAGGCCGCGTGTGGGCCACCGAAGCCCAGCGGCACGCCGAAGCGTTGGGCGCTGCCGATGGCCACGTCGGCGCCGAACTCACCCGGCGGGGTCAACACGGTCAGGGCCAGCAGGTCGGCGGCCACCGCGACCAGCGCATTGGCAGTGTGGAAGCGTTCGGTCAGTTCGCGGTAGTCGAACAGGTCGCCGTTGCTCGCCGGGTATTGCAGCAGAGCGCCGAAGAACGCGCTGACATCCGTCAGTTCGCGCTCGTCGCCCACCACCACGTCAATCCCCAACGGCTCGGCACGGGTGCGCAGCACGTCGAGGGTTTGCGGGTGGCAATGAACGGAGGCGAAGAAGGCGTGGCTGGCTTTGTTTTTGCTCAGGCGTTTGCAGAAGGTCATGGCTTCGGCAGCGGCGGTGGCTTCGTCGAGCAGAGACGCGTTGGCGATCGGCAGGCCGGTCAGGTCGCTGATCAGGGTCTGGAAGTTCAGCAGCGCTTCCAGGCGGCCCTGGGAAATTTCTGGCTGGTACGGGGTGTAGGCGGTGTACCAGGCCGGGTTTTCCAGCAGGTTGCGCAGGATCGGCGACGGCGTGTGGCAGTTGTAGTAGCCCTGGCCGATGTAGGTCTTGAACAGCTGGTTCTTCGCGGCGATGGCTTTGATCGAGGCCAGGGCCTCGGCTTCGCTCAAACCGTCTTCCAGTCCGAGCACGCTGGTGCCTTTGATGCTGTCGGGGATAACGCTGGCGCTCAGGGCTTCCAGGGAATCAAAGCCCAGGCTGTTGAGCATGGCTTGCTCATCACCCGAACGCGGGCCGATGTGGCGCGCGATGAATTCGTTGGCGGTGCTTAGATTGATAGTCATGGCGGCTCCTCAGGCTTCGGCGTTGGCTTTGATCAGGCGGTCGTAAGCGTCCTGATCCAGCAGTTGGCCGACAGCCGAGGCGTCGGTTGGCTGGAAGCGGAAGAACCAGCCTTCACCCAGCGGATCTTCGTTGACCAGTTCCGGACTGCTTTCCAGCGCCGGGTTGGTTTCAACTACCTCACCGTCCAATGGCATGTACACGCCGCTGGCAGCCTTTACCGACTCGACGGTGGCGGCTTCGGCGCCTTTGTCGTAGGACTGCAGTTCTGGCAGTTGCACATAGACCACGTCGCCCAGGGCATTCTGTGCGAAGGCGGTGATGCCGACCGTAACGCTGCCGTCAGCTTCGGTGCGCAGCCATTCGTGATCTTCAGTAAAACGCAACTCGCTCATGGAAACTCCTCAGGGGCCAGACTCGTCTGGTGGACGCGATTGAATGCTCGTGCAAGGCAGAGCTGAATGGTCAGATGCTTAGCAAGAACGCGGCCAACGTTTTTTATTCGTTATAAATCAATAGGTTGTGATTTGTTGTAGGTGAGATGAATCATTCGGCTGTAGCGAAATCGCTACAGCTTGAGGCGTGTAAAAAAGCCTATGGGGATCAAAGCCTTGCGTAGCGCTGTTTAATCGAGGGTGTAGCGAAATCGTTCCGCTGTAGCGCTTTCAGTACAGATGGAGGTCGTTTTCAGAAAGCAGGCGCCACGATTTTGAATGGAAAACCCGACCCTGTAGGAGCTGCCGAAGGTTCGGGCCGCGTTCGGACGATCTTGTCCCAGGCACCGCAAAACCAAAGTCAAAAGATCGCAGCCTGCGGGGGGGGGCGTACATCGGCGAATTGCTGGGGCGGTCAGGGCTTATTGGGAATGCCGTACTTGCGCAATCGATGGGCGATGGCGGTGTGGGAGGTTTGCAGGCGGCTGGCCAGTTGGCGGGTCGAGGGATAGTTGACGTAGAGCTTTTCCAGCAGGGTTTTCTCGAACGCTTCCACGGCCTGCTCAAGGCTGTCGACATCCACGTCGCTTTCGCGCGCCACCGAGGTGCCGGCAATGTCCAGGTCGCCGATGTCCACCAGGCTGCTTTCGCAAATGGCCGCGGCGCGGAAGATCACGTTCTGCAATTGCCGCACATTGCCCGGCCAGCGGTTGCCGAGCAGGGCCGGGTAAGTGCCGGGCGCCAAACGACAGACCGGGCGCTGGATTTGTGCGCAAGCCTGTTGCATGAAGTAGCGTGCCAGCAACAGGATGTCCTGACCGCGCTCACGCAACGGCGGGACTTCGACGTTGAGCACGTTGAGGCGGTAGAACAGGTCTTCACGGAACGCGCCTTCGCTGACCATTTTTTCCAGGTTGCGGTGGGTCGCGCTGAGGATCCGCACGTTGACCTTGACCTCGCGATCGCCACCGACCCGACGGAAGCTGCCATCGTTGAGGAAACGTAACAGTTTGGCCTGCAAGTACGGCGACATTTCGCCGATCTCGTCGAGGAACACCGTGCCCTGGTTGGCCAGTTCCATCAGGCCTGGCTTGCCGCCACGTTGAGCGCCGGTGAACGCACCGGGTGCGTAGCCGAACAGCTCGCTTTCGGCGAGGTTCTCCGGCAATGCTGCACAGTTCAACGCCAGAAACGGCGCGCTGTGTCGGGCGCTGATCGCATGGCAGGCGCGGGCCACCAGCTCTTTACCGGTGCCGGTTTCACCCTGGATCAGTAGCGGAGCATCGAGCGCCGCCACCCGCTGCGCCCGCGCCTTGAGGGTGCGAATCGCCGGGGATTCACCGAGCAACGCATCGAAGCCTTCGGCATGATCGTGGTGCAGCGCCGACAGTTGTTCACCGATGCGGTTGGGTTGATACAGGGTCAGCAGGGCGCCGGCGTCGGTGATGGGCGTGGCGTCCAGCAGCAAGGTCTGGCCGTTGACGGTGATCTCGCGCAGCGGCAGACGGAAGCCGTTTTCCAACAGTGTTTCCAGCAGCGCCGGGTCGGCGAACAGCTCGGCGACGCTTTCCCCGGCCGGTTCACGACCGTACAAGGCGATCAGTGCCGGGTTGGCCAGCAACACGTTGCCGGCGCTATCGAGCGCCAGCACCGGGTCGGTCATCGCAGCCAGCAGCGCATCGAGTTGCAGGTGCCGACGCTGGCCGGGAAGGATGTCGACCACCGTCACCGCCTGCACGCCGCGCACACTGAACAGTGCATCGCGCAGCTCTTCGAGCACTTGCGGGCTGAGGGTCGGCGCGTCGATGTAAACGTTCGGCGGGACCATTTCCACCGCATCCAGATTGAGATTGCGCCCGCCGAGCAAGGCCAGGACTTCCTGGGTGATACCGACGCGGTCGATGAAGCTGACGTGGATACGCATGGGGCGGTTCAGTGTTCTGGAGTGCGGAGGGTGGCAGTATGCCTTGGGGCGGGGTTGGAGGTGAAATCGGTAATGGGGAATGCCCGAAAAGATCGTCCGAAGGCTCGGGCCGCGTTCGGACGATCTTTTGATCTTTCAAGGGATTATTCCAGGTGTTCGGGTTTCACCGGGTCACCGGATTTGACGTGCAGTTGTGCGCGTACGTCTTCGAACATTTCGTCGTAGTACTTGTGCAGCGAGCCGATGCTGGCGGTTTTCGGCATGCCGTATTTCTGTGCAATGCGCGTGGCGTGTCGGGCAAAGTCGAAGGCCTGGTCCTTGGGCAGGAAGAATTCTTCCTTCAGGTCCTTGCCCTCGATCGAGCCATGCAGCTTGAAGAGCATGCCTTTGCCTTCCTTGGGGTCTGTGGTGACTTCATAGTCAATGCACAGGTTGTAGCTGAAGTCGTCCTTGTTCAGCGCGTGGCGCTCGATGTGCAAGTGACCGGGCTCAAATATGGCCATGGGCGTCTCCTTCAAAGGCATTGAAGCGGGGCAGGCATGGGGCCTGCCCCGGCTGTTTTTTACAGGTAGGTGATACCAGGTTTAGCCGTGCTGATACGGGTGCCGGCCTTCCCCTGGACGATCGCTTCGATGTCCGAGAGTGAACCGATCACTGCAACTTTGCCAGTGTTGCGGGCGAAATCGCAGGCGGCCTGGACTTTCGGGCCCATGGAGCCGGCCGCGAAGCCGAGCTTTTCGATGTCGTCTGGGTGGGCCTGGGCGATGGCTTTCTGGGTCGGCTTGCCGAAGTCGATAAATGCGGCGTTGACGTCGGTGGCGATCACCAGCAAGTCACTTTCAAGCTGTTCGGCCAGCAGCGCCGAGCACAGGTCCTTGTCGATCACCGCTTCCACGCCTTTGAGCTTGCGGTGCTCGTCGTACATCGTCGGGATGCCGCCGCCGCCCGCGCAGATCACGATGCTGCCTTTGTCCAGCAGCCACTTGATCGGGCGGATTTCGAAGATGCGCTTGGGTTTCGGGCTGGCCACCACACGGCGGAACTTGTCGCCGTCGGGGGCGATGGCCCAACCTTTTTCGGCGGCCAGCGCTTCGGCTTCGGCCTTGGAGTAAACCGGGCCGATGGGTTTGGTCGGGTTCTGGAACGCCGGGTCCCTGGCGTCGACTTCAACCTGGGTCAGCAGCGTCGCGAACGGCACCTCGAAGTCCAGCAGGTTGCCCAGTTCCTGTTCGATGATGTAGCCGATCATGCCTTCGGTTTCGGCACCGAGCACGTCCAGCGGGTAAGGGGAAACCTGGGTGTAGGCCGCCGCTTGCAGCGACAGCAGACCGACTTGCGGGCCATTGCCGTGAGCGATCACCAGTTGATTGCCGGGATGGATTTTGGCGATCTGTTCGGTGGCGATCCGGATATTGGCGCGTTGATTGTCCGCGGTCATGGGTTCACCACGGCGGAGCAGGGCGTTACCGCCCAGTGCAACGACGATACGCATAATGCAGTCCTTTCAGAGTTCGGTGATCCCGTAGGAGCTGCCGAGTGAAACGAGGCTGCGATCTTTTTCCTGAGGACAGTTGAATCTCAAGAGCAAGATCAAAAGATCGCAGCCTGCGGCAGCTCCTACGGGGTCAGTGGCGGTTCACGAAAAAGTGCTCAGCCGTTAGATATCCGCCAGTGCCGAGACCAGGATCGCCTTGATGGTGTGCATGCGGTTTTCCGCTTGCTCGAAGGCGATGTTGGCGGGCGATTCGAAGACTTCCTCGGTCACTTCAACGCCGTTGGCCAGGTTCGGATAACGCGCCGCGATGTCTTTGCCGACCTTGGTTTCGCTGTTGTGGAACGCCGGCAGGCAATGCATGAATTTCACCCGCGGGTTGCCCGAGGCTTTCATCATTTTGGCGTTGACCTGGTATGGCAGCAGTTGTTCGATACGCTCGTCCCACGCTTCGACCGGTTCACCCATCGACACCCAGATGTCGGTGTGGATGAAGTCCACGCCCTTGACTGCTTCTTTCGGGTCTTCGGTGATGGTGATGCGGGCACCACTTTCTTCGGCGAAGGCTTTGCACTGATCGATGAAGTCCTGATGGGGCCACAGCGCTTTCGGTGCGCCGATGCGCACGTCCATGCCGAGTTTGGCGCCGATCATCAGCAGCGAGTTGCCCATGTTGTAGCGGGCGTCACCGAGGTAGGCGTAGCTGATGTCATGCAGCGGCTTGTCGCTGTGCTCGCGCATGGTCAGGGTGTCGGCGATCATTTGGGTCGGGTGGAATTCGGCGGTCAGGCCGTTGAACACCGGCACGCCAGCGAACTTGGCCAGCTCTTCGACGATTTCCTGTTCGAAGCCACGGTACTCGATCGCATCGAACATCCGGCCCAGCACGCGGGCGGTGTCTTTCATGCTTTCCTTGTGGCCGATTTGCGACGACACCGGGTCGATGTAGGTGACGTGAGCGCCCTGGTCATGAGCCGCGACTTCGAAGGCGCAACGGGTGCGGGTCGAAGTTTTTTCGAAGATCAGCGCAATGTTCTTGCCTTTGAGGTGCGGCTGTTCGGTGCCGGTGTACTTGGCGCGTTTCAGGTCGCGGGACAGGTCCAGCAGGTAGTGCAGCTCGCGATTGGTGTGGTGCATCAAACTCAGCAGGCTGCGATTACGCATGTTAAAAGCCATGATTGGATCTCCTTGGGTTTCGGTTATCCCCAAGGCCTGAGCTCTGTAAGCTTCGGCCAAGGTTTGAAAATTAATAGTCGATTGGGTCGCGGATGATCGGGCAGGTCATGCAGTGGCCGCCGCCACGACCGCGGCCGAGTTCGCCGGCGCTGATGGTGATGACTTCGATCCCGGCCTTGCGCAGCAGGGTGTTGGTGTAGGTGTTGCGGTCGTAACCGATCACCACGCCGGGTTCCACGGCCACCACGTTGTTGCCGTCATCCCACTGTTCGCGTTCGGCGGCGAAGCTGTTGCCGCCGGTTTCGACGACGCGCAGGGCCTTGAGGTTGAGCGCGGCGGCCACGGTGTCGAGGAAGCTGGTGTCTTCGCGGCGGATATCGATACCGCCCGGTTTGCTTTCGTCAGGGCGCAGGGTGAAGGCCACGATCTGGTTCACCACTTCCGGGAAAATCGTCACCAGGTCGCGGTCGCAGAAGCTGAACACGGTGTCCAGGTGCATCGCCGCGCGGGATTTCGGCAGGCCGGCAACGATCACCCGCTCGACCGCTTTGTGCTTGAACAGGTTCAGCGCCAGCTGGCCGATGGCTTGGCGGGACGAGCGTTCGCCCATGCCGATCAATACCACGCCGTTACCGATAGGCATCACGTCGCCGCCTTCAAGCGTGGCGTTGCCGTGCTCTTGATCCGGGTCGCCGTACCAGACCTGGAAGTCGGCGTGGGTGAATTCCGGGTGGAACTTGTAGATGGCGCTGGCCAGCAGGGTTTCCTGACGGCGCGCCGGCCAGTACATCGGGTTCAGCGTGACGCCACCGTAGATCCAGCAGGTGGTGTCGCGGGTGAACTGGGTGTTCGGCAACGGCGGCAGAATGAAGCTGGAGTGGCCGAGGAAGTCGCGGAACATTTCGATAGTCTTGCCACCGAAGCTACTAGGCAGGTCATCGGCCGACACGCCGCCGATCAGGAACTCTGCGACCTTGCGCGGTTCCAGGCTGCGCAGCCAGGAACCGACTTCGTTGACCAGACCCAGACCCACCGAGTTGGCGGTGATCTTGCGCTCCAGGATCCAGTCCAGGGCTTCGGGGTTGGCGACGATGTCGGTCAGCAGGTTGTGCATTTCCAGCACATCGATATCACGTTCACGCATTTTGGTGACGAAGTCGAAATGGTCACGCTTGGCCTGGGCAACCCACAGCACATCATCGAAAAGCAGTTCGTCGCAGTTGTTCGGGGTCAGCCGCTGGTGAGCCAGGCCGGGGGAGCACACCATGACTTTGCGCAGTTTTCCGGCTTCGGAATGTACGCCGTACTTAACTTTTTCCGTGGTCATTACAGATCCTCCAGGTCACAAAACAGTCGAGTGTTACACGCGGGTGCTACAGGGTCAGGAAGCCGTCGTAGAGTCCATAGGCCGCCACCAGGGCGCCAATGACTACCGCAGCGAAAATCAGCCTCTCGACAGGGGTGAAAACCGGTTTGCCCAACTCACGCTTGGCCTTGGCGAACAGGATCGCGCCGGGGGCGTAAAGCAGGGCGGACAGCAACAGGTATTTGATGCCGCCGGCGTACAGCAGCCAGATCGCGTAGATCAGCGCGATGCCACCGATGATCAGGTCTTTCTTGCGTTCGGCCAGGGCGTTTTCGTAGCTCTCGCCACGTACCGCCAGCAGCAACGCATAGGCCGCCGACCACAGGTAAGGCACCAGAATCATCGAGGTGGCGAGGTAGATCAGCGACAGGTAAGTGCTGGCCGAGAACAGGGTGATGATCAGGAAAACCTGCACCATTGCGTTGGTCAGCCACAGGGCGTTGACCGGCACGTGGTTGGCGTTCTCCTTGCGCAAAAACTCCGGCATGGTGTGGTCTTTGGCGGCAGCGAACATGATCTCCGCACACAACAGCACCCACGACAGCAACGCACCGAGCAAGGAAATGATCAGGCCGACACTGATCAGCACTGCGCCCCAGTGACCGACCACATGCTCAAGCACGGCGGCCATCGACGGGTTCTGCAGTTTGGCCAACGCGGGTTGAGTCATGATGCCCAGCGACAGCACATTCACCAGCACCAGGAACAACAGCACGGTGATGAAGCCGATGACGGTGGCTTTACCGACGTCCGAACGTTTTTCCGCTCGGGCCGAGAAGATGCTCGCGCCTTCGATGCCGATGAACACCCAGACGGTGACCAGCATCATGTTGCGCACCTGGTTCATCACGCTGCCCAATGAGGTGTTTTTCGTGCCCCAGATGTCGGCGGTAAAGATCTCCAGTTTGAAGGCGAACACCGCGATTAACACGAACAGCAGCAGCGGCACGACTTTGGCGACGGTGGTCACCAGGTTGATGAACGCCGCTTCCTTGATCCCGCGTAGCACCAGAAAGTGCACGGCCCACAGCAGCACCGAAGCGCCGATCACCGCAGCCACGGTGTTGCCTTCACCGAAGATCGGGAAGAAGTAGCCGAGGGTACTGAACAGGAGTACGAAGTACCCCACGTTACCCAACCAGGCGCTGATCCAGTAACCCCAGGCGGACGAGAAACCCATGTAGTCGCCGAAACCGGCCTTGGCGTAGGCGTAGACACCGCCATCGAGGTCAGGCTTGCGGTTGGCGAGGGTCTGGAAGACGAACGCCAGGGTCAACATGCCCACGGCCGTAATGGCCCAACCAATAAGCACGGCACCGACATCGGCACTGGCGGCCATGTTTTGCGGCAAAGAGAATATCCCGCCACCAATCATTGAACCCACTACCAGTGCGACTAAGGCACCGAGTCGTAGTTTTCCGGGAGCTTCAGACATTGCATGACTCCATTGCCGGAGAAGAGAGACCACAGCCTAAATCCGCTCGCTGATAGAACAGCTGATCTGGATCAGGTCATGGTCACATTCCAGTGTTAATGAATAACGTGTGAATACTTCCGAAATAGCCTGTATAGGCCACGAGAAGCCTTTTCCAGAGGCCTCGGTATAAATAAAACGGAAATGGATCCTGGATGAGCGAGTTCTAAATAAGCGTTGTTTTTTGCCGTTATCTGATTAACGTCATGCCACGCTGCCTATTTAATGGAGTGAACACTTGTTATGGTTTCAAAACATGACAAACAGTCGATATGAGAGGCAAGAATGTCGCAACCGGCGCAAAAGCTTCGGCTCGACTATCAGCCGCCTTATGACTGGCCGGCGATGCTCGGCTTCTTGTCGGCGCGGGCGATTGCCGGGTTAGAGCGCGTGGCCGATGGCGTGTACTCGCGCAGCGTCAGCCTGAACGGTGTGCACGGCACGTTTTCGATTACGCCTGCGACCGGTGATGCGCTGGACGTGAGGCTGGATTTTCCTGATGCGTCAGCCGTGCCTGAGATCGTTACGCGGTTGCGGCGGATGTTCGATCTGGACGCAGATCTGCCGCGCATCCACCAGCAACTGGTGGTTGATCCGTTGATGGCAAGGTTGATTGCCGAGCGTCCTGGCCTGCGGGTACCGGGGACGTGGGATGGGCTGGAACTGGCGATTCGTGCGGTGCTGGGTCAGCAGATTACTGTGAGTGCGGCGATCAAACTGGCGGGCAAGCTGGTTGCGCAGTATGGCGAACCGTTGTCTTCGCCGCTGTCTGGATTGACTCATGTGTTTCCTGAAGCGGCGGTGTTGGCGGCTGCTGATCTGGCAACATTGGGAATGCCAAAAAGCCGTGGGCAGACGCTGTCTGGTGTGGCGCAGGCATTGCTTGACGATCCCTTGTTGTTTGAAGCGGGTCGGGACGGCGGCGTTACGCGATTGATGGCATTGTGGGGGATTGGCGACTGGACGGCGCAATACATCGCTTTGCGACAGATGCGAGAGCCGGATGCGTTTCCGTCAGGGGATGTGGGATTGATCAATGCACTGGCGGCGCTGGAAGGCGGACCGGTCACACCGCGTGAATTATTGGCCCGTGCGCAAGCCTGGCGACCGTGTCGGGCGTATGCGGCGCAGTTGCTTTGGACCTCGTTGGCTCGGGCGGATTGATGTGTAGTTGAAAAGATCGCAGGCTGCGCCAGCTCCTACAGATGTGTGCCATTCCCGGAGGACCTGGCGCAGCCTGCGATCCGTTACCTCACCACCACTGCGCGCGATGGGAACCCAATTCCCCGGCGGGTAGCGCCCATTGCAACGGCGTGCCGGTGATCTTTAGCGGTACACGCAACCGATGCGCCGGCCCCCAAACCGTTTGCTCGATCAGCAGACCCTGATCACTGGCCTCTTCAGCACGTAACGGCTCATCCGTCCCCGGCCCCTGTTCAACCAGCAACTTCGCCGTGCGCGCCAGCGACAATCGCGCCGAGCCACCGCGCCCGGTACTCAATCGCTCAGCCAACAACTTGATCGCACTGGCTGCCATCAAATATCCGGTGGCGTGGTCCAGCGCTTGAACCGGCAACGGTGTCGGCTTGTCCGCCTGCTTCCAACCCATCCCCGCCTCAGCGAGGCCGCTGCTCATTTGCACCAGACTGTCGAAGCCCCGGCGGTTTTGCCAAGGGCCGCTCCAACCGTATGCATTCAGGCAAATGTCGATCAGGCCGGGGGCGAGTTTCTGCCGTTCGACGCTGCCGTAGCCGAGGCGTTCGAGAGCATTGGCGCGATAACCGTGGAGCAAAATGTCGGCATCCTTGAGCAGACTTTCAAATACCCCGCGATCGCTGTTGTTGTGCAGGTCCAGGCGGGCACAGCGTTTGCCCAGGGTGACTTCCGGAATCACGCCCGCCTCGTTCCACTGCGGTGGATCAATGCGCAGCACATCGGCACCTAACCCCGCGAGGAAGCGGCTGGCAACGGGGCCGGCGAGGACGCGAGTCAGGTCCAGCACCTTGATGCCCTTCAGCGGTTGTGCGACCGAACCTTGCCAGACGGTTGAGCGCTCGCTGTTGCCAGCGGAAAAATCAATCAGCGGCTCGGCGTTGACTGCCACCCCCTGAGGGTGGGACTGCCATTGTTGCCATGAGCGCATTTCGGCTGCGCAACCGCCAGCCTCGACCACCGCGTGTTCCAGATCGCTTTTGGCCCATTGAGCGACTTTCGCGGCCATCGCCGCTCGATCAAAGCAGTGTCCCAGCACCTGTTCGGCAGCGCTGCGGTGATGAGGGGCGTTGGTGTGCAGGCGAATCCAGCCATCGTGGGTTGCGTAGTCGCCCGCAATGGGGTCCCACAGCGGTGGCACGCTCCAGCCCATCGGGCGGATCGAGGTGGCGAACCAGAAGGAGGCGAGACGGCGGTCGACTTCAAGGTGTGGCAAGCGGCCGGTCTGTTGTTGCAGGAGTTCAGCCGTGGACTGACCGGCCGCCGCGATGCTGGCGCTGGCGAGATCCGTCACGGCAAACGCCGAGGGCAACGCGCCGGTCGAGGTGAAGGAAATCGCGGTAGCAGGCAAACCGAGCGCGGCTTGAATGGACGTGAGTGAATCAGTCATCGAAGGCCCTCCGGAAGAGAGCCCTGATCATAGAGCAAAGATTGCCGCCTGCGGCAGTTCCTACGTCGACCGTGCTCCTGTAGGCGCTGCCGCAGGCGGCGATCTTTTTTGGGGCTACACCCGGAACTGATCCATCAATTTCATCTGGTGCGTCGCCAGCGAGTTCAGCTGGCTGCTGATCTGCGCCGATTCGGTGGCCTGTTCGGTCAGGGTTTCGGTGACGGTACGGATCGCCGAGACGTTGCGGTTGACCTCTTCGGCCACGGCGCTTTGCTGTTCGGCGGCGCTGGCGATTTGCAGGTTCATGTCGCTGATCACCGTGACCGCGTCGCTGATTTTGCCCAGCGCCTGCACGGCTTGTTGAATCTGTCCGGCATTGTTGTGGGCCTGGGTCTGGCTTGAGTGCATGGTCGCCACCACACCGCGAGTGCCGCTTTGAATCCGTTCGATTACCAGGCGGATTTCTTCGACCGAATCCTGGGTGCGCTTGGCCAGGTTGCGCACTTCGTCGGCGACCACTGCAAACCCGCGACCGCTTTCCCCAGCGCGCGCCGCTTCGATTGCGGCATTGAGGGCCAGCAGGTTGGTCTGCTCGGCGATGCTGCGGATCACTTCCAGCACCGAACCGATCTGCTCGCTGTTGACGGCCAGTGCTTCGACTTCGGTCACCGCTTTGCTGACTTCTTCGGCCAGCAGATTGATGTCGCGAGTGCTGCGCTCGATGATCGACATCCCGTCGCGGGCCGATTGGTCGGCACCTTTGGCCGCGTTGGCGGCATTTGAAGCACTGTTGGCGACGTCGTGGGCGGTGGCGCTCATTTCGTTGGACGCGGTGGCGACCTGGTCGATTTCGCGGAACTGCACCTGCATGCCTTCACTGGTCTGGCGGGCGATTTCCGAGGACTGATCGGTGGTGCCACGAGCGTCGGTGATGCTCTGTTTGATCTGGGCGATGGTCGGTTGCAGCTTGTCGAGGAAACGGTTGAACCAGTTGACCAGTTCGCCTAGCTCATCTTTCTTGCTGTAGTTCAGGCGTTGGGTCAGGTCGCCGTCGCCGCTGGCAATTGCCTTGAGCATTTCGGCGACGCTGTTGATCGGCCGGGTCACGCCGGAAGCGGTGAGCCAGATCAGCAGCAACCCCAGCAGAGCGGCGCCAACCGCCACCGACAGGGTTTTGAGCGTGCCGCTGTTTTGCGCGTCATCGAGCACGGCTCGCAGTTTCACCGAGTCGGCCAGCAGCACTTGCTGCGGCAGGTCGATCACCACGCCCCAGGCTTTGGAGTCGGCAATTGGGCTGACCGGATAAACAGCGCGAATCAGGTCGCCTTGCTTGAGGATTTTTGGGGTGTTGGCGCTGAGCAGTTGCAGCACGTCCTTGCCATCGGCACCGAGGGTGTCGCCGATGCTTTTACCGACCTTGCTCGCATCGGTGCTGTAGCCGGCGAGCACACCGCTGCCGGAAACAATCAGCATGTGCCCGGCACCGTTGAACAATTCGCGCTGCGAGTCGACGGCGGCGGCTTGCAGGGCGTCGAGGGCGATGTCGACGCCGACCACACCGATGGCTTTACCGTCCACCAGCAGGGGCACGGAGATGGTGGTCATCAGCATTTCCTTGCCGGCGACGGTGTCAGCGTAGGGGTCCAGCAGGCAGGTGCGCTTGCTGTCGCGAGGGCAGGTGTACCAGCTGTTGTAGGGTGTGCCGCTCAGGCTCAGGGTGGTTTTGGTCATGTCGTCTTCGACCATGACCGTGTTGATTCCAGGGCCAGCGGCGCGGCTCCAGTAACTGGCGAAGCGCCCGACTTCGTTGGACACCCGGACGGCGTCGTTGGCGAACTCGCTGTCCTTGCCATCGAGGGTGTTGGGTTCGTAGGCGAGCCAGATGCCGAGCACCTTGGTGTTGCGTTCGAAGGCAGTTTTCAGGCTCTGGTTCAGCTCCTCACGCAAGGCGCCGGCTTCCAGCGAACGTTTGCCGGCCATTTTTCGCAGGTCGTTGATCTGGTCGGCGAGGGCGGTCACCACCAGCAGGCTTTCGCCAAAGGTCTTCTGTACCCGCACCGCTTGCTCGGCGGCCTTGGCCTGGAGCAGGTTTTCGACGCTGGCGGTGAGCATCTTCGTGCTGGAGTTGCTGACGAGCGCATCGTTCTGATGGGTCTGGTAGATGTTCATACCGACGATCAGCCCGACCACGCCAAGCAGGCACAGTCCGGACAACAGGACAATTTTCAGGCGGATGGAAAGAGAGTCGAACATGGGGCGATCTCGCGAATGGATGTCTTTTTGGCAGTGGGCCGGTGTCGACCCATTCGCCAAATCCATTTAGCGCCATTCAGTGGGCATCGGCGTGGGGATGGTTTTGCATGAGGGAAAGCCGACGAGCGGTCGGCGGAAACGTTTGCGCGATGCTTTTATGGGATGAGAACTGTGACAGGGGGGTGTCAGGAAACCTGCGGCAACGATTCTGGCCGCGACCAGATCCACAGGTTTCCCAGACTCATGCCGGCGATGGCCAGATAAATCGGCCAGCTGTGATCGAGCATCACCAGCATCAAACCAGTGCACAGCAGCATGCTGACGGTGGCGCTGATTTTCGCCCGGCGAGCGATGATCTTGCCGTTGCGCCAGTTGCTGAGGATGGGGCCGAACAGACGGTGGTTTTCCAGCCAGGCACTCAGGCGTGGCGAACTTTTGGTGGCTGCCCAGGCAGCCAGCAGGATGAATTCGGTGGTCGGCAGACCCGGCACGACGATGGCAATCAGGCCCAGCGCCAGACTGGCGTAGGCGAGCAGGCCAAAGAGGATGCGGGCGAGTTTCGACGATGCGGTGAGTTTGCGGATCATAGGTGTAGGAGCTGTCGCAGGCTGCGATCTTTTTCTCGAGGTCACTTGAGTCTTAAGAGCAAGATCAAAAGATCGCAGGCTTCGCCAGCTCCTACGGGGGCGTATCCCCGACAGGTTGCCAGCGTGCCCGCGAAGGGAGTATCAGGCCAATTCAGGCGCAGTGGCGTAAGCCTGTTCCAGCAGCACGGTGAAGCGGTTGAACGCGTCAATCGCACCTTTCTCTACAGCCGCTTCTTCTTCAGCACTGAACTCAAGGCCGTCGAGGGTTTTGACGAAGCTTTTCCAGCCTTCGGCGCGACCGCCGGCAGGTTCTCCCAGGTGACGGGCACCGAAGGTTTCGCTCAGGCCCAGGCCCACGGCGCGCTTGATCAGGAACGCGGCACCGAGTTTCGACCCTTCGGAGACGAAGATCCAGCCCAGTGCTTGCGCCTTGCCCGGGTTGTTCACGGCACCTGCCACCGGGGCCGGAACAGCGGTTTGCAGGTCGGTCAGGTCAGCCTTGGCGGCTTCGGCGCGGCAGCGTTCCGGGAGGTCCGGGACGATGGCTATCAGCTCGGCATCGTTGTACAGCGACACCAGCTCTGACTGGAACAGGTACTGGGCAACCACGAAGCGGGCGAAGTTGGCTTGGGTTTCGAACGGTGCGTGAGCTTTCACCAACGCGTCGAGCTTGCTGTGGGGTTCATGGGTGATCTGGTTCAGGCGTTGGGAGCGCAGGCTCTGGCGTTGAGTCGTTTCGGCAGCGGTCATGAAGAGGTCCTTGAAAATGAGAGGCGCGTTGTAACTAGACGAACCAGACGACGCGGCAGCGTAAAAAAACCTCACTGCGCCGAGACAGAAGCGCAGTGAGGTCGGCATGGATCAGATGTCCCAGATCAGGTTGATCGCGAAGTTGCGGCCGGGTTCGGTCAGGCGATCAAGGTTGGCCGGGCTGAGCATGGCGGCTTCGCCGACGCTGTCGTAACCGCGCACGTTGTCCCACTGCCAGTATTTCTTGTCGGCCAGGTTGTAGACGCCAGCGCTGACGGTGACATCGTCGGTCACTTTGTAGAATCCGCTCAGGTCGACAACGCCATAGCCCGGCGTCTTGAACTGGCTGCTGACGCCGTCCGGCGACTTGAAGCTGCTGCTGTCGACGAGGTTTTTCTTCTGCACCAGGGTCCAGCTGAGCAAGGCGCCGTAGTTGTCCTGGTCGTAACCCAGGCCGAACACGCCGGTCAGCGGATTGACTGCATTGAGTGGTTCGCCGGTGTCGTTGTTACGACCGTGGGCGTAAGCCACCGAACCTTGGGTGTAGAGGCCTTGCGGTGCACCGAAGGTGTCGAGGTTCAGGCGACCCTTGAGTTCGACGCCCTTGATGGTCGCGTGCTTGATGTTGTTGCTCTGGAACGTCAACTCGTTGTAGCCCGGGGTGACGGCGTCTTCGTTGATGAAGTCGCGGTACTTGTTATAGAACACCGCCACATCGAAGTGGCCGGACTCGAAGTTGCCACGCAGGCCGGTCTCGTAGCTCTGGCTCTTTTCCGGTTCCAGGTTTGGGTTCGGTGCCACGTTGTAGCCGGTGCTGGTGTTCTGGAAGCGGCCGTACAACGCTTTGGCGGTCGGGGTGCGGAAGCCTTCGGCGTACTGGCCGTACCAGGTGTAGTTGTCGGTCAGGGCGTAGGTCAGGCCGAACTTGGGCGACACGCGGTGCCAGGTCTTGTTCTCGTCGCTGACCGTGCCTTTGCCGTCGGCGGCCACGGTGTTGAGGAATTCCTGAGTGATGTGCGGCTTGAGCTGGGTGTAGTCGTAGCGCAGGCCCGGCAGGAAGGTCCACTTGTTCCAGCTGATCTGATCCTGGGCGAACAGGCTGTAGGTGTTGATGGTCGGGTCCGGGAAGTCACTGGATTTCTTCAGCACGTCAGCAGGGCTGATCGCGCCGATCGCTGTGCAAACACGGCCAACCGCCAGGCAGGTGCCATTGCCGCTGCGTGAACCGCTGACTTTCTCTTGCTTGATGGTGGTGCCGTACGTCAGCAGGTGGTCGGTTTCACCGAGGCTGAAGGCCTTGTCCAGCTGTGCGTCGAATACCCACTGTTGTTCTTCATAGAGCGTATCGCGCGAGCGCATCACATTGCGGCTCGGGGAGCGAGGGGTGAGTGGAACGTAGTAGTTTTCCAGGGTGCTTTGGTCGGTCTTGGCGACCTGGTAGTTCAGGCTCCACTTGACGTGATCGACCAGCAAGGAATCGAGGGCGAAGTTATTTTCCAGGCCGAAGCGTTCGCGGGTGATGGTGTCGTTACCGGTACGCGAGCGGTACATGCCCATGGGTTGGCCGGCGTTGAACGGACCTCCAACGGCGCTTTGCTGGTCGGTGTCGCGGTCGTCCTTGTACTTCTCGTAGGTCAGGCCCAGACGCGCATCATCAGCATAGTTCCAGCCGAGTTTGGCCAACAGGTTGGTGGTGCGCACGTCTTCCGGGTTGGCGGCGGTGCGATTGAGCCCCGTGCCGTTGTTGCTGCCGTAGGATTCGGTTTCATGACCGTCGCGCTGGCTGAAGTGCAGCAAACCGTCGAACTGTTCAGCACGACCGGCGACGGTGGCGGATTTCAGCCAGCTGTCGTCGACGGAGTTGTAGCCGGTTTTCAGGCGGGCGCCGACGTCTTTGCCGGGCTTGAGGATGTCGTCCGGGCCGAGGGTGAAGTAGCTGACCGCACCGCCGATGGCATTGCTGCCGTACAGCACCGAAGCCGGGCCGCGGAGGATTTCCACGCGCTTGACGATTTCCGGGTCGACGTAGTTGCGCTGGGTCTTGGCGTACGGACCGTTGAAGAAACCGTTGGGCACCTCGACGCCATCGACTTGCGTCAGGATCCGGTCACCGTCGATACCGCGAATGTTGTAGCCGCTGATGCCGCCACGGGTGCCGGTGCCGCCGACCGAAACCCCCGGTTCATAGCGCACCAGTTCCTTGATGGTGTTGACGTTGTTGCGGTCCAGCTCTTCGCGAGTGTGAACGGTGACGGTGCTTGGCACGCTGTCGACGCTCTGCTCCTGACGGGTGGCGCTGATGGTCATCTGTTGCAGGGCGAGGGTGCCGCCGACACTGCGTTTTTCCAGCACGATGTTGTTATTGCCCAGCTTGCGATAGCTCAGGTGGGTCCCCACCAACAGGCGATCCAGGGCTTTTTCCGGGGGCAGCGCGCCGTGTACACCCGGCGAGGCAACACCTTCAGCGAGTTCTGCCGGCAGGCCGACTTGCCAACCGGTGACGGCGGTAAAGGCGTTGAGTGCCGACACCAGCGGTTGCTGGGCGATGGCGAACGTGTAATCGCCGATGTTGCGGCTGGGCTGTTGGGTCGCGGTGGCGGCCATCACTGGCGCGGCCTGGGCGCCGGCCAACAGGATAGCGGCAGTCAACAAGGACAGCGTGCAGTTCTGCACGCGAGCGGAAGGTGAAGAGGACCGGCGGGTAAGGCGAGAGGACATCGATAGCGCTCCGTGTCGCACGAATCTTATAGGTGCAGACCCACATCGAAGATGCGAATCAATTGCATTGGCTATAACGAGACGTACGGGGAAAGGCTATCGAGTAAAAATAATTCTCATTTGGAGGGTGGCGGTCTAATTCAGGATCACCAGCGCCGGAAATTCCTGAAGCCTGGCCGAGGTGACGTGAGCCAGCGAGCGGACCACGTCCAGCGGTTGGTCGAGGCGGTAATTACCGGTCACCGCGACGTTGGCCAACTGCTCGTTGGTGTTGATGATCCAGCCCGGATAGTAGCGGCGCAGTTCGGCCAGCACCTGGCTCAATGGACAGTTTTCGAACACCAGTCGGCCCTGGACCCAAGCCAGATCGGTCGCGGGGTCGAGTCTGGCCGGTTGATCGAAACCATTGGGGCCGATACGAATACTTTCGCCCGCGCTCAGGCGCACGCGGGCGTCGCTGTGGGTGGTGCGCAAGTCGACGTCGCCACGCTGCACGCGAACCTGGGCGATGCCGTCCAGATAACGCACGGCGAACGTGGTGTCGCGGACACTGGCCGTGACCGGGCCGGCGTCGATTTCCAGTGGCAGGCTGCGATTGGCCGCGACCTCGAAATAGGCCTCGCCCTGATACAGACGGGCGATGCGTTGCTGGTCGTTGATGGTGCTGGAAAACGCTGAGTTGGTATTGAGCAGGACCTTTGAACCGTCCTCCAATTGCAGGCGCTGACGCTCGCCGACCACAGTCAGATGATCGGCCTGAATCCGCATCGGCAGGTTGCTGAAGCTGAACAGCCCGAGTATCAACACGGCCGCCGTGGCCAGCGGTTTCCAGTGCGGGCGCAGGCGACCAAGCCGCGTGACCTTGCGTTTGGCGGTGCTCAAACCCAGCGCGGCTTGCGCGACCTGCGGCCCGTCCCAGATCGCCTGGGCCTTGGCAAATGCTTCGGCATTGCCTGGGTCGGCGGCGAGCCAGTCGTGGAATTCGCGGGTGTGTTGCTCGCTCGGACTGTCCAGCACGATCAGCCAGTCCAGCGCCTGGTCCATGGCTCCGGTGCTGGCTGAGTCCCGCGCCGGGGCTGGCGGGTGGGCGTGTGGGCTGTCCGTCACGGGTGTTCCTCGGCTGCGTCTGCGCGGCTGGTTTTTGATAGTGGCTTTTAATAGTGAGAGTGCAAACGTCGGCCAAGGGTAGCAAAGCCTGAGTGCTGACGCAGTGGTGCGAAATAATGGCTGGCAGACTCAGTGGTCGTTGAGGCGATCTGCGACACCGACGCAGATCGCCATGATCAGCTTCAGGTCTTTTTGCACGGTGCTCAAGGACACGCTGAGCTGTTCGGCGATCTCCAGATAGCTGTGCCCGTGCAGGCGGCTGAGGATGAAGACCTGTTGTTGGCGCGGGGTGAGTTGGTTGAGGCTGATGTTCAAGCGTTCGAGCATCTGTTCTGCATGGGCGGCGTCCTCGGCACTGCTGAGCGGCGCCGCGATGCTTTGCACGACGTCCAGCGGAACGTCTTCGAGCATCGTTCGGGACTGAATGCGCCGTGCGCGTAAATGGTCCAGCGCCAGGTTGCGGGCGGTTTGAAACACGAAAGGTTCGAGGTGATCGATGGCCCGTTCACTCAACGCACGGGCCACTCGCAGGTAGGTTTCCTGCAAGAGGTCCTCGGCGGTGCTGTGGTTGTTGACCATCCGCTCCAGGGTACGCAGCAGCGAGACTCGCTGCGCGAGGAAGACATGGTTGAAGCGCGATTGACTCACAGTAGGACCTGATCCATTTCAAGTGAATGATAATGCTTATCATCTGTATGAAAGGTCAAGCGCTACCGGTGAGAATTATTGGCGGCCTTGCAGGTACGCCGGGTCATCGGCCTTATTCGGCGTTGCACAGGGCGAGGCAGTTATCGAGCATGCGGTTGGAGAAACCCCATTCGTTGTCGTACCAGGCCAACACCTTGAGCAGCTTGCCGCTGGACTTGGTGTGGTTGGCATCGAAAATCGACGAAAGCGGGTTGTGGTTGAAGTCGCTGGAGACCAGCGGCAGGGTGTTGTAGCCGAGGATCTTCGAGTGCTGGCTGGCTTCTTTGAGCAGTGCGTTGACCTCGTCAGCGCTGGCTTCGCGCTTGAGTTGCACGGTCAGGTCCACCAGCGACACGTTGATCACCGGCACGCGCACCGACATGCCGGTCAGTTTGCCGGCCAGTTCCGGCAGCACCAGGCCCACCGCTTCGGCGGCGCCGGTCTTGCTCGGGATCATGTTCTGGGTGGCCGAACGCGCACGGTACGGGTCGACGTGGTAGACATCGGTCAGGTGCTGGTCGTTGGTGTAGGCGTGGATGGTGGTCATCAGACCGCTCTCGATGCCCAGCTCGCGGTGCAACACCTGAGCCACCGGTGCCAGGCAGTTAGTGGTGCACGAAGCGTTGGAAATGATCTGGTGCGATTGGCGCAGGATGTCATGGTTGACCCCATACACCACGGTGGCATCGGCGCCCTTGGCCGGGGCCGAGATAATCACTTTGCGCGCGCCGGCGCTAAGATGGGCGGCGGCTTTGGCACGGTCGGTGAACAGACCGGTGCATTCGAACACCACGTCGACCTTCTCGGCAGCCCACGGCAAATCGGCCGGGTCGCGAATGGCGCTGACCGCAATCCGGTCGCCGTTGACGGTCAGGCTTTCCTGATCGTGCTGCACATCGGCATCGAAGGTGCCATGCACGGTGTCGTACTTGAGCAGGTGGGCGTTCATCGAACTGTCGCCCAAATCGTTGATGGCGACGATCTGCAAATCCTGACGGTAGCCTTGGGTATACAGTGCGCGAAGGACATTACGGCCAATGCGGCCAAAACCATTGATTGCGATTCGTAGAGTCATATGAAAGGCGCCTTCGTCATTTTGTTGTTGGAATTACAAGATTATTCGCAAAAAAATAGAAAACAAGCCTTTTTAGTGGCAATATTTTGTTTTATCTACAACGAGTGACCTGAATCAACTGGTCCGAGTGGTCAAGAAAACCGTCAGCGCGTCACGCGTCGATACCTCTTGATCAGCATAGACACGAACAGGTCGCCACATCCGTTAGCCTGGAGTTCTACACATGCATCCCCGCGTACTTGAGGTCACTGAACGGCTTGTCACCCGTAGCCGCGCTACCCGTGAGGCCTACCTTGCATTGATTCGCGGCGCCGCCAGCGATGGCCCGATGCGCGGCAAGCTGCAATGCGCCAACTTTGCCCACGGCGTGGCCGGGTGTGGCACCGAAGACAAGCAAAGCCTGCGGATGATGAACGCCGCCAACGTGGCGATTGTTTCGTCCTATAACGACATGCTCTCGGCGCATCAGCCGTACGAGCACTACCCGGAACACATCAAACACGCGCTGCGCGAGATCGGTTCGGTCGGCCAGTTCGCCGGTGGTGTGCCGGCCATGTGTGACGGCGTGACTCAGGGCGAGCCAGGCATGGAACTGGGCATTGCCAGCCGCGAAGTGATCGCGATGTCGACCGCTGTCGCGCTGTCTCACAACATGTTCGATGCGGCGATGATGCTCGGCATCTGCGACAAGATCGTGCCGGGGCTGATGATGGGCGCATTGCGCTTCGGTCATCTGCCGACGATTTTCGTCCCGGGCGGGCCGATGGTGTCGGGGATTTCCAACAAGGAAAAAGCCGACGTGCGTCAGCGCTACGCTGAAGGCAAGGCCAGTCGCGAAGAGCTGCTGGAATCGGAAATGAAGTCCTACCACAGCCCCGGCACCTGCACCTTTTATGGCACCGCCAACACTAACCAGCTGCTGATGGAAGTCATGGGCCTGCACTTGCCGGGCGCCTCTTTCGTCAACCCGAACACGCCGTTGCGCGATGCCCTGACCCGCGAAGCCGCGCATCAGATCACTCGCCTGACCAAGCAAAGCGGCAACTTCATGCCGATCGGCGAAATCGTCGACGAACGTTCGCTGGTCAACTCGATTGTTGCGCTGCACGCCACCGGCGGTTCGACCAACCACACCCTGCACATGCCGGCCATCGCCATGGCAGCCGGTATTCAATTGACCTGGCAGGACATGGCAGACCTCTCCGAGGTGGTGCCGACCCTGAGCCACGTCTACCCGAACGGCAAGGCTGACATCAACCACTTCCAGGCCGCGGGCGGCATGTCGTTCCTGATCCGTGAGCTGCTGGAAGCCGGTCTGCTCCACGAAGACGTCAACACCGTGGCAGGTGTTGGCCTGAGCCGCTACACCCAGGAGCCGTTCCTCGAAAACGGTGAACTGGTATGGCGCGAAGGCCCGATCGAAAGCCTCGATGAAAACATCCTGCGCCCCGTCGCCCGTGCGTTCTCGCCAGAAGGCGGCCTGCGGGTGATGGAAGGCAACCTCGGTCGCGGAGTGATGAAAGTCTCGGCCGTGGCGCCGGAGCATCAAGTGGTCGAAGCACCGGCAATGGTCTTCCAGGATCAGCAGGACCTGGCCGATGCGTTCAAGGCAGGCCTGCTGGAGAAGGACTTTGTTGCGGTGATGCGCTTCCAGGGCCCGCGTTCCAACGGCATGCCGGAGCTGCACAAAATGACGCCATTCCTCGGCGTGCTGCAGGACCGTGGCTTCAAGGTTGCGCTGGTCACGGACGGGCGGATGTCCGGCGCCTCGGGGAAAATCCCGGCGGCGATTCACGTCAGCCCGGAAGCTTATGTCGGTGGCGCTTTGGCGCGCGTGCAAGAGGGCGATATCATTCGCGTCGATGGCGTCAAAGGCACCTTGCAACTGATGGTGGACGCCGATGAATTTGCCGCTCGCGTTCCGGCCAAGGGCTTGCTGGACAACGGCATTGGTTGCGGTCGCGAGTTGTTTGGCTTTATGCGCATGGCCTTCAGCTCGGCAGAGCAGGGCGCCAGCGCCTTTACTTCTGCCCTGGAGACCCTTAAGTGAAACTAGCGCTGGTCGGTGACATTGGTGGAACCAATGCGCGTTTTGCGTTGTGGAAAGACCAGCAACTGGAGTCGATCCAGGTGCTGGCGACAGCCGATTATGCCTGCCCGGAAGACGCCATCGGCGTCTACCTGAGCGGCCTCGGTCTGGCGCCCGGTTCGATTGGCGCGGTGTGCCTGTCGGTGGCCGGTCCGGTCAGCGGCGACGAGTTTCGTTTTACCAACAACCATTGGCGGCTGAGCCGCAAGGCCTTTTGTCAGACCTTGCAAGTCGATCAGCTGTTATTGGTCAACGACTTCTCGGCCATGGCGCTGGGCATGACGCGCCTGCAACCGGGCGAGTTCCGGGTGGTCTGTGAAGGCACGCCGGAGCCGTTACGCCCGGCGGTGGTGATGGGTCCCGGAACCGGCCTCGGGGTCGGCACCTTGCTGGATCTTGGCGAAGGTCGTTGGGCCGCATTGCCGGGGGAGGGTGGGCATGTCGACCTGCCGCTGAGCAGTCCGCGAGAAACCCAACTCTGGCAGCACATCTACAACGAGATCGGTCACGTCAGCGCCGAAACAGCGCTGAGCGGCAGCGGATTGCCGCGCGTCTATCGTGCGATCTGTGCCGTGGACGGGCATGAACCTCTGCTCGATACCCCGGAAGCCATCACCGCCGCCGGCCTTGCTGGCGACCCGATTGCCCTGGAAGTGCTTGAGCAGTTCTGCTGCTGGCTCGGTCGGGTGGCCGGCAACAACGTGCTGACCACGGGGGGACGCGGTGGCGTCTACATCGTCGGTGGGGTGATTCCACGGTTTGCCGATTTCTTTCTCAACAGCGGTTTTGCCCGCTGCTTCGCCGACAAGGGCTGCATGAGTGAGTACTTCAATGGCATACCCGTCTGGCTGGTGACTGCACCGTATTCCGGCCTGACCGGCGCGGGAGTGGCACTCGACCAGGCCTGAATCGGTATCTACACATCTCGGATGACCGCCAAATCTCTCGTAGGAGCTGCCGCAGGCTGCGATCTTTTGGCGTCTGCAAGGACGCTGAAGATCAAAAGATCGCAGCCTGCGGCAGCGCCTACAGATGATCATGTGTAGATACCTATGCCGCGATGAGGTCCTGACAGGCAACATGGATCCATGAACGATCAGGCATAATCCGCCCTACCCATAACAACAAGGACGCCGCCCCGTGAGCTCAGTCAACAAGTCGATTTTGTTGGTCGATGACGATCAAGAGATACGCGAGTTGCTGGACACCTACCTCAGCCGTGCAGGGTTTCAGGTGCGAACCACGCCCGACGGTGCAGGGTTTCGCCAGGCGCTGAACGAGGCCCCCAGCGATCTGGTGATTCTTGATGTGATGCTGCCGGACGAAGACGGCTTCAGCCTGTGCCGCTGGATTCGCCAGCACCCGCGTCAGGCGCAGGTGCCGATCATCATGCTCACCGCCAGTTCCGACGAGGCTGACAGGGTCATTGGCCTGGAACTCGGCGCCGACGATTACCTGGGCAAACCCTTCAGCCCCCGTGAATTGCAGGCGCGAATCAAAGCCTTGCTGCGCCGTGCCCAGTTCGGTCAGGAACGTTCCGGTGGTGAAGTGCTGGCCTTCGATGAGTGGCGTCTGGACATGGTCAGTCATCGGCTGTTTCACACCGACGGCGAAGAGGTGATTCTCTCCGGTGCCGATTTCGCCCTGCTGAAACTTTTCCTCGATCACCCGCAGGAAATCCTCGACCGCGACACCATTGGTAATGCCACCCGTGGCCGCGACCTGATGCCGCTCGATCGCATCGTCGACATGGCCGTCAGCCGTTTGCGCCAGCGTCTGCGCGATACCGAAAAGCCGCCGCGATTGATCCGCACCGTGCGCGGCAGCGGTTATCAACTGGCCGCCAATGTAGTCGCCAGCAATGGCCACTGAGTTGTTCACTCGCCTGATACGGCGGGTGCCGGTGCCACGTTCGCTGCTCGGGCGGATGTTGCTGCTGACCCTGCTGGCGGTGTTGTTCGCCCAGACGCTTTCGAGCGTGATCTGGGTCTCGCAATTGCGTGCCACACAGCTGGAAGGACTGGTCACCGCCGCCCGTAGCCTGGCGCATTCGATGACGGCCAGCGTCAGTTACTTTCGCTCTTTGCCGGTGGCGTACCGGCCATTGGTTCTCGACCAGTTACGCAGCATGGGCGGCACCCGCTTCGTGGTGACCCTTAACGACAAACCGCTGGAAATGCAGCTGTTGCCGGCGACCCCGCGCAAGCAGGCAGTGCTGGTGGCAGTGGATGAAGTGCTGCGGCAATCGTTGGGTGCCGACACCGACATCTCGGTGCAATTCGTCAGCCCGGACGACCTGCGGATCTTCAATGGCGGTTTGAAACTCGATGAGTTGCCGCGTTCCTGGGCGCACTACGCGCTGACCCTGGAGCCGGTCAATCCGCCGGTACTGGTCACTCAAATCAAGTTGGCCCAGGGCGAATGGCTGTACATCGCCTCGCTGTTGCCCGAGCCCTATACCAGCCTTGAAGAGCAGGGCCTGCCTTCACAGCAGGTCTGGTTCATCGTGCTCACCAGCGGTTTTCTGTTGCTGTTCATCGGTCTGTTGGTGCATTGGCAGAGTCGGCCGCTCAAACGTCTGGCGCGGGCGGCGCGGGACATGTCGCTGGGCGCCGAAGTAGAGCCGGTGGCCGAGGGCGGTGGCAGTGAGGTGGTCGAAGTCGGCCGCGCCTTCAACGCCATGCGCGAGCGCATCAGTCGCTACCTGACGGAGCGCAGTCAGTTGTTCAGTGCGATTTCCCATGACTTGCGCACCCCCATCACGCGTCTGCGCCTGCGGGTCGAGTTGCTGGAAGATGAGCGGCTGCAAGCCAAGTTTGGGCGTGATCTGGATGAGCTGGAGCTGTTGGTCAAAGGCGCGCTGCAATGCGTCAAGGACACCGACATCCACGAAAACATCGAGCCGGTGGACCTCAATCATGTGCTCGATTGCCTGGTTGAGCCTTACCTGGCGCCCAACGGAAATGGCCGCGTAACCCAGCAAGGCCGGGCGCTGGCGCCGTACCCCGGTAAGCCGCTGGCGCTCAAGCGCTGCATAGGTAACCTGATCGACAACGCCCTCAAGTACGGGCAGAACGCCCATCTGCACATCGATGACGATGACGCAGCGTTCATCCTGCACGTCGACGATGAGGGTCCGGGAGTGCCTGAACAACGACTGGAGCAAGTGTTCGAGCCGCACTTTCGTTTGGCCGGGCAGCAGCAGGGGTATGGGTTGGGATTGGGCATCGCGCGCAACATCGCTCATAGCCATGGTGGGGAAGTGAGTTTGCAGAATTTGCGCGAGGGCGGACTGCGGGTGACGTTGCAGTTGCCGCGGTCGGTGGATTGATAAGGTCAAAAGATCGCAGCCTGCGGCAGCTCCTGCGCCGATCACTGTAGGAGCCGCCGCAGGCTGCGATCTCTTGATCTTGCTTTGTCACCGCTCGGTGACATAACGCGCGCCCTTCGTTACCTGCGTCACCTTCGCCGTTGTTTAGACTCCCTCACCGTCATAACAACAAAAACAGGTCCCCCATGAACACCTTCCAACCTGCCTTCAGCAGTTGGCTGAACGCACCTGCCCATCAGCAATGGCTGGCCGACGAAGGCCTGCGGCTGCTGGCTTTCGCCAAGGCATCAAAGCTGCCCGAAGGCTTCGGCAACCTGGACGCACACGGCGAACTGCCGGTCGACGCCCAGGCACACACCATGAACACCGCACGCATGACCCACAGCTTCGCCCTGGCGCACATTCAGGGCGTGCCGGGGTTTGCCGAGCTGGTGGATCACGGCATCAACGCCCTCAATGGCCCGCTGCGTGACGCCGAATTCGGTGGCTGGTTTGCGGCGCCCGATCACCGTGATGGCGATACCGGCAAGGCCGCTTACCTGCATGCTTTCGTGGCACTCGCGGCGAGTTCTGCGGTGGTCGCCCAAAGGCCTGGAGCGAACGCCTTGCTCAGCGATGCCATCGCGATCATCGAGCAGCACTTCTGGAGCGAAGAGGAGGGCGCGATGCGTGAATCCTTTAATCGCGACTGGAGCGAAGAGGAGCCTTATCGCGGTGCCAACAGCAACATGCACGCCACCGAAGCTTTTCTCGCGCTGGCCGATGTCACGCAGGACAGTCATTGGCTGAACCGCGCCTTACGGATTGTCGAGCGAGTCATTCACGGTCACGCGGCGGCCAACGACTTTCTGGTCGTTGAGCATTTCGATCAAGACTGGCAGCCACTGCCTGAGTACAACCACGAAAACCCCGCCGATGGTTTCCGCCCTTACGGCACCACACCGGGCCACGGTTTCGAATGGTCGCGACTGCTGTTGCACCTCGAAGCCGCGCGCGTGCAAGCGGGAATGCTGACCCCTGGCTGGCTGGCGACCGACGCGCAACAACTCTTCGTCCACAACGGCCTTCATGGTTGGGAGGTCGATGGCGCACCGGGCATTGTCTACACCCTCGACTGGGACAATCGCCCAGTCGTGCGCCAGCGCTTGCATTGGGTTCACTGCGAAGCCAGTGCTGCCGCCAGTGCGTTGCTCAAGCGTACCGGCGAGGCGCAGTACGAAACCTGGTATCGGCGTTTCTGGGCGTTCAGCGACAGCTGTCTGATCGACCGAATTCACGGCAGTTGGCACCACGAACTCGACCCGCAAAATCGCCCGAGCGCGCAGATCTGGGGCGGCAAACCAGACCTCTATCACGCCTGGCAAGCGGTGTTGATTCCACGCCTGCCGCTGGCGCCGAGCATGGCCAGCGCATTGGCTCAGGGCTCTATCTCGGTACTTATGTAACCATGCGGTGACATTTTGCCGTCGCTTCGTTACCTGCCAAGCGATCTACGCTGTTTAAACTCGTTTGCAGCGCAAGCACCAGACTTGCATGCATAACAACAAGAAAGGTACTTCAGATGAATGCGATTTCTCGCCTCGCCACTGTCATTTCTCTCGCCTCGTTATTTCCTCTCAGCGCCCTTGCCGCCGATTCCAAAGGTTCCGTGGAAGTCGTGCACTGGTGGACGTCGGGCGGTGAAAAAGCAGCGGTCGATGTCCTCAAGGCTCAAGTCGAAAAAGACGGCTTCACCTGGAAGGACGGTGCAGTCGCCGGCGGCGGTGGCGCTACGGCCATGACCGTACTCAAAAGCCGCGCCGTAGCAGGTAACCCGCCGGGTGTTGCGCAAATCAAAGGCCCGGACATTCAGGAGTGGGGCAGCACTGGCCTGCTCAGCACTGACGCCCTGAAAGGCGTTTCCAAAGCTGAAAACTGGGATGGCCTGCTCTCGAAGAAAGTCTCCGACACCGTCAAATACGAAGGCGATTACGTCGCTGTGCCGGTGAACATTCACCGCGTCAACTGGCTGTGGATCAACCCGGAAGTCTTCAAGAAAGCCGGTATCGAAAAAGCCCCGACCACCCTCGAAGAGTTCTATGCCGCTGGCGACAAACTGAAAGCCGCAGGCTTTATTGCCCTGGCCCACGGTGGTCAGCCTTGGCAGGACAGCACCGTGTTTGAAGACGTGGTGCTCTCGGTCATGGGCGCTGATGGCTACAAGAAAGCCCTGGTCGATCTGGACCAGAAAACCCTTTCCGGTTCGGAAATGGTCAAGTCGTTCACCGAGCTGAAAAAACTCACTGGTTACATGGACCCCAACCGCGCGGGTCGTGACTGGAACATCGCTGCCGCCGACGTCATCAACGGCAAAGCTGGCATGCAGATGATGGGTGACTGGGCCAAAAGCGAATGGACCGCCGCCCATAAGGTAGCCGGCAAGGACTATCAGTGCGTGCCGTTCCCGGGCACTGAAAAGGCCTTCACCTACAACATCGACTCCCTCGCGGTGTTCAAGCTCAAGGCTGATCGCACCGGCGATATCGCCGCTCAGCAGGACCTGGCCAAGGTCGCGCTGGGTAAAGACTTCCAGAAGGTCTTCAGCATCAACAAAGGTTCGATCCCGGTGCGCACCGACATGCTCAATGACATGAGCACGCTGGGCTTCGACGCCTGCGCCCAGGCGTCGGCCAAGGACTTCCTGGCTGACGAGAAAACCGGCGGCCTGCAGCCGAGCATGGCGCACAACATGGCCACGTCCCTGGCGGTACAGGGTGCGATCTTCGATGTGGTGACCAACTTCATGAACGACAAGAACGCTGACCCGGCCAAGGCCAGCGCCCAACTGGCATCGGCCATCAAAGCCGCCCAGTAACACCAGGACCGCCGCGGGCCTGACCTGCGGCAAACCCCTGATCTTCGTCTCCCTGCATGAGCTTTGGTTCGTGTAGCGGGGGCGTTCGGTCTGGATTTCACTTCTTCAACTGGATTATCCCGATGAGCTCTGTGGCGGTTTTCAGCAAAGCCTCACCGTTCGACGCATTGCAGCGCTGGCTCCCCAAACTGGTTTTGGCGCCGAGCATGCTGATCGTCCTGGTTGGCTTTTACGGTTACATCCTCTGGACATTCGTTCTGTCCTTCACCAATTCCAACTTCATGCCGAGCTACAAGTGGGTCGGCCTGCAGCAATACATCCGGTTGATGGAGAACGACCGCTGGTGGGTCGCGAGCAAGAACCTCGCGGTCTTCGGCGGCATGTTCATCGGCATCAGTCTGGTGCTCGGGGTGTTTCTGGCGGTGCTGCTCGATCAGCGCATTCGCAAGGAAGGCTTCATCCGCACGATCTACCTGTACCCGATGGCGCTGTCGATGATCGTCACCGGTACCGCCTGGAAATGGCTGCTCAACCCAGGTCTGGGCCTGGACAAGATGCTGCGTGACTGGGGCTGGGAAGGTTTTCGGCTGGACTGGCTGGTGGATCAGGATCGCGTGGTCTATTGCCTGGTGATCGCTGCGGTGTGGCAAGCCTCGGGCTTTGTCATGGCGATGTTTCTGGCCGGCCTGCGAGGTGTTGATCAGTCGATCATCCGTGCCGCTCAGGTCGACGGTGCGAGCCTGCCGACCATCTATTTGAAGATCGTCCTGCCGAGCCTGCGTCCGGTGTTTTTCAGCGCCTTCATGATTCTGGCGCACATCGCGATCAAGAGCTTCGACCTGGTGGCGGCGATGACGGCGGGCGGTCCCGGTTATTCCTCCGACTTGCCGGCGATGTTCATGTATTCCTTCACCTTCAGTCGTGGCCAGATGGGGATTGGTTCGGCGAGCGCGATGATGATGCTCGGCGCGATCCTGGCGATTCTGGTGCCATACCTGTACTCCGAACTGCGAGGCAAACGCCATGAGTAATCAGCTTGGCAAGCCTGCCATCAGCTTTAGCCGCATAGCGATCTACGCGACCTTACTGTTGGCCGCCGCGGTGTACCTGATTCCGCTGGTGGTGATGCTGCTGACCAGCTTCAAATCGCCAGAAGACATTCGCACCGGCAACCTCTTGAGCTGGCCACAAGTGATTGATGGCATTGGCTGGATCAAGGCCTGGGACGTCGTGGGCGGCTACTTCTGGAACTCGGTGAAAATCACCGTGCCGGCGGTGCTGATCTCGACCTTCATCGGTGCAATGAACGGTTATGTGCTGTCGATGTGGCGCTTCCGTGGCTCGCAGTTGTTCTTCGGCTTGCTGTTGTTCGGCTGCTTCCTGCCGTTCCAGACCGTGCTGCTGCCAGCCTCGTTCACCGTCGGCAAACTCGGCCTGGCCAATACCACCACCGGTCTGGTGCTGGTGCACATCGTCTACGGGCTGGCGTTCACCACGCTGTTCTTCCGTAACTACTACGTGAGCATTCCGGATGCGCTGGTGAAAGCGGCGCGGCTGGATGGCGCGGGCTTCTTCACCATCTTCGGGAAGATCCTGCTGCCGATGTCGATTCCGATCGTGATGGTCTGCCTGATCTGGCAGTTCACCCAGATCTGGAATGACTTCCTGTTCGGTGTGGTCTTCGCCAGCGGCGATGCCCAGCCAATCACCGTGGCCCTGAACAACCTGGTGAACACCAGCACCGGGGTCAAGGAATACAACGTTGATATGGCGGCGGCGATGATCGCCGGGTTGCCGACACTGCTGGTCTACATATTCGCTGGCAAGTATTTCCTGCGTGGGCTGACGTCCGGCGCGGTCAAGGGGTAGAACATGGCAACTCTCGAATTACGCAACGTCAACAAGACCTACGGCAGCGGCTTGCCAGATACCCTGAAAAACATCGAACTGAAGATCGATGACGGTGAGTTCCTGATCCTCGTCGGCCCGTCCGGTTGCGGCAAGTCGACCTTGATGAACTGCATCGCGGGCCTTGAAAACATCAGCGGCGGGGCGATTCTGGTGGACGACGCTGACATCAGCGGCATGAGTCCCAAGGATCGCGACATCGCCATGGTGTTCCAGTCCTATGCGCTGTACCCGACCATGAGCGTGCGCGACAACATCGCCTTTGGCCTGAAGATTCGCAAAATGCCGGCCGCCGAAATCGACGAAGAAGTGGCGCGGGTGGCCAAGTTGCTGCAAATCGAACACCTGCTCGGCCGCAAACCCGGCCAGCTTTCCGGTGGTCAGCAACAGCGCGTGGCCATGGGCCGTGCGCTGGCGCGGCGGCCGAAGATTTATCTGTTCGACGAACCGCTGTCCAACCTCGACGCCAAGCTACGCGTCGAGATGCGCACCGAAATGAAACTGATGCACCAGCGCCTGAAAACCACCACGGTCTACGTGACTCACGACCAGATCGAGGCCATGACCTTGGGCGATAAAGTGGCGGTGATGAAGGACGGGATCATTCAGCAGTTCGGCACGCCGAAGCAGATCTACAACGACCCGGCCAACCTGTTCGTTGCAAGCTTCATCGGTTCGCCACCGATGAACTTCATCCCCCTGCGTTTGCAGCGCAAGGACGGCCGTCTGCTGGCGTTGCTCGACAGCGGCCAGGCGCGTTGCGAGCTGCCGCTGGGCATGCAGGACGCCGGTCTTGAAGATCGCGAAGTGATCCTCGGCATGCGTCCGGAGCAGATCGTTCTGGCGAGCGGCGAGGCCAACGGCCTGCCGACCATTCGCGCCGAAGTCCAGGTCACCGAGCCAACCGGTCCCGACACCCTGGTGTTCGTCAATCTCAATGAAACCAAGGTCTGCTGCCGTCTGGCGCCGGACGTTGCACCGGCGGTCGGCGAGACCCTGACGCTGCAATTCGATCCATCGAAAGTGCTGCTGTTTGATGCCAAGACTGGCGAACGTCTGGGGACGGCAGGTCAAGCGCAAGCCGACGCTCGCGGTGCCAACGTCGCTCAATTCAAAGGCAGATGAAGATCAAGGTGGGAGCAAGTCCGCTCCCACAGGGGGATCTGCGGCGAGTGGCCAGTCACCCGTCGCAACCGCTGTAAACCGCGTTAGATAAAAACAGTTAATAACAATAAAGACGAGGATGTAGGGATGAAGAAGAAGAACAACGCTCAGCTTATCTGCCAGTTGTCGGCTGTTGCGGTGATGACCCTGGCCGGTAACGTATACGCGGCTGACGCGTTCAGCGCCGATTCCAAGTGGATGACGGGTGACTGGGGTGGCGAGCGGACCAAGCTGATCGAACAAGGTATCGACATCAAGGCGGACTACGTCGGTGAAGTGGGCGGCAACCTCCACGGCGGCTACAACGACGACAAGACTGCGCGTTACGCCGACCAGTTTGGCCTGGGCGTGGCGCTGGACCTGCAAAAACTGATGGGCTGGGATAACACCCAGGCCAAGATCCAGCTCACCAACCGTAACGGTCAGAACATCTCCAATGACCGTGTCGGCGACCCGCGTGCCGGCACCTTGAGTTCCTCCCAGGAAGTCTACGGCCGTGGCCATATGGTCCGTCTGACCCAATTGTGGGTCCAGCACCAGTTCCTCGACGGTAAACTGGACGTCAAAGCCGGTTACTTCGGTGAAGGCGAAGACTTCAATACCTTCCCTTGCGAGTTCCAGAACCTGGCATTCTGCGGTTCTCAAGCGGGTAACTGGGCGACCGGTATCTGGTTCAACTGGCCGGTCATGCAGGCGGCCCTGCGCGTGAAGTACAACATCACGCCTGAGTTCTATGCGCAGATCGGCGCGTACAACCAGAACCCATCGCAACTGGAGCACGGTAACGGCTTCAAGCTCAGCGGCAGTGGTACCAAGGGCACCGTCTTGCCGGTCGAACTGGTCTGGTCGCCGAAGGTCAACAACCTGCCGGGCGAGTACCGTGTGGGTTACTACAAGAGTACGGCCGACGCCAATGACGTTCGTGAGGACAGCAACGGCCAGGACGCCGCGACCACCGGTGACGGCTACCGCGTTCACAATAGCAAGCACGGCTACTGGTTCGTTGCGCAGCAGCAACTCACCAGCCACAACGGTGACGCTTCTCGCGGTCTGAACATCGCGGCCAACGCCACTTTCCACGACAAGGACACCAACGTCGTCGACAACTACCAGTCGCTGATGTTTGTGTACAAGGGCCCATTCGACGCACGTCCAAAAGATGACGTCGGGATCGGTTTTGCCCGTATCCATGTCAACGATGACGTGAAGAGAAACGCCGAGTTGGTCAACGCCGCCAATGGTGTCACCGACTACGACAATCCGCTGTTCTCGCCACTGCGTGCCACCGAGTACAACTACGAGATCAACTACGGTTTCCACGTTACCAACTGGCTGACTGTGCGTCCTAACCTGCAATACATCACTCACCCGGGCGGTGTCGATGAAGTCGACAACGCGCTGGTGGCCGGTCTGAAAATTCAGTCGGTGTTCTAACGCTGTTGCGATAAGCTCCTCTCTATGTGCGCATATTTGCGGATGGCCAAGGCTGTCCGCTTTTTTTTGGGGGCGGCGCGACCCCTGATACAGATCGTGTTCTCACGCTCTGTGTGGGAACGATCAGGTAGGACAAATGATTTTCAGGACCGCGGCACATGCATGAGCATCCGCTACAACGCTTCTTCAAATCCCTGCGCGAGCGCCCGGTGTTTGCCTGGGAGCGCTATCAGCAGCGCGAGGTGCTGGTGATCGACCATCCGCTGTGTCAGGCGGTGTTCAGTCGTCAGGGCGCGCAGTTGCTGCATTTCCAGCCCACGGGTCAAAAGCCCTGGCTCTGGTGCGCGGCGAAGTGGCCGCAGGTCGGGGCGATTCGCGGTGGCGTGCCGGTGTGCTGGCCCTGGTATGGCCGTCATCCGAGCGAAAATGCCTGGCCCTCCCATGGTTGGGCGCGGCTGATCGACTGGAAACTGATCGACAGCAGTGCCGCTGACGATGGCGTACGCCTGCATTGGCAATTGCAGCTGTGTGACTGGCAGGTGGACCTGCACGCGCACTTGGGTGAACGTATGGATTTGCGTCTGAGCACCGAACATCAGGACAGTCTGCCGTGCCAGTTGAGCCATGCATTGCACGCCTATTGGCGTATTGGTGATGTTGGTGAGATAGCGCTGTCTGGGCTCGATGGCGCACAAGGTTATGATCAGCTCAAACGCGAGTTTTGCGAGCAAAAAGGCGAGTTGCGGGTGGAGGGCGGCTGTCAGCGGGTGTTTCAGCACGAGGGCGAGTTGCAGCTCAAGGACCACGCCTGGCAACGCCAGTTGTGCATCGACACCGGCGACAGTGCCGACACGGTGGTCTGGCATCCCGGGTCACGGCCGCTGCTGGGCGTGAGCTGGAACGAGATCTCGGAGTTTGTCTGCGTAGAGGCGGCCAGCGGAGGCACCGACAGCCTGAGCCTGGCACCGGGAGAACGGGCGCATTTGAGTTTGCAGGCAAGGGTCGGGGTGTAAGAAAGATCAAACGATCGCAGCCTGCGGCAGCTCCTACGGGCGTACGCCGATCCTTTGTAGGAACTGCCGCAGGCTGCGATCTTTTACGCGAAGCGTCCTAATTAAACTCATCCCCAATC
The DNA here is from genome assembly GCF_001874645.1 of Pseudomonas frederiksbergensis. NCBI lineage: Bacteria > Pseudomonadati > Pseudomonadota > Gammaproteobacteria > Pseudomonadales > Pseudomonadaceae > Pseudomonas > Pseudomonas frederiksbergensis. The sequence goes on from NZ_CP017886.1 coordinate 4,289,613, forward strand.
GGATACCGGCTGGCGTTGAGGCTTTCCTTGATCTTGCGCAGGTGCGGTTGGAAGTCGACGCCGCGGCGCAGGGTCATGCCGGTGGCGAGCACGTCGAGCACTGTCAGCTGGATGATTCGCGACGTCATCGGCATGTAGATGTCGGTGTCTTCCGGCAGCGGGATGTTCAGGCTCAAGGTGCTGGCCTTGGCCAGCGGCGAACCCTCGGCCGTCAGACCCAGCACCGAGGCGCCGTTCTCGCGGGCAATGCGCGCCACCTCAACCAGTTCGCGGGTGCGGCCGGTGTAGGAAATGATCACGAACAGTTCGCCCGTGTGCGCCACCGAGGCAATCATCCGCTGCATCAGCACGTCGGCGTGGGCGGTGACCGCCAGGTTGAAGCGGAAGAACTTGTGCTGCGCATCCAACGCCACCGGAGCTGATGCACCGAGACCGAAGAAGTGGATCTGCCGGGCCTGGATCAGCAAGTCCACGGCGCGGCTGATCAGGTTCGGGTCCAGTGCCTGACAGGCGCTGTCCAGCGACGCGATGGCGCTGCCAAAGATCTTCTGAGTATAGGCTTCAGGGTTGTCGTCGGCTTCCACTGCGCGGCTGACATACGCCGCGCCGCTGGCCAGGCTCTGGGCCAGTTGCAGTTTGAGTTCCGGGTAGCCGCTGACACCGAACGAACGGCAGAAACGGTTGACCGTCGGCTCGCTGACCGAAGCGGCTTGGGCGAGGGCGGCAATACTGAAGCGAGTGGCCTGCTGCGGGTTGTGCAGGATCACTTCGGCGACCTTGCGTTCGGCCTTGTTCAGGTCTGCAAGGCGATTCTGGATTTGTTCCAGTAAATTTCGCACGCGGTCCATTCATGTTCCTTAGGTCGGCTATGCAGATTGGGCCTGTGAAGCGGCCCATAATGGTGGCCTATCCTACTGATGGCCCCGACCGACCACCACTTGGAATCTGTATTTTGGAAAAATGTTGTGGTTATTACTACATTTTTCCTTGAGCGATGCCTTAAAAAAAGGTATTTGTAGCTTAACTTGATAAAAGAACAAACATCATGCCATCGATTACGGTTGAACCGTGCACCTTTGCCTTGTTCGGCGCCTTGGGCGATCTGGCCCTGCGCAAGCTGTTTCCTGCCTTGTACCAACTGGATGGCGCTGGCCTGCTGCACGAGGACACGCGCATTATCGCACTGGCCCGTGAACCGGGCAGCGAGCAAGAGCATCTGGCCTTTATTGCCAGCGAGTTGCGTCATTACGTCGATGACAAGGAACTCGACGGCGTCGTGATCGAACGCTTCCTGGCACGCCTGACGTACCTGCATGTCGACTTCCTCACGTCTGACGACTACGTCGCCTTGGCCGAACTGGCCGGCACGGCGCAGCGGATGATTGCCTACTTCGCCACGCCGGCTGCGGTGTACGGTGCGATTTGCGAGAACCTGGCGAAGGTCGGTCTGACCGAAAACACCCGTGTGGTGCTGGAAAAACCGATCGGTTCGGACCTCGAGTCGTCGCGCAAGGTCAACGACGCGGTGGCGCGGTACTTCCCGGAAAACCGCACTTACCGCATCGACCACTACTTGGGCAAAGAGACGGTCCAGAATCTGATCGCCCTGCGTTTCGCCAACAGCCTGTTCGAAACCCAGTGGAACCAGAACTACATTTCCCACGTGGAAATCACCGTCGCCGAGAAGGTCGGGATCGAGGGCCGTTGGGGCTATTTCGACAAGGCTGGCCAACTGCGGGACATGATTCAGAACCACCTGTTGCAACTGCTGTGCCTGATCGCCATGGACCCGCCGGCGGATCTTTCGGCCGACAGCATTCGTGACGAGAAAGTCAAAGTGCTCAAGGCGCTGGCACCGATCAGCCCGGAAGGCCTGACCACCCAGGTGGTACGCGGCCAGTACATCGCCGGTCACAGCGAAGGCAAGTCGGTGCCGGGTTACCTGGAGGAAGAGAACTCCAACACCCAGAGCGACACCGAAACCTTCGTCGCCCTGCGTGCCGACATCCGTAACTGGCGTTGGGCCGGCGTACCGTTTTACCTGCGTACCGGTAAACGCATGCCGCAGAAACTGTCGCAGATCGTCATCCACTTCAAGGAACCGTCGCACTACATCTTCGCTCCCGAGCAGCGCTTGCAGATCAGCAACAAACTGATCATCCGCCTGCAACCGGACGAAGGTATTTCCTTGCGCGTGATGACCAAAGAACAAGGCCTGGACAAGGGCATGCAGCTGCGTAGCGGTCCGTTGCAGCTGAATTTTTCCGATACCTATCGCAGCGCGCGGATCCCCGATGCCTACGAGCGGTTGTTGCTGGAAGTGATGCGCGGCAATCAGAACCTGTTTGTCCGTAAAGATGAAATCGAAGCCGCGTGGAAGTGGTGTGACCAGCTGATCGCCGGGTGGAAGAAGTCCGGTGATGCGCCCAAGCCGTATGCGGCGGGCTCCTGGGGACCGATGAGCTCCATTGCACTGATCACGCGGGACGGGAGGTCGTGGTATGGCGATATCTGAATTCAAACTGCCTCAGGGCGTCAGCGCTCATGAGTTTCGCAGCCCGGTGTTGCTGGCTGAAGGCCTGGCACTGACAGTGGCCAAGCACCTCGGCGACGCCATCGATGCCCGGGGCACCGCGACGCTGGTAGTGTCCGGCGGACGCAGCCCGGTGGCGTTTTTCCAGCATCTGGCCAAGCAGGCTCTGGACTGGTCAAGGGTTGTGGTGACCCTGGCCGACGAGCGTTGGGTGCCGGTGGAACACGCTGACAGCAATGCCGGTCTGCTCAAGCGCTATCTGTTGCAAGGCCCGGCGGCCAAGGCAAAGTTTCTTGGCCTCTACAGCGCCACTGCCAGCCTCGAACACGCTGCCGAACAAGCCGACCGCTTGCTCGCCGAGTTGCCGGCAATCGACGTGCTGGTGCTGGGGATGGGCGACGACGGTCACACGGCTTCGCTGTTCCCCAATAGCCCGAACCTCGCCGACGCCTTGCAGGCCGACGGCACGCGTCGTTGCTGGCCGATGCTGGCGCCGACGGTGCCGCATCAGCGCCTGACCATGAGTCGTGCGCTGCTGGCCTCGGCACAGTTCACCGTGCTATCGATTTCCGGTCAGTCCAAGTTGACCACCCTGAGTGCCGCACTGGCCGGTGACGATGTCGCCGCAATGCCGATTCGTGCGTTTCTGCAACCCACGTTAGAGATTTACTGGTGCCCATGAGCCAAGGATCAGCCGCTATGACAAACACTCAACCGACCGTTTCCATGGCGGACAAAGTTGCCCTGATCGACAGCCTCTGCGTCAAGGCGCGGATTTTGCCGGTGATCACCATTGCCCGTGAGCAAGACATTCTGCCACTGGCCGATGCCCTTGCAGCGGGTGGGTTAACGGCCCTGGAAGTGACCCTGCGTTCGCAGTTCGGACTCAAGGCCATCCAGATTCTGCGTGAGCAGCGTCCGGAGCTGGTCACCGGTGCCGGCACCGTACTCGATCGCACGATGCTGGCCGCCGCTGAAGCCGCCGGTTCGCAGTTCATCGTGACCCCAGGCATTACCCGCGACCTGCTGGAAGCCAGCGTCGCCAGCCCGATTCCGCTGTTGCCGGGTATCAGCAACGCCTCCGGGATCATGGAGGGCTACGCCCTGGGCTATCGCCGCTTCAAGCTGTTCCCGGCGGAAGTCAGCGGTGGTGTGGCAGCCATCAAAGCCCTTGGCGGCCCGTTCGGCGAAGTGCGCTTCTGCCCGACTGGCGGCGTTGGCCCAGCCAACATCAAGAGCTACATGGCGCTGAAAAACGTGATGTGCGTTGGCGGTAGCTGGATGCTTGATCCGGAGTGGATCAAGAACGGCGACTGGGCACGAATCCAGGCGTGCACCGCCGAGGCGTTGGCCCTGCTGGACTGATTGGTTTTGTCGGCTGTTTTTTACGCAGGATCGTTGTAGTTGTGTTCTACGGCTTTACGGCGCACTTGGTCAGTGCGCCGTTTTTTTTTGCCTGCAAACCTTGGCAACTATTGCCTCAACTCAGTTCAATCAGGGCTTGTGCCAACAGGCGCATTTCTTGTGCGGTGCTGGTCAGGCCCGGTGTAATGCGAATACAGCTGCCGCACGCCGAACCGCTGCGGGCCACGGTGAACAGGTTGTAGTCGTTGAGCAGGCGGTCGACCATCGCTTGCTGGTCGGCATGCCGGGTGAAACGCATCGAGGTGATGCCGCAATACAGTCGCGGGTCATCCGGGGTCATGACTTCAATGCCCGGCACGTCGCGAACGGCCTCGACCCACAGATTGCGCAGGTAATTGAGCCGCGCACCCTTGGCGGCCGCTCCGCCGATGGAATGATGCTCTTCGAACACCAGCGGCAAGGTCAGTAGTGCCGGAATGTTGGACGTGCTGTAAGGCGTGCGTGAGCGGATGTCGGTGACCGGGAAATGAAACTCGCCCATGTCGGGGTCAATGTCGACCAGACGTTGTGGTGCGATGTAAATAAAACCCAGGGTCAGCGGTGCACCGATCCATTTGTGCAGGTTGTAGCCGGCAAAAGAGATACCCAGTTCATCGAGGTTGAATTCGATCTGGCCGAGGGCGTGGGCTCCGTCGAGGATCACGTCGACCCCGTGCTCTTTGGCCGCCGCGGCAATCGCCTTGACCGGCATCACCAGGCCGGTGCGATGGGTGACGTGGGTCAGCGCCATCAGCTTGAGCCGTGGATAACGCACGAACGCCTCGCGGTAGCTCGCCACCAGTGTCTCGAAGCTGGCGGGGTGGGAGTGTTCGATCTCGATCACTTCGACACCGCGATGGCGTGCCAGCCAGCGCATCGCACTTTTGACCGTGTCGTATTCCAGATCGCAGAGCAGCACCTGATCGCCCGGCTGCAAGCCGTTGTAGTTGCGAATCAGCGATTGCAGCGCGTCCGAAGCGCTGCGGGTCAGGGCAACCGCCTCGGCGGGCACCCGTAAGAGCTTGGCTAGCTGCCCGCGTATTTCTACGCTTTCGAGTTTTTCGAAGCGCTGGCGCACATGCACCGAGTTGCTGCGGTTGATGAGTTCGATGTTGCGCTGATACTCCTCGACCACGGTACGCGACATGCGGCCGAAGTAACCGTTCTCAAGGTTGATCGGACCTGGCTGGACCTCGTAGCGGTCGGCGAATGTCCGCCAAAAAGTTTCATCCAGGGCGCGGCGAGTGTTTTCGGGCATGGGGCAACTCCTTCCATGGGTGGTCAGTGGCGAGGTTTGGGTTTGCCGTGCTTGGCGCGCAGCGGGTCGAGCAAGTCGGACAGTCCGTTGTGATCGATTTCCTGCATCAGGGCCAACAAGCCACCCAATTCACCGTGGGGAAAACCCTCGCGGGCGAACCAGTTCAGGTATTGGCCGGGCAGGTCGGCAATGATGCGCCCCTTGTATTTGCCAAAGGGCATTTCGCGGGTGATCAGCAGTTCAAGCTTTTCGGGATTCATCGATCGGTCGTCTTGATTCAAACAGTCTGGCGTTTTTTTGTGCTCGGGGATGACGGCGAGCGTGCAGGTAAAGGAAAGGGCTTGGATCAAAGGATCGTCCGAGCGCGGCCCGAACCTGCGGCAGTTCCTGCAGATGTACACAAAACCCTGTAGGAGCTGCCGCAGGCTGCGATCTTTGTTGTCAGCCAATACTGATCGCTGGCAACGTTGGCAGTGTCACGGTTTGCTGTTTGCGCGGTGCGAGGATCTCGGCCTCACCGTCCACGACCAGCTCATCGCGTTGGTTGAATACCCGAGTGGCGATGCGCACGCGGAATTTCGGCAGTTTCTCGAGAATTTCCAGGCGTACGGTCAGGGTGTCGCCGATTTTCACTGGCTTCTGAAAGCTCATTTGCTGACCGATATAAATAGTCCCCGGCCCAGGCAGCTCGCAGGCGACGGCGGCGCTGATCAGCGCACCGCTGAACATGCCGTGGGCGATGCGTTCCTTGAACATGCTCGCTGCCGCAAACTCGGCGTCCAGGTGCACCGGGTTGTGGTCGCCGGACATCGCCGCGAACAGCTGAATGTCGCGTTCTTCGACGGTCTTGCTGTAGCTGGCGGTCTGGCCGACTTCGAGGGCTTCGTACGGGGTATTGGTAACCTGGGTCATGTGTCTTGAATCCTGTGACGAGTTAAGTGAAATAACCAAACATTATTCGGTTCGGGGTGGCCGGCGATGGCTCAGTGCCTGAGCCAGCCATTTGAGCAGGTCCGCGGTCACTTCATCGCGGTTGCTCTCGTTGAACAGTTCGTGCCGTGCTTGCGGGTAGATATTCAGCTGCATGCACTGGCTTCCGGCGCCGCGCAGTGCGTCGGCCAGAGCCTTGAGACGTTTGCCCTCGCTCACCGGATCACATTCACCACCGATCACCAGCAACGGCAGGCCCGGATCGATCTCCGCGAGATTGGACGCTTTGCTGATTTGCTGCAAGCCGCCGAGCAGGTCAATCCACAGCTGGTTGGTGCAACGGTAGCCACAGAGCGGATCGTGGACGTACTTGTCGACTTCGTCCGGGTCGCGGCTGAGCCAGTCGAATGCGGTGCGATGGGGCTTGAAGGCCTTGTTGAATGAACCGAACGACAACCACTCGATCAAGGCACTGCGACCGGTAGCCCCCTGACGCCAGCGTTCGAAGCGTGCAATCAGGCGCGCTACGCGGTAGAGCGCGACTGGCTGGAAGTTCGAGCCACTGAGTACGGCGCCGTACAGGCTGGCGCTATGGTGCAGGAGGTACGCCTGGGCGATGTAGCTGCCCATGCTGTGGCCAAGCAGCACGATAGGTACGCCGGGATGGTGTTGGCCGATGTGTTGGTTAAGGCTGGCCAGGTCTCCGACCACTTTGTGCCAACCGTCCTTGTCTGCGAAATGCCCGAGCACGCCGTTTTCGGCGGTTTTGCCATGGCCGCGCTGGTCCAGCGCATAGACGCCGTAACCCTCGGCACATAAAGCCTGCGCCAGCCGCGCATAACGGCCGCTGTGTTCAGCCATCCCGTGGGACAGCAGAATCACCGCCTTTAACGGGCCTTCAGGCAGCCACTGGTTGACGAAAAGTCGACTGTGGTCGCTCGCGGTCAACCAGAATGTGTCGTGGATCATGGCGATTCCTTTGCACGGTTTCGTTTAGGCTCGGCGTCGTTGCATTGTATAGCTCATCAACCGCAGGGCGTGCGATGTGGGTGTCCCTCAGCAGCAAGATTCACACGATCAATGACGCCGGTGCGTATATTTGCCTGAATCACCATAGCTGCTAGTGTCCCAGAAGCTCCGCTTTTCAGCGTCACAGAGAGGCGGCCCGGATTCGCTCAGGTAAAGAGGACAAGTACAATGCAACCTGATTTCTGGAATGACAAACGCCCGGCCGGCGTACCCAATGATATCGATCTGGGTGCCTACAAGTCGGTCATCGAGGTGTTCGAGCGTTCCTGCAAGAAATTCGCTGACCGTCCGGCGTTCAGCAACATGGGCGTGACGCTCACTTATGCCGAGTTGGAGCGCTACAGCGCGGCTTTCGCCGGCTACCTGCAAACACAGACCGACCTGCTGCCCGGCGATCGCATCGCGGTGCAGATGCCCAATGTCCTGCATTATCCGATTGCCGTGTTCGGCGCGCTGCGTGCCGGGCTGATTGTGGTCAACACCAACCCGCTGTACACCGCGCGTGAAATGCGTCACCAGTTCAAGGATTCCGGCGCCCGGGCGCTGGTGTACCTGAATGTGTTCGGGCAGAAGGTCCAGGAAGTGCTGCCCGACACCGAGATTCAGTACCTGATCGAAGCGAAGATGGGCGACCTGATGTCGACTGCCAAGGGCTGGCTGATTAACACCGTGGTCGACAAGGTCAAGAAAATGGTGCCGGCCTACGACCTGCCGCAGGCGATTTCCTTCAAGAGCGCGTTGCGCCTGGGCCGCGGCCAGGGCATCAAGCCATTGAAGGTCAGCCTCGATGATGTCGCCGTGCTGCAATACACCGGCGGCACCACCGGGCTGGCCAAGGGCGCGATGCTGACCCACGGCAACCTGGTTGCCAACATGCAGCAGGCCCGGGCCTGTCTCGGCCAGTTCGGCAGCGATGGCAAACCGCTGTTGCGCGAAGGTCAGGAAGTGATGATCGCGCCGCTGCCGCTGTACCACATCTATGCCTTCACAGCGAACTGCATGTGCATGATGGTCACCGGCAACCACAACGTGCTGATCACCAATCCTCGGGACATCGCCGGCTTCATCAAAGAACTGAAAAACTGGCGGTTCTCGGCGCTGCTGGGGCTCAACACGCTGTTCGTCGCACTGATGGATCATCCGGACTTCAAGACTCTGGACTTCTCCAGCCTCAAACTCACCAATTCCGGCGGCACCGCGCTGGTCAAGGCCACCGCCGAGCGTTGGGAACAGCTGACCGGTTGCCGAATCACCGAAGGCTACGGCTTGACCGAAACCTCGCCGGTGGCCTGCACCAACCCGTATGGCGACAAGTCACGTATTGGTACGGTTGGCCTGCCAGTGCCGGGCACCACGTTGAAAGTCATCAATGATGACGGCGTCGAGCAGCCCATGGGCGAGCGCGGCGAGCTTTGCATCAAGGGCCCGCAAATCATGAAAGGCTACTGGCAGAAACCCGAAGCCACCGCCGAGGTGCTGGATGCCGACGGCTGGTTCAAATCCGGCGACATCGCGGTGATCGACCCGGACGGGTTCGTACGAATTGTCGATCGCAAGAAAGACATGATCATCGTCTCGGGTTTCAACGTGTACCCGAACGAGATCGAGGACGTGGTCATGGCACACCCGAAAGTCGCCAACTGCGCGGTGATCGGTGTGCCGGACGAACGCTCCGGGGAAGCGGTGAAACTGTTTGTGGTGGCGCGTGAAGCGGGTATCAGCCTTGAAGAGCTGAAGGCTTACTGCAAGGAGAACTTCACCGCCTACAAGGTGCCCAAACACATCGTGCTGCGTGAGTCGCTGCCGATGACGCCGGTTGGCAAGATATTGCGGCGGGAGCTGCGTGATATAGCCTGACAGATCGTAGACGGTGGTGTTCCAAAAAGATCGCAGCCTGCGGCAGCTCCTACGTGCGGTGTGTACGTGTAGGAGCTGCCGCAGGCTGCGATCTTTTTCGTTTGAAAGGCTCATTCCAGAGCGTTTAAAGGCGCTATAGAATCTTTGCTCTAAAATTGACTATTGAGTTGTCTTGAGTCGAGAACGTGACTGTGGAGGCTTCTTTTGGCTCTAGTAGGCCCTTGGCAAAGCTGCTACTCTCGGCGCGCTTTGTGACTTCTCGGCCTAGGTAAAAGCCGGATTCACCAATAAAAAGACACCAATAAAAAACACACACCAATAATAATCGCAAAATGCGGTGAAGAATTCGCGTTGCTGAGGAGTGGGCTTCCATGATCGAAGACTTTTGGAAGGATAAGTACCCAGCTGGAATTGCTGCCGATATCAATCCAGACGAGTATCCGAATATTCAGGCAGTGTTAAAGCAATCCTGCCAACGCTTCGCCAACAAACCGGCCTTTAGTAACCTCGGCAAGACACTCACCTACGGTGAGCTGTACGAATTGTCGGGTGCTTTTGCCGCTTACCTGCAACAGCATACCGATTTGCAGCCGGGCGATCGAATTGCCGTGCAACTGCCAAACCTGCTGCAATACCCGATCGCCGTGTTTGGTGCTATCCGCGCCGGCTTGATCGTGGTCAACACCAACCCGCTGTACACCGCGCGGGAAATGGAACACCAATTCAACGATTCCGGCGCCAAGGCGCTGGTTTGCCTGGCGAACATGGCGCACCTGGCCGAGGTCGTGGTGCCCAAGACTGGCGTCAAGCACGTCATCGTGACCGAAGTGGCCGACCTGCTGCCACCGCTCAAGCGTTTGCTGATCAACAGCGTCATCAAGTACGTGAAGAAGATGGTCCCGGCATTCCATCTGCCCAAGGCCATCAAGTTCAATGACGTGTTGAGTAAAGGCCACGGCCAGCCCGTGACCGAAGCCAACCCGACCAGCAGCGACGTTGCCGTGCTGCAATACACGGGCGGCACCACCGGCGTGGCCAAAGGTGCAATGCTGACCCACCGCAACCTGGTGGCGAACATGCTGCAGTGCAAGGCCCTGATGGGCTCCAACCTGAATGAAGGTTGCGAAATCCTCATCACGCCGCTGCCGCTGTATCACATCTATGCCTTCACCTTTCATTGCATGGCGATGATGCTGATCGGCAACCACAACATCCTGATCAGCAACCCGCGCGACCTGTCGGCGATGGTCAAGGAACTGTCGAAGTGGAAGTTCAGCGGTTTTGTCGGCCTGAACACCTTGTTCGTGGCGCTGTGCAACAGCGAAGCGTTCCGCAAGCTGGACTTCTCGGCACTGAAAATCACCTTGTCCGGTGGCATGGCCTTGCAACTGGCCGCTGCCGAACGCTGGAAAGCCGTAACCGGTTGCGCCATCTGCGAAGGTTACGGCATGACCGAAACCAGCCCGGTAGCCACCGTCAATCCAAACCAGAACATTCAGGTGGGCACGATCGGTATTCCGGTGCCGTCGACCCTGTGCAAAGTCATCGACGACGCGGGTGTTGAACAGCCACTGGGCGAAATCGGTGAGCTGTGCGTAAAAGGTCCGCAAGTGATGAAGGGCTACTGGCAGCGCCAGGAAGCCACCGATGAAATTCTCGACAGCGAAGGCTGGTTGAAGACCGGTGACATCGCGCTGATCCAGCCAGATGGTTACATGCGCATTGTCGATCGCAAGAAAGACATGATTCTGGTCTCCGGTTTCAACGTCTACCCGAACGAACTCGAAGACGTGCTGGCCACCTTGCCGGGCGTGCTGCAATGCGCGGCCATTGGCGTGCCGGATGAGAAGTCGGGTGAGGCGATCAAGATTTTCATCGTCGCCAAACCGGGTGTCACCCTGACCAAAGAGCAGGTGATGACGCACATGCGTGCCAACGTTACCGGGTATAAAGTGCCGAAAGCCGTCGAGTTCCGTGATGCGCTGCCGACCACCAACGTGGGCAAGATCCTGCGTCGCGAACTGCGCGATGAAGAGCTGAAGAAACTCGGCTTGAAGAAGGTCAGCGCCTAGTCAAACAAAAGCCCCGCAGATGCGGGGCTTTTGTTTCTTCAGATCAAAAGATCGCAGCCTGCGGCAGCTCCTACAGGGGAGCGCGCTCGGCGTAGGAGCTGCCGCAGGCTGCGATCTTTTACTGTTACAGGCGGAACTGCGCGAAATTGACGTTGGTGCCGGCCGGGCGCATGTCCTGAAGGTACGAGTCCTTGTCGGCGCTCAACTCCAGGCTCAGGGCCGCCTTGCGCTTGCCTTCGTTGCGCACCACCAGGCCTTCGAGCTTCTCGCGCAGAAACACCGTCGGTACTTTCAGGTGCAGCAGTTCGTCGGTGGCGGGCGTGTGCATCAGGAGGTGAACCCACTCGTACTGACCAATGGCCAGACGCGCAACCGGGATATCAAACCACCAGATGTTGCGGTTGCGGTTCAATTCGGTGAAATGGCAGTTGTTGACGCCAAGCACTGCACCGCCGAGTTCCTGGTTTCTGCGGGCAATGGCCTGCTTTTTATCAAGTTTCATAACGTTCCTACGGGATTGGATCTTCAGCGCCACGGCCTGAATACGTTGCGCATTCTCGGGGGAAAGCCTGCAAACATAAAGCCCAACCTGCATGTGCGGATGAAATGACCCGGTGAAAATAAATGAAACTCTGTGCAACACCCACCGGTCAACCCCTAAGTAATGACTGACCTTTGAATGTTCACAGGAGAAATACCATGAGCAGCACTGGCGATAAAGTTAAAGGCCTGGCCAACGAAGTGGTCGGCAACGTCAAGCAAGGCGTGGGTAAAGCCACCGACAACCCCAAGCTGCGAGCCGAAGGCAAGCTTCAGGAAAAGAAAGGCGAAGCCCAGCAAGCGCTCGGCAAGGTTAAAGATGCGATCAAGAAAACCGTCGATAAAGCCTGAGCCGATAGCCCGCGTTAATGCAGTGCGACGGCCATCTACGGATGGCCGTTTTTTTGTCGACTTTTGTTATTTACCCCCCTGAAATTGTTCCAAAGTCGCCAAGTAGGTTACTTTGGTGCAGGAAACGGCCCCTGAGTCGCCCCCGACTTCAACTTTTTTTGCGGCGAAAGGAGACGCTATGATTTTCCCGGAGTTGAAAGGCTTGCCCTTGCACCGCGTGATGATGCGCACCGTCACCGAGTTCATCAATGACGAGATGTCGACCTATGCCTCGGCGCTGGCCTATCAGATGCTGTTCTCGCTGTTTCCCTTCATTCTGTTTCTGATTGCCCTGATCGGTTTCCTGCACCTGCCGGACTTCTTTACCTGGCTGCGCCTGCAATCGGAATTGGTGTTGCCGCCGCAAGCGCTGGAACAAGTGAACCCGGTGATCGACCAGCTCCAGCAATCCAAGGGTGGCTTGCTCTCGGTGGGTATCGTCATCGCCCTGTGGACCGCCTCGGCAGGTGTGCGGCTGATGATGAGCGCGATGAACGCGGCCTACGATGTGGTCGAAGGCCGGCCGATCTGGAAGCGCTTTCCGCTGTCGATCTTCTACACCGTTGGCGTTGCCGGCATGCTGCTGGTCGCAGCAGCCTTGATGGTGCTCGGCCCGCAAGTGATGGAGTGGATTGCGTCGCAGATCGGCATGGAGGAGTTCATCGTCACGCTGTGGACGATTTTGCGCTGGCCGGTGATCGTGATCCTGATGATGGTCGCCGTGGCCTTGATGTACTACGTGATGCCTGACGTGAAGCAGGAATTTCGCTTCATCACCCCCGGCTCGGTGCTGGCGGTGGTGGTGTGGATCATCGCGTCGCTGGGCTTTGGTTATTACGTCAAAACCTTCGCCAACTACAATGCCATGTATGGCAGTATCGGCGCGATCATCGTGCTGTTGCTGTACTTCTACATTTCCGCTGCGGTGCTGTTGCTCGGCGCGGAAATGAATGCGGTGATCGATCACATGTCGACCGAAGGCAAGAATCCTGGCGCAAAGGACTTCGGCGAACACGACGAAAAACAACACGTTTCGGGACTGGGCAGGGACCACTCGCTCGACCCGACCACTGACGAAGCCTGACGATGATCCGTGAAATTCTGAAAATGGGCGATGAGCGTCTGCTGCGTATTGCTCCACCGGTACCGGCCAGCATGTTCGACAGCCCCGAACTGTGGCAGTTGATCGATGACATGTTCCAGACCATGGAAAGTGTCGGCGGCGTCGGCCTGGCAGCCCCGCAGATTGGTGTCGACCTGCAACTGGTGATCTTCGGTTTCGAGCACAGCGAACGTTACCCGGACGCCGATGCCGTACCGCAGACGATCCTGATCAACCCGTTGATTACGCCGCTTGATCCGACGCTGGAAGAGGGCTTCGAAGGTTGCCTGTCGGTACCGGGACTGCGAGGTGCGGTGGAGCGTTATCAGCACATTCGCTATGAAGGCTTCGATCCCAAAGGCCAGCCGATTGTGCGCATCGCCTCGGGGTTTCACGCCCGTGTGGTGCAGCACGAATGCGATCACCTGATCGGCCGGTTGTACCCGTCGCGGATCACCGACTTTCGCAAGTTCGGGTTTACCGAGGTGATGTTCCCTGATCTGGATCCTTCGGCTGATGACTAAAAGCGCTAAAAGATCGCAGCCTTCGGCAGCTCCTACAGGTGCATGCAAAACTTTGTAGGAGCTGCCGAAGGTTCGGGCCGCGTTCGGACGATCTTTTGATCTTCGCTGATTACTTGCCCGGCTCCAGGCCCATGGCAATCATTGGCTTGCTGCGGTTGTAGCGAGCCAGGCGCTCGGCCAGTGCATAGGGCAACAACGGGCCTGCGGTGAAGCCATTACGTTCATAAAATTCGCGCAAGTCAGGGTGGCAGAACAGCCACACCGGTGCCTTGATCTGTAACAGCGCCTGGGCCATCAACGCGGCCGCGATGCCTTGTCCCCGCAGGGCCGGGTCGACAAATAATCCCGTCAGCCAAAACCCCTCCGCCATCGGCCGCAAACAGAGCCCGGCAATGATTTCGTCGCGCTTGCCCACCCACAGTTGAGCGTCGCGAACGGCCTTCATCGATGACTGGTGACGGCGGTAGAACTTGTTCAGCAACGGCCACAGTGGCTCGGCAAGCTGGGTGTACTGGGTGTTGGGCATGTGCAAGAGGGTCGCTGCGCAAAATGGACCTATTATAAAAGAACCAGCGCTACGAGATAGGTGTATACCTGATCTCATATTCCCAGTGAGTGGAGCGTGCATCATGAGCAAAGGCATGGATTCGAAGAAAGCGGCGAAAAAGAAACCGACCAAGACTGCCGTTGAAAAACGCGCTGACAAGAAGGCCAAAAAGGTCGATGTGTTCGGGCACTGAGCCCGCTTTGACGGAGCCCGGCAATCGGGCTCCGCGTTCACTTCTAAATAAATAACCCATCGATCTGCAAGATTTCCCTGCGCCGTTGCACAGAAGGGGATAAGGCCGACATTCGTCTGTTGGCTTGTCCTGTTCTGAGCCGAGCCATGTCCTATTACCTTGATCAAAACCAGCGTGAAGAAATCGAAGCCCTGCGCCGAACGTTTGCCGGTCGCAGCGAATGGCCGACCTGGCTGCTGCTGATTGGCGTCTACGGGGCCTGGTTTGGCGTGCTGCTGGCCAGCGCCTGGCTAGGACTGTGGCTGAGTACGCTGCTGCTGATACCGATCGTGGTGCTGTGGATGTCGGTCCAGCATGAGCTGTTGCACGGGCACCCGACGCGCTTTACCTCGTTGAACAAACTCCTCGGTTACGCACCTTTTGCCGTCTGGTACCCGTACACCTTGTACCGCGACAGCCACCTTTTACATCACCGCGACGAAGACCTGACGTTACCGGGCCGCGATCCGGAAAGTCGCTACGTGAGCGCGCAGCAGTGGCAGGGCAGTTCAGTGTTTGAGCGCAGCCTGCACTGGCTGAACAAAACCGTACTGGGGCGCTTCGCCGTCGGTGCGCCGCTGGCCTTGTTGGCGCTGGCCAAAGAACAATTCCAGCGCTTGCGCCAAGGCAATCGCCAGGCCTGGCTGATGTGGCTGACCCACGGTGTGTTGACCGTGCTGATGCTGGCCTTCATCGCTCGTTACAGTGTGGTTCCCGTCTGGCATTACCTGTTGTTGATCAGCGTGCCGGCATTGTCGGTGGCGATGATCCGTTCCTACTATGAACATCGCCCACATCCCGAGTCGCAAAAACGTACGGTGCTCAACGAAGCTGCCTGGCCTTGGCGCTGGTTGTTCCTCAACCTGAACCTGCACCTGGTGCATCACGATCTGCCAGGCTTGCCGTGGTTTTATTTACCGCAGGTCTATCGCGTACGGCGCGAGCAATGGCAGGCGCGCAGTGGCGGGTTTCTGGTGCGCGGCTATGGTGAGCTGTTGCGTCAACACGGGCTCAGTCCCGTGGACAGTCCGCAGCATCCTTTCAGTTGAGAACCGCGCATGATTTCAGGTTTTGCAGAGTTACTGATGTACGTCGCCCCCGAGCCGATACGCCAAGCCAATGAACAGTGGCTGACACGCATCGTCGAGCGGCTCGGCGTCACTCGCTTGAGTGCTGAAGGCTTGTCGTTGATCGAGCTTTGGCTGGCCCCGCAATTACTGCTCACTCAGACCTGCGGCTATCCACTGATGACGGCACTGCGCGGGCGAGTGCGGGTGATCGGTCGACCGCGTTATGAGCTGCCGGACAGCAGCAGTGGCAATCATTGCAGCTTGCTGCTGACGCGTGCCGACGATCCACGTCGAACGCTACCGGCGCTGCGGGGGTGCCGAGCGGTGATCAATGGCGAGGACTCCAACAGCGGCATGAATCTGCTGCGTCAGCGCATCGCCCCGTTGCAACACAATGGTCAGTTTTTCTCCTGCGTTGCGGTCAGCGGCAGTCACCGTGAAAGCATGCGCTGGCTGCGTGACGGGCGCGCGGATCTGGCGGCCATCGACAGCGTGACCTTCGCGTATCTGGCGCGGCATGCGCCGCAGGAAGTCGAAGGTTTACGAGTCATGGCGCGCAGTGCGTTCAGCCCGACCTTGCCGTATATCGGCGTTGCCAGCCTGACGGATGAGCACGTCGAGCACCTTCGTGGGGTGATGAATCAGACGTTGAATGAACTGCCCGAGGTGGCTGAAATCCTGGGGCTCCACGAGGTTTTGCCGGCCACTGAAAGCGACTATCAGATCATCCTCAATTACCGGCAAGAGGCCGAAGAACTGGGGTTTGGACGCTTGCGTTGAGGGTTGAAACGAGCGTGGGGCTATTGGGTTATTTATATTTCCAAATAATATATAAAAATAGATTTTAAGTATTATTAAAGAATAAGGCTTCTTGTTAGGATCGCTGCACCGGACCACCGGACATACAGCGCAACCCTATTAATTGGAGCCTCCATGTCCGGCACCGACCTTTCTCACAGCGAATACGTGGGCGGATTGTTTCGCAGTCATTATCAATGGCTGTGCTTGCGATTGCGTCGCCACCTCGACTCCAGCGCCAGTGCCGAAGACATTGCCGCGCAGACTTTCGAGCAGTTGCTTTGTTCACCGCAGCTGCTGCCGATCCGTCAGCCTCGCGCGCTGCTTGGCACCATCGCTAAGCGCCTGATTTATCGGTCCTGGCGCCGCCGCGATCTGGAGCACGAGCACCTTGATCAGTTGCTGCATGAGCAGCCCTGCCCACGTTCGTCACCTGAAGACGTTATCCAGGTGCAGCAAGTGCTCAATGGCCTGGAGCGGTCGTTTGCACGCTTGCCGGGCAAGGTCAAGGCAACGTTCCTGTTATCCCGGTTCGAAGGCCTGACGTACCCGAAAATTGCCCGTGAACTGGGCATTTCCCAGCGCTCGGTCAGCGTTTATATGGCCCGTTCCCAGGCGCTCTGCAGCCTGTGGAGCGACCAATCCTGTCTTCATTCATCGTCCAGAAAATCCAGCTTTCAGAGGTCCGCATGAGATCATTCAAACCCCTGCTTGGCAGTTTGCTGCTGGCTGCAAGCCTTAGCGCGACTCCGGCACCCGCCGCAGAAAAAGTCGCGCCGATTCACTTCGGTGACATCGCCTGGGAAAGCGGTAGCCTGATCACCGAGATCCTGCGGTTGATCGTCGAGAAAGGTTACGGCTATCCGACCGACACCCTGCCAGGCAGCACCGTCAGCCTTGAAGCCGCGCTGGCCAAGGATGATATTCAGGTCATCGGCGAGGAGTGGGCGGGGCGTAGTCCGGCCTGGATCAAGGCACAGGCCGAGGGCAAAGTGTTCGGTCTGGGCGATACCGTCAAAGGCGCCACCGAAGGTTGGTGGGTGCCGGAATACGTGATCAAGGGCGACCCCGAACGCGGGATCAAAGCGCTGGCGCCGGAACTGAAATCGGTAGCCGATCTGGCGCGCTACAAGGACGTGTTCCAGGATCCGGAAGACCCGACTCGCGGACGCTTTCTCAACAGCCCGACCGGCTGGACTTCGGAGATCGTCAACAGCCAGAAGCTCAAGGCCTATGCGTTGACCGAGAGCTTCGTCAACTTCCGCACCGGCTCGGGTGCGGCGCTGGATGCCGAGGTCAGTTCGTCGATTCGGCGTGGCAAACCGGTGCTCTTCTATTACTGGTCGCCGACACCGCTGTTGGGGCGTTTCAAATTGGTGAAACTCGACGAACCGGCCTTCGATGCCGAGGCCTGGAAAACCCTGGCCGACGCCAACAACCCGCACCCCAAAGGTACGCGCTCGATGCCGGCCAACCTGGCCATCGGCGTATCGGCACCGTTCAAGGCACACTACCCGGACCTGGTGGCGTTCTTCGAGAACGTCGCTTTACCGATCGATCTGCTGAACCAGACCCTCGGCCAAATGAGCGAAAAACACCAAAAGCCGCGCGAAGTCGCACAAGCCTTCCTGCGTGAACAACCACAGGTGTGGCAAGGCTGGGTGCCGGCGCAGGTCGCGACGAAAGTCAGTAGCAGTTTGTAGGCGCGTCATTCACCGGTGATCAATCTTCAGGCGTGCGCCACTTCCGCCGCCAGCGCCTGGCTCACGGCAGGCCGTGAGCCAATCCGCGCCTGAAAACGTTCCAGTGGTGGCCATTGCTTCAGGTCGATATCAAACAAGGAAGTCCACCGCCGCACGGTGAACAGATAGGCATCAGCGATGCTGAATTGCTCGCCAAGCAGACTAATCTTCTGGCACTCAACGCCGCTATCGAGGCTGCGCGGGCGGGCGAACATGGACGAGGGTTTGCGGTCGTTGCCGACGAGGTCCGTAGCCTGGCCGCACGTACCAGCCAGGCAACGGTGGAAATTGTAGACGTGGTGCGCAAGAACCACGATTTGTCCTTGAGCGCAGTTTCGAGCATGCAATCAAGTTTGAGCCGTACCGGGCTTGGCGTGGAACTGGCAAATGAAGCGGGAGAGGTGATCCTGGAAATTCAGCAGGGTTCACGGCATGTGGTGGACGCCATCAGTCAGTTCAACTCAACGTTGCAACTCAATTAAAACGCCTTGCAACTAAAAAGGGTTCTCGATCAAGTGCTGATACTTGATCGAAAGCCCTGTTGGCTGTTCTCCCGAGCATTTTACGAGTGCAGGCGAAGCGGGTTATTCAAGCGACCCACGATGTCGAGCGTGCTGTCGAGCAAGCGCATGCGCAGGAAGGATTTGGCCGGCCAGTCCTGTTCCAGCAACGCCAGACGCTCGATGGCCCAGCGCTGTGGTTCGACCCGTTCACGCAGGTTGTCAAAGCAGTCACTGACCTGAATAGCCAACTCATTCCAAAGCGCTTCTTCTGGCATCTTCCAATGGCGGGCACAGAGCAGAACCAGCTCCCCGAGATGGCACATGAAGGTGGTGTGCAAGAGTTTGTCACGTACAAAGTCCGCATCGTCATACAGCGTCATCTGTGGGTCATGCAGCTGAAGGTCGAGGCCTTGTCGGTGCAAGGTCTGGCGGTGAATCCGGATGTCGCCGAAGTCACGCACCATCAGTCGGCTCAACTGTCCCTCGGTACTCATGATCATGAAGCTGTTCTGTTGGTGCGCCTCGAAGGCGACCCCGTAGATCAGGTAGATACCGAGCAGTCCGGGAACGGCGATCGACAGATAGTCACGGAAAAAACGCAGCAGTTCGGGTCTGCTGTCGCCCCCTTGGGCTAACCTGACCCACTGGCGCAGCAACGGTTGTCCGTGTTCATCAAGGGCGAACAGGCTGCCAACGGGCACGGCCATTTCACCTGGCTGCAACACGCTCGACGGGTCGTCCCGGTAAAGCACTGCCAGGTGCCGGGAGCGTTGGTCATCGGGCGGTTGCGGCGCGTAATGCACGCCGATACGTTCCGGCACGATGTTCAATACGGCACGAACCTGCGGCTCCTGCTTGAGTATTCGCAGCACTAAACTGCTGACCCTTGGCCCCATGCGCGCCGAACGTGGTGAAAGGGTGCGTTGCACGCTGGTCAGTCGCAGCGCCACCGGCAGTTTGACCATCGGTGAACAGCGGCCCGCATTGGGCGCCAGGGTGCGAAACGACATGGTGGGCTGACCGTTGAACGCAATGATGGTGGTCACAACCAGCAGGCGGTCGGCAATCTCGCGAGCAAACGAGCGCGGCAGTTCCTTTGCGGCTTGCCACGGATGGACGGGGAGGGGCAGGTAGTCATCCGGGTCCAGGCCGCTGGCCCGCAGGCACCCGATCAATTGCTCGGCCGCGAGCGGGAAATGCCCTTGCCACCAGTCGCGGTAATGCTCAGGTTCGCTCAACGATTCAACGTGAGCCCATTGCCGATGCAAAGCGCACAGGACGACTGGCACGCAGGCTTCGAATTCCGGTGAAAAAGCAATGACCTCAGTGGGGCTCAAGCCAAGTTTGGTTTTGTAGTTCGGGTGCCAGGGATGGCCCAGCGTGCCCCACTGTTCAAGCACCGATGTCGGGTTCGGCTGGGAGGAGGTGCCCTTGAGCCAGGTCAGCAGATTATCATCATCGGCGAGTTTGAATTGTTCACGCAGTTGCCGGCTCCAGCCGTGGTGAAAGGCCTGACACAAGGTGGCGTTGCAGAAGCTGTCATCCAGCTCTTCGGCCACGCGAGCGAGCACTTCGGGCGACGGCAAAGGGTCAAGTTGCGCACTGAGCAGGCTCAGCAACTGTGAAGGAAACAACAGCTTTTGTGCCGGACATTCAGAGCGATGCAAGGTAATGCTGCCCCGGATGTCCCAGCTGTTCATCCGCGCGGGGATGAGCCCTTCGAAACACAACCGGGCGCCATCGGTTAGCGTGAGCCAATGCAATAAACCCTCGGCTCGCAGGGCTTGGGGATTGAGCAGGCCTTCGCGCAGGAGCGCCTGCACCAAGCGCTGAAAGCTTGCGCGGGTGCTGAGCTCGAGCGTATCGGCCAGATGGCCGAGATGTATCTGGCGAGACTTGAACGCCTCGGTCGCCAGGGCTTCGCTCCAGCGTGAGAGTAACCATTGCTGTTTTTGCGGGTCCGTGTGCATGACATACGACTCCTTGGGGCGATTAAAAGCTGCTCCAAAGAGGCTACGACAAGCGCAAAAAAATCGATGGCAAGCATTTCCGGCAAGTCTGTGAGATGCATCCTATGGTGATGGCGGGAATGTCCGAGGGCGGGGTTCTCAACACCTACGTACTCTCGCGTACCTTCAACTCGAAGCCCATGTCGACCACAGGTTTGGCGATCGTATTACCGGCCATCAAGGTCAGCATGTGCTCGGCAGCGCGGCGGCCGATGGCTTCACGCGGGGTGCTGATGCTGCTCAGACGCGGCACCATGTGCGCCGAAGCGGGCAGATCGTTGAAACCGAGGATGGCGACTTGCTCGGGGATTTTGATCCCGTGGCGCATGGCTTCGAGCAGGGCGCCCTGGGCCAGGTCGTCGTTGCCGAAGAAGATCGCGTCGACCTGCGGGTGGCTCGCCATCATCTGCAGAAACAGTTCGCCACCCAGACCCACCGATGACGGGCGCGGAGTCAGTAATTCAAGGTCAGGGTCGTACAGGCCCGCGTGCTGCAATGCACGCCGGAAGCCTTCGCCACGCAACAAGGTGCGTTGGTCGAGTTGTGCGCCGATGTAGGCCAGCTGCCGACGGCCGCGTGAGATCAAGTGTTGTGCGGCGGTTTCGCCAGCATTCAATTGCGAGAACCCGACGCAGTTCAGGCCGGCGCCCGGGTCCAGGTCCATCATGTAGACGCAGGGGATGTTGCTGGTCTCGATCATCCGGCGGGCACTTTCGGTCCGATCAAAACCCGTCAGCAACAGACCGCGAGGTTGATAGGCCATGTAGTTGCGCAGCAGGTTTTCTTCTTCATCGCGGGAGTAGTGATAGTTGCCGATCAGCACTTCGAAGCCTTTGGGGCGCAGCACCTGATGAATGGCTTCAAGGGTTTCGATGAACAGCAGGTTCGACAGCGATGGCACCAATACCACCACCGAATGGCTCTGGGCCGAGGCCAGTGCGCGGGCAGCAGGGTTGACCACGTAGTTCAGTTCGAGCGCGGCCTGCTGGACCTTTTCCACCAGTTCGGTGGCGACGGTGCTGATACCGCGCAACGCTCTGGACGCGGTGATCGGACTGACGCCTGCCAGACGGGCGACTTCGTTGAGGGTAGGGCGGCCAGTGGTGCGGGTATTTTTATCGTTTTTAGTGGAGGTCATCGGGCGGCTTGCCAAACAAAATTCAAGGCACTAAGGTAGCGCTGTCTCAATGCGGCTGCAAATGCTTGAGCAGGGTTTGCCTGATCCCTGCTTTTTGGCGTTGGGAAAGAACGTGCTGCAACCCATAAAAATGACAAGAAGGCGTCGGCAATGCCTGCTTTTGCACTAGCGTTTCACGTAGCAAAGGTAGCGCTGTCTGCGCGCTGAGGTGTTACATGAGTCAACCCATCACCGCCCTGGTCATCATGGGCGTGGCCGGCTGCGGCAAGTCCAGCGTCAGCGAGGCCCTGTGCCTGCTCAGCGGCGCGACCGGCATTGAAGGCGATACCTTTCACCCTGCCGCCAATATCGAAAAGATGAGCGCGGGCATTCCCCTGAACGACGACGACCGTGCCGGCTGGCTCGACAGCCTGTGCGACGAGTTGCGTCGCGTCGATGCCACTGGCCAGCGCCCGGTGCTGACCTGCTCGGCGCTCAAGCACAGTTACCGCGAACGCTTGCGCAGCGCCTTGCCAGGCCTGGGTTTTGTGTTTCTTGAGTTGACCCCTGAAGTCGCCGCCGATCGTGTGGCCCATCGTCCGGGGCATTTCATGCCGTCGACCTTGATCGCCAGCCAGTTCGCCACCCTTGAATCCCCCGTTGGCGAGTCCTTGACCCTGGCCCTCGATGCCTCGAACCACAGTGTCGATGAGCTCGCCCGGCAGGCCCATGCATGGTGGCTCAACCATGGTTTGAAACTCGCCAGCTGAGTTTTGCTTCAAGAGATAGCGCTGTCCTGACGGCCTTTGAATAACCCGCTTTAATAACAACAACAAACAGGAGATACCCCCCCATGTTTGGCATGTCCCACGAGTCGTTTTTGCTGCTTGATGCAGTGATCACCGTGATCGGATTGATCGTCCTGATCACCCGGTTCAAGCTTCATCCGTTCATTGCATTAATCATCGCCGCCGCTTTTCTCGGGCTGACCTCGGGCATGCCGATTGGCACCATCATCAAGGCGTTCCAGGACGGCTTCGGTGGGGTGCTGGGGTTTGTCGGGATCATCCTCGCGCTGGGCACCATGCTTGGCAAAATGATGGCCGAGTCGGGCGGGGCGGATCAGATCGCCCAGACCCTGATTCGTGCGTTCGGTAAAGAGCGCGTGCAGTGGGCGATGATGTTCGCCGCCTTCCTGGTCGGTATTCCGTTGTTCTTCGAAATCGGCTTTGTGCTGCTGATTCCGCTGGTGTTCATCGTGGCTCGCCGTACCGGCGTGTCGATCATCAAGATCGGTATCCCGCTGCTGGCCGGTCTGTCCGCCGTGCATGGTCTGGTTCCGCCGCACCCGGGTCCGTTGCTGGCGATCGGTGTGTTCGGTGCCGACATCGGTAAAACCATTCTCTACGGTCTGATTGTTGCGCTGCCGACGGCTATTATTGCCGGCCCGATCTACGGCACGTTCATTTCCAAATACATCCCTGGCCATCCTAATCAGGAGTTGGTGGATCAACTGGCTCGCGAACCGCAGTCGAGCACTTTGCCGAGCTTCAGCATTACCTTGATCACCGTGCTGCTGCCGGTGTTCCTGATGCTGCTGAAAACCTTTGCCGACATCGCGCTACCGGACGGGCATTTCTTCCGCACCTGGATGGACATGATCGGTCACCCGATCTCGGCCTTGCTGCTGGCGTTGCTGCTGTCGCTGTACACCTTCGGGCATCGTCAGGGCATCGGCTCCAAGCAGATTCTGAAACTGCTCGATGCCAGCCTGGCGCCGACCGCTGCGATCATTCTGATCATCGGTGCCGGCGGTGGCTTCAAGCAGATGCTGGTGACCAGTGGCGTGGGTGATGTGATTGGTCACATGGCAGTGAGCGCGCAGATCTCGCCGATTCTGCTGGCCTGGCTGGTCGCGGCGGTGATCCGCGTGGCCACTGGTTCTGCGACGGTGGCGACCATTACCGGTGCGGGCATTGTGGTGCCGGTGGTAGGGATGATTCCGGGCGTAAACCGCGAGTTGCTGGTGCTGGCGACCGGCGCGGGTTCGTTGATTCTGTCTCACGTCAACGACGCAGGCTTCTGGCTGGTCAAGCAGTACTTCAACATGACCGTGGCGGAAACCTTCAAGACCTGGACCGCGATGGAAACCATCCTGTCGGTGGTGGCCCTGGGCTTCATCATGTTGTTGTCGTTGGTGGTTTAAGAACAATCTCCCGTAGGAGCTGCCGAAGGCTGCGATCTTTTGATGTTCACTGCATGTGATAAAGATCGCAGCTACGCCAGCTCCTACGGGGGGATGATTTAACTGGCGTTGGTTTTTGGTGCCAACCCATCCGCCCGAAACATCCCGCGAATCCCGCGTACGGCCTGACGAATCCGGTCCTGGTTTTCGATCAGTGCGAAGCGCACATGGTCGTCACCGTATTCACCAAACCCCACCCCCGGCGACACACAGACCTTGGCCTCGGCCAGCAGTTTCTTGGCGAACTCCAGCGAACCGAGGTGCGCGTAGGCTTCAGGGATTTTGGCCCAGACGTACATCGAGGCTTTCGGGTTTTCGACCATCCAGCCCAGTTCATGCAGGCCTTTTACCAGCACATTGCGACGTTGCCGGTACTGCTCGGCGATGTCTTTGACGCACTGTTGATCACCTTCCAGCGCGGCGATGGCCGCCACTTGCAGCGGGGTGAAGGTGCCGTAGTCGTGGTAGCTTTTGATCCGCGCCAGGGCATTGACCAGTTCCGGGTTGCCGACCATGAAACCGATCCGCCAGCCGGCCATGTTGTAGCTCTTGGACAGGGTGAAAAATTCCACCGCAATGTCCTTGGCGCCCGGCACCTGCATGATCGACGGGGCTTTCCAGCCGTCATAGACAATGTCGGCGTAGGCCAGGTCGTGCACCACCAGTACGTCGTACTGCTTGGCGAGGGCGATCACCCGTTCGAAGAAGTCCAGTTCGACGCACTGCGCGGTCGGGTTGGACGGGAAGCCAAGAATCATCATTTTCGGCTTCGGGATCGAGCCGCGAATGGCCCGTTCCAGCTCGGCGAAAAAGTCCACGCCCGGAATCAGCGGCACCGAGCGCACTTGTGCGCCGGCAATCACCGCGCCGTAGATGTGGATCGGGTAGCTTGGGTTCGGCACCAGCACGGTGTCGCCCTGGTCGAGGGTGGCGAGCATCAAGTGCGCCAGGCCTTCTTTGGAGCCGATGGTGACGATGGCTTCGTTTTCCGGGTCGATGTCGACCTCGTAGCGATCCTTGTACCAGTTGGAAATCGCCCGGCGCAGACGCGGAATACCCTTGGAGGTGGAGTAACCGTGGGTGTCTTCGCGCTGGGCAACGGTCACCAGTTTTTCGACGATGTGCGGCGGAGTCGGGCCGTCGGGGTTGCCCATGCTCAAGTCGATGATGTCTTCGCCACGACGACGGGCGGCCATCTTCAGCTCGGCAGTGATGTTGAATACGTAAGGGGGGAGTCGATCTATGCGCGCAAAGCGGCGCGGCGAACCTTGTTCGGCCATTGTTGCCTCGGATAACGTAAGCGCCCGGAACCGTCCGAGCGACGCTGGCCACTGCGGTGGCCTGTGGCGGAAGATAAGGTCGCTGATGGCCGATTGTCCAGTGGCAAGGTTCAACTATTTTCCATGACACTGTTGATCGCACGCGCACGTTTTCGCTATCAGCCAGCGCGCGCACGCTTCTTGCAGAAGATGGCCCTCACTCAAATACCACCTTTAAACGAGATGAAAAATGGAGTTTTCCAGCGGCTTTTTGCTGAGCCTTTCGCTGTGCCTGGACATCGGCGTGGCCAACCTTGCGATGATCACGCTCGCCATGCAGCGCGGGTATTTTCAGGGGTTCGCGCTGGGGCTCGGCACCTGTGTCGGCGACCTGGTTTACGCAGTGCTGGCGCTGGCCGGCATGACGGTGTTGCTGCAGTACTCGGCCGTGCGCTGGGTGCTGTGGGTCGGTGGTTCGGCGTTGCTGTTGTACTTCGCGGCAAAGATGATTTATTCGGCGATTCATCACAGCGCCATGTTGGCGGAGGCGAGTGAGGTTAGTACCGCTTCCCATCGCCGGGAGTTTTTCCGTGGGATTTTTCTGGCGATGTCGTCGCCCAGTGCGATTCTTTGGTTTGCGGCGGTGGGCGGTACGCTGATTGCCCGTTCCGGGGGCGGCAGCCTGACCAGTGCCGCACTGTTTCTCGCAGGTTTCTTCTGCGCCGGGCTGCTCTGGTGCGTAGCCCTGTGCCTGGCGGCGACCCAGGGTGGCAAGCTCTTGGGTGACAAGCTGCTGCGCTACTCTTACCTGGCATCTGCAGCGATCTTCTGTTATTTCGCGGTCTACGTGATTGTTTCTGGTTATCAGGAATTTATCGTCCCGGCGGCTGTTGCAGAACTTCCGGGCCCTTGACTGGGGGAATCCGGTTTGGCTTCTATACTTGCAGCCGAACCCACCTTCAGTTGCAGGAGTTGACACATGGACGATCCAAAAAAGGGCGTGGTCGCTGAACCGCGCTTCGAAACGGGGCATTTTATGTTGATCGCCGGGCTGGGCGGGCGGTTTAGTGCGGACACCACCGAAGGCATTCCCAAGCTCTGGGAGAAATTCGTACCGCACATTGGCAACGTTCCAGGGCAAATAGGGGAAGTAACCTACGGCATCTGCTGCAACCCGGACGGTAAAGGTGGATTTGAGTACATCGCGGGTGTCGAAATCAGCAAGCTGGATGACCTGCCAGAACTCTACCGTTGGATCGAAATACAGCCCCAGCACTACGCGGTGTTCAAGCACGAAGGTGCGCTGGACACCCTGCCGCAAACCTTTCAGTACATCTGGAAAACCTGGTTGCCGAAGTCGGGTCGTGTGGTCGCCGATGCCCCGGAGTTCGAACGCTACAGCGAAGACTTCAACCCGAAACTCAATACCGGTGTACTGGAAATCTGGGTGCCGCTCAAAACTGCCTGAACGGGTTGAGAGGCGGGGCACTCAAGCGCCGCCGCCTCCAGGCATCTGGACTATTTGCCTTTGCCGATTCGCCGCGCTCGCAGCACGTCGATCGACAGCGTGATAAAGCCAAAAGCAATGATGGTGAACAGCATAAGAAGGCCGATCTGAACGCTACTCATGGTGAGTTTCCCTATTTATGGTCAGAGACAGGGACAAGCAATAGTCCGAACCTTAAGCGAAAGAAAGCCGCTATACGAAGGCTTTACGGGCCAGAAGATGATCGATATGCAGTCCTTATTAATTTATGATTCGTGCCCTCTTTTTCGCTGACCGGGCCACGCCATGAACTCACCTACGACTGTCATTCGCCAGGTCACACGGGCTGATCTTGACCGCTGTTTCGCCATCGAAATCGAAGCCTATGAGGGGGATGAAGCGGCCACTCGCGAGAAAATCGCCACGCGGATTGCCACTTGGCCGCAAGGTTTTATCGTGGCCGAGGTTGACGGCGTCGTTGCCGGTTTTATCAATTCGGGGGCGGCGTATCAGGTGGAAATGGCTGATGAGGCGTTCAAGGAGATGATTGGCCATGACCCGGATGGACCGCAGGTGGTGATCATGTCGGTGGTGGTGCATCCGGACTTTCAAGGGCAGGGCTTGGCGAAGCGCTTGATGACCGAGTTCATTGCCCGCATGCGTGACTTGGGCAAAATCCGCATCAACCTGATGTGCAAGGAACGGCATGTTCCGCTGTATGCCGGGTTGGGTTTCGCCTACCTCAAGGCTTCCGCGTCCGACCACGGCGGCATGGCCTGGCATGAAATGGCGCTGGATCTGTAACGGTTATGCGGTTATTGCCCGGGCGATCAGAAAACCAGGGCCATGCGCCGCTCATAACCGATCCGGCCTTTGTAAGCGTTGCCGCTGTCGACCCAGCCTTGCTTGAGATAGAGCCCGAGCGCCGATTCGTTTTGTGCATCCACCGACAGCTCCAGCCCCTTGATTTCTGGCCAGGCCTGACGCGCGGCGAGTGGCAGGGCTTGCAGGAAGGCGTTGCCATAACCCTTGCCTTGGTGGCGGTGATCGACCTGTAGCGCGTGCAGGCTTGCGCAGTTTACGTCAGCCCAGTGCGGCAGGAACGGCGGACGCTTGAGCAGCAGGAAAGCTACCGGGATCTCGTCGACGAGCAGGGCAAAGCCCTTGATGCCGTCACGCGGTGCTGACAACAAGGTGTACAAGGCCATTTCGATATCGCCGGAGAATTGCTTCTGCTGGGCAGGGATCTCAATGGCTTCCAGTTGCTGGCGCTGAGTAGGTGTCAGCTGTTCGTAGGGAACGAGTTGGGTCGTCACTGGCGGTGTCCGTGGTCCGACAAAGGTGAAGCCCGGATTTTAGCCAGTTTGCCCCGTCGACATTTATTTTATTTGAACGGTCGATTTGGCTTATTGCCGGACGACTCAGGGTGCCCTCATACCAAAAAACTCGGAGATTTGAGTGAGCTCAAGTGATTGCCGCAGGAATGCGGTGCTACGCCAGCTCCTACGGGACCTCATGATTCTTTGATCACTCCAGCATCTTGGCCAACAACCAGCTTCCCGCCGGTCCCGGCGGATGCAGACGTGACCAAAGGGCGTCGACCGACACCGGTTTTGGCCAGCCGCGGACCTTGAGTTCCTGCAACGAGCCCGCACCAAAACGCCCGACCAACCAACGCGGCAAGGGCGCCCAACCAAAACCGCCTTGGGCCATTTCCAGCAGCATCAGATAACTGGGCGCCGACCAGACCCGGCCTTGGGCACGGGTTTCGTAGGGATTGATGATGGTCGCCAGGCGCAATTCACGGTGCTGCTGCAACGTTTCCTTGTCGACTTTTTGCAGCGCCGCCAGCGGATGTTCGGTCGAAACGAACAAGGCAATTTCCGTACGCTCGTCGACTGTCGCGCTGTTCAGGTCGGCCGGGTAGTCGGACTGCATTTCGGCGAAGGCAATATGTGCGCGACCGCGTTGCACCAGGGCGATCAAATCGTCGCACTCGGCAATCAGGCATTCGAGTTCCAGGTCCGGGTAGCGCTGTTCGAAATCACTCAGCGCGGCTTCAAATCGGTCGGATTGATAGGTGTCGGAAATCGCCACCGTCAGCTTTGCTTCAACGCCCAGGGACAACTGCGCGGCGGTCATTTCCAGGCGGCTGGTGGCGGCCAGAATGTCTTCGGCGCGTTGCAGCATGACATGCCCGGCCGAGGTCAGGCCGGGCTTGCGGCTGCTGCGATCGAACAGTGTCACGTTCAGGTCGATTTCCAGGCTGGCAACGGCCGCGCTGATGGTTGACTGGCTCTTGCCGAGTTTTCGCGCCGCCGCAGAAAACGAGCCTTGGGTCGCCGCCTGGACGAATGCCAGCAGCACTTCATGTGAGGCCATGAACTATCGCCTTGATCGATGGTTATTGGTTATGAAGTATCGGTGTGGTGGTAGATGATGGCAACCACATTCACCCAGGGAGCTTGATGATGAGCACCAACAAATCCTTTACCGAACGTGTTTTTCAGGCCATTGGTTTCGAGTTGCTGGCGGTCTTGCTGTGTACACCGTTACTGGCGTGGCTGATGGACAAATCCATGGTCGACATGGGCGTCGCAACCATTGCCATCGGCCTGATCGCCTTGGCCTGGAACGTGCTGTTCAACGGTCTGTTCGACCGTCTGCTCAAGCATTTGGCACTGGTTCCCAGTGCTGCAACCCGAGTCTTGCATGCCGTGCTGTTTGAGGGCGGTCTGGTCGCGGTCAGTGTGCCGCTGATTGCCTGGTGGCTGAATGTCAGCCTGTTGCAGGCGTTGATTCTGGACATCGGCGTGTTGCTGTTTTTCCTGCCGTACACCTATGTCTACCACTGGGCGTATGACGTGGTGCGGGAGCGGATGCTGGAACGGCGGGTAGCCTGAGGCGCGAGGGTGTTCATGCAGCGTGGGTAAACGGAGCGGTGCCCGACCCACTCCCGCAGAGGGAGGGGCGGGCGGCTCGGGGTCGATCAGACGTGGAAGTAGCCCACACAGGAGTCGAACGGCAGGCGCTTGAGCTCGATCTTGTTCAGGTCGAACACTTCACGCAGGGCTTTGGTTTCGCCCGGGAAGTTGCGATAGGCAACTTCGTCCAGCACCACGATGGCGCCTTTTGGCATGTAGGGCAGGAAGGTTTCCAGCGCGACTTTGGTCGACTCATAGAGGTCGGTGTCGAGGATCAGCATCGCCACGACCAGGTCCGGACGGGTCTTGACCCACTCCGGCGCGGTCTTGCAGATATCACCCTTGACCAGCTCGCAACGCGGAATGCGGTTGACCGGACGCAGCAGGTCGTTGGCGTCGATCATGTCCTGGATCAGCGACTGGTCGGTGTCGGAGAACATGGTCTCGTTGACGTCGGCCGGGTCTTCGTCCTTGTTGATGCTCTGGAAGCCTTCGAAGGTGTCGAAACCAACGATCGAACGGTTGATCGCGTAGGGTTCCAGGATCATCGACAGGTGCATGTAAAGCATCAGCGAGTTGCCCTTGTACACGCCGCACTCGACGATCGCCCCCGGGATTTCGGCGACCTTCTTGAACAGCTCCATGCGCGACAACGCAGCGGTCACGCCGATGCGGTTGGCGAACACGAAGGGGGCATCGGCCACGTACTCGGCGTCGACCCGCTTGAGAACGCCAGCGCGGGTTTCGTTGTATTGGGCCTCGGCAGGCGTAATGCGACGCTTGGTCATGATTGGATTCCTTGGAAATTCGAGAAGTCGTGGGCGTGGAAATAGTCTTTGAAGCCGGCGCCGACATCCGGGCACGCGCTGTCGACGTTGATCGCGCCGCGCTTGTGCTTCAGGTCGTCAAGGTGCATCAGGCGGAAATCCACGCTGAAGCGGGTTTGTTCGGTGTAATTGGGAACCGTGCCGTGCAGGTGTGAGCCCGAGAAAATCAGCATTTCGGCGGTGTTGCCGGCGATGCGGATCTCGGATGCCGGGTCGATGTCTTCGGTTGGCACCGGGTGCTGACGGACTTCTTCCTTGACGTTGTCCTTGGCGCGCTGGCGTTGTACGCCGATCCAGTCGGAAAGGCTCCACTGCGCCGACGTGTTCTTCACCGGCTTATCGAAGTACGCCGGGTTGATCATCATGGTCTGGTCCGGCTGGATCGTATAGACCGGCATCCAGGTGTTGATCTGGCAGTCGACGCCGCCGTACCAGGTGTCACGATGGGGCTTGTACGCGTAGCTGACACCCGCGTGCAGGTAATCGTAATTGGGCACAACACGAATCCGCGGCACGTCGAAGATGAATGCTTCGGGGGCCGCACCGATTTCTTCGGTGAAACCACGGATCAACTCTTTCGCCCGCAGGCTATTGGTGAACTGGCCTTTGAGCCGGGTCACCAGCACGACGAACTCTTCCACCGGCATCAGGCGGTGCAGGGCCTGGTGGTCAGTCTCGCCGTCAAACGCGGCGGTGATGCTTTCCTGAGCAAAAGCGCAGAGTTCTTTTGCTGCATTGAGCTGGGTGTTCAGGAAGATATCGCCAGCGTAGATGGCGCTTTTGAAGTCAGCTTTCTTCTGAAGCTGATTGATGTACAGATTCACGGTTCCCCCTCCTGAATGCATCGGGTCTCTTAAGAGTCGGCACCAAGGTAGCAAACTGAAGCCCGATTCTGCGGGTGCTGAACCAATAAGTGCTTAATCCGCTGATTTTGCGACGAAATGCCTGTCGTACGTTCCACAGGCTCACATGAGCGGCATCATGGCCATGCTGTTTGACGGTTTGGTGACAGTTTGATGAGTCGCGCAACGAGGTTTCTACCGACGGTCGGATCGGTTCAAGAAATCGAGGGGCGCGCCGATGACGCTTAAGTTGGCTCAGGCACATTGGTGTCAGGCCCGCATGTTGTTGACAGGGAGGTCCGGACATCTCGCATGCCCTACTGGTGCGAGCCTTATCCCTGTCATGAGTATCACTCGATGTTTTTGCAAAAATCCCTGAGAACTCAAATCCTGGCATTGCTGAGCGGCAGCCTGATCGCGATGTTGCTGATTGCCCTGGCCTGTTTTCACTTTCTCTCCAGCGGGGTGCAGAACTATCGCAGCCTGATCGAAGGCCCGTTACGTACCTCGCAACTGATTGACGAAGCCAACCTGCAATTCAAGGCCCAGGTTCAGGAATGGAAAAACGTCCTGTTGCGCGGCAAGCAACCGGCTGACCTGGACAAATACTGGAAGCAGTATGAGGACCGTCAGGGCGACGTACAGAACATTCTCGGTGAGTTGATCCGCCAACAGGGTATCGACGCCTCACTCAAAACCCGCCTTGAAAGCCTGCGTGATGCGCACCGGGTACTGGGCGGTGCTTATCAAAAAGGTCGAGAGGCCTATCTGGCCGCCGGTGCCGATTCTGCAGCAGGTGATAACGCGGTCAAGGGCGTGGACCGCGCCACCAGCGAGCAGATGAGCGAGTTGGTCAACGAATTGCGCAAGCAGGGTCGTGAGCAATCGACGCTGATCAGCGCCAGTGCCGATCGCACCGTGCTGTTGGGAATCCTGGTGATGTTGGCGTCGGGTCTGTTGATTGGCCTGTTCAGCCTGTGGCTGGTCAACCGCAATCTGGTGGAACCGATCCGCAAGTTGATTGAATACGTTGCGCATTTGAGCCAGGGCCGCTTTGCCGAGCCGGTGGCGAGTAATCGTCAGGATGAGCTGGGCAAGCTGGCTGTCGCGGCCAATACGTTGCGTGATTTCCTTGCCGAGACCTTCAGCCGCTTGCAGCGCAGCGCCTCGGATCTGGACAGCGCCAGCGGCGAGCTGAACTCCATTGCGACGTTGATGGCCCATGGCACCAACGAACAGTTCAACCGTACCGATCAAGTCGCCACGGCGATGAACGAAATGTCTGCCACTGCCCAGGAAGTCGCTCGTCATGCGGCCGACGCGGCGCGGGCCGCCGATGATGCCGATCAGTCGGCACAACAGGGCGAGAAGGTCATGCAGGGCACCATTCACACCATCACCCAGATGCGCGGCGAAATCGCCAACACTGCGACGGTCATCCGCCAACTGGAAACCGACAGCGGGCGCATCGGCAAGGTGCTGGAAGTGATTCGCGGCATCGCCGAGCAAACCAACTTGCTGGCACTGAATGCCGCCATCGAAGCCGCTCGGGCCGGTGAAGCCGGACGCGGGTTTGCCGTGGTGGCCGATGAAGTGCGCAGCCTGGCCCAGCGCACGGCGGCGTCAATCATCGAAATCAACCAGATCATCCAGAGTGTGCAGACCGGCGCGGTTGACGCAGCGCAGGCCATCGAAAGTGGCCAGTCACGCAGCGAGGAGAGTGTTGAACAGGTCACTCAGGCCGGGGCCATGCTTGAGCGCATTACCGCGTCGGTGGAGGCGATTCGCGACATGAACCGCCAGATCGCCACCGCCGCTGAAGAACAGACCTCGGTGGCCGAAGACATTTCGCGCAACCTGACCGAGATCACCAGCATTGCCAGTACCAATCTGGACAACGTGCAGCGCACTGAAGCCGCGAGCAACAACCTGCACGGTTTGTCGGGGCAATTGAACGCGGTGACGGCGCGCCTCGGCTCCTAGTAAACGTGACTGTGTATCGGCACGCTAACCGTGTCGGTACACGATTGATCTCAAGTGCGGGTCTTGCGCGTCGATGATTCGGTTATTCCTAACCTCATTGAAGGAAACGCCCATGGTCGGCATCACATCGGTCTCAATCAATCAGTCTCTGTCCACGACCACCAGCAAGACCGCCATCAGCGACAGCGCCGACACCACTCAAAGCACCACCGCGACAGGCAGTTGTTCGACCGCCGACAGTGGCAAAGTCGCAGCCGGTGGTGCGTCAGCGTCGAGCGGCAGCAGTTCGAGCAGCAGTAGCAGCGAGTCGGATACGGTGAAAGAACTGCGCAAGCAGATCGCCGAATTGCAAAAGCAATTGCAGGAGCAAATGCAACAGATGCAAGCCGCTCAGGCCAGTCAGGAAAGCGCGGATGCCAAAGCGGCGAAAGTCGCGGCCGCCCAGTCGCAGGTCGCAACCATTTCGGGCTCATTGCAAACCGCTACGGCGGCGTTGACGCAAGCGCTGCAGGCGTCAGGCAGCAGCACGTCGGGATCGTTGGTCAGTACGACGGCGTAACGGCGCGGCGGTGTTGCCTGTTACACCCATCAGACGCAAAAAGCCGCACAGCCATAGGCTGTGCGGCCTTTTTACGTCTGTTCGATTTACTTCTCTTGTGTGTTGCTCAGTACTTTGCCGGTCTTGGCGTCCAGCTTCACGTCCCACTCGAGGTTCTTGGCGTCGCGGATTTCGACCTTGTACTCATAAGCGCCGGTCTTGGCATTGTGCTCAAGCTCAGTGTCCTTGATGTTCGCCGCGGTGCTGCCCGGGTGCTCAGCGAGCGCCGCCTGATTGAGCTTCTCCATGTCCATCACGGTGCCGTCCTTGAGCAGACCCGGAATCAGGTCCGGGCGTACATCGGCCATGGCGAAACCGGCAGTCAGGGTCAGGGCAGTGGCGGTGAACAGGGCAGTCAGCGTTTTCATGGGGTCATTCCTTGGGTGAGCTGTTTAAGTGGCACCAGGTTAACCAGCGCCACTTAATTCATCCTTAAATTCACTTGAGCCCAATGCAATCATTAAGGATCAGCATCTCCCGTAGAGAACGCTAACCGGCGTAGGAGCTGCTGGAGGCTGCGATCTTTTGATTGTGTGTATCAAGGTCAAAAGATCGCAGGCTGCGCCAGCTCCTACTAGAAACCATTGACCTCAAGTAACTGCGCAACGCTGCCCGCCGCCGGGCGCTTGTAATACTTGAGCAGTTCGCTGGCGCGGTTGGTGAAGATGCCATCGACACCGGCGTCCATGACCTTCTTGTAGTCCGCGGCATCGTCGATGGTGTAGACGTGCACCAACATGCCCTTGTCGTGGGTGTACTGGTTCATCCACGGTTTCACCAGGTCCGAATAGCTTTGATCGCCGCCGGTGGCCAGCGCTGCCGAAGGGCCCGTGCCGATGGCGCCCTGTGCCTTGGCGTAGTCGACCCATTGCTCGAATTCGGCTTTGTCCTTGGGTTCCTGTTTGGCGTAGTAGGTGGCTTTATCCTTGTCACCGGATTCGGCGAAGGTCACCTTCGACTTGGGCTCGATACTGCCTTCGCCCACCCACAGCAGGAGAATCTTCGGCACTTGCGGCATTTCTTTTTGCAGCAGTTCGAGGCTGCTCTTCTCGAAGGTTTGCAGGATCACTTTGCCTTTGCCCTGGCCGACGGTCAGCTCGTTTTTGGCCAGCGTGGAACCTACCGGGCTCAGCCAGCCACGGTCCTGAAGCTTGTCCTTGAGATCGCGCTCAATGCCGGGAAACTGTTTTGGCTCTTTGGTTTCGATGTAAAGACCAGGCTTGTGCAGCGGGTTGCCTTGGGCGATATCGATGATTTCGTCCAGGGTCAGGATTTTCAGGCCGGCATAAGCAGGGCGAGCGCGATCCGGGTGGGCGGTGTTGAACCAGCTGCCGGCATCCAGGGTTTTAAGTTCGGCGATGGTGAACGCATTGGCCGGGCTGTCCTTGCGTTCAGGAAACTTGGTCGCAACGTCGGTGGTGCGTTGCAGGTTGTTGTCATGCAAGGCGAACAGCACGCCGTCCTTGCTGCGTTGCAGGTCCATTTCCAGGTAGTCGGCGCCCAGGTCGCGCGCCAGTTTGTAGGCGGCGGCAGTGGATTCAGGCGCATCGAAAGAGGCGCCACGGTGGGCGATCACCGCCGGGTGCGGGATCCCGCTGGTGGTGGCCAGAGCCGTCGGGCTCTGCTGGCTGGTAGCCTGTGCCTGGCCAAGGCCGAGCATCAGGCTCAGCAACAGGGCACTTTTGGTGAAGGTAACAGGCATAGTCGAGGTCCTTTCGTAAGAAGCGATTTCAAAGACGTATCTTTTAACAATTGAGCGGCGGATGTGCCATCGCCAATCCGACATTAACGTGTGTGAGGGGCGTTTTTCCGCGCTTTTGTGCAGCCCTTTGCAGTACGATCCACCTCGGCAGTTTCCCCGTCAGAGGGAAAACCCGAAACATTCTTATCCCGCCCCCTGCGTGTAAACCATCGTTCAGCCGTCCATCGGGACGCATCCGTGAGGTTTACCATGCGCATCACGTCCGAACTTATCTGCCAAGCCGCTGATCAACTCAAAGGCTTCGTCGGTTTCAATCGCAAGACCGCTCACTACATCGTTCGCTTCAGCGAAGATTCGTTCGGCATGGATGTCGCCGACGATGCAATCATCCCCGCCAACGAGTTCGTCTGGGCAGCCGCAGAGGGCCAGGCCATGACCCTCAAGCGTGAGCTGATCCGCTTGCTGCTGGAGCAGAACATTGACGACCGGATCAACATCACCGAACCGCTGCGGGTCTACATGCGGCGCGAGGATTTACCGGAGATTAGCGCGCTGCGCAGCCTGGTTCAGGCCGGATGACGTTCGAAGGCATAAGCGCGCTCGACCTTGCACACCCGCGTGTGAAACGCTTCATACCAGCTCGCGCGCCCGCGTTCGCGGGTTGCACTGTGTTCGGCGTGTTGTTTCCAGGCAAGGATCGCTTCTTCGCTGGACCAGTAGGAAACGGTGATGCCAAGTCCGTCTTCACCCCGGGCTGACTCAACGCCGAGAAACCCCGGTTGGTCGCGGGCGAGTTCGACCATGCGTTGCGCTGCCTGCTCGTAACCCTGGTCTGCGGTTGTGCGCAGTGAAGTGAAAATCACCGCGTAGTAAGGGGGCGAGGGTGTGTTGGCGATCATCTGCGGTTCCTCGCGCAGGCCTTGATAAAGGCATCGACTAAGGGGGAAGGGTACCGGCTAGCGCCGCACGCTCGGGTTGAAACAAGGTCGCGACGAAGAACGGGTGGTCGCTGAGTTCCATGGCCCGTAGATCACCCGCCGAATCGTGGCCGGTGGCTTTAAGGCTGTGTGTCAGCAACTGCTCTTCGAACGCTGGATTGACGCCATAGCGGCAGTGATAGCCTTCGCGAATTTCTGTGGTCGCGTAGGCGTTGGCGATTAGCG
The DNA here is from genome assembly GCF_001874645.1 of Pseudomonas frederiksbergensis. Taxonomy (NCBI): domain Bacteria; kingdom Pseudomonadati; phylum Pseudomonadota; class Gammaproteobacteria; order Pseudomonadales; family Pseudomonadaceae; genus Pseudomonas; species Pseudomonas frederiksbergensis. The sequence continues at coordinate 4,326,299 of NZ_CP017886.1, forward strand.
ATCCTTCAATCAAGCGAATGCCGTCTACTGCCTCGACCAACGAACAGGTCAGCGGCGAGAGTACTGCACGAACGGCGTCCGGTGACGTTTCCCCATGCTCGGCATCGGTCCATCCCAAAACGTTGCGCGCGTATTCAAGCACCGCGTGTTGAAAACCACCGCAGGTGCCGAGGAAGGGCCGCTGTTGTTCTCGGGCAAAACGGATCGCCAGCAGCGCGCCGTCCAAGTGGCGGTAAGGGCTGGCAGGCACGCACCAGATGCCGTCGAAGTCAGCCAGTTGGGTGTTTGCATCAATGTGGTCGGTGGCCAGCCACTCAACGTGCACATCGACTTCAGCGTGGTGTGCGGCCATATTCAGCGCCAGAGGAATTGCCTGATGGGCAGTGACCTGTGGGTCGTAGTCACCGATCAGTGCAATACGTAGTTCGGAGTTTGTTTCCATGGTGTCTCCCAAGGCTTGTTGATTCCTGGAGCCCACTATAGATTGGCGTTCACGCAAGTAATATTGGCGTTTGCCCAAGTGTTCAATGCATTGACGCACTATCAGCTGGATTACCCGGACCTCGCCTTGATTCTCGCGTTGGTGCGCGGCGGCTCTCTGGCACGGGCAGCGGCACTGTTGAAGGTCGACGTTTCGACGGTGTTTCGTGCGGTTCGGCGCCTGGAAGCTGCATTGGGCCAAGCGTTGTTCGAGAAAAGCCGTGCAGGTTATTTGCCGACCACCCTGGCCCGAACACTGGCCGAGCAGGCCGAACGCGCCGAGCAGGCGCTGGAAGCCGCGCGCATTGGCGTGGAGCAGGGCGGTGAAGTCATCAGCGGCACCGTGCGTCTGACCTGCACCGATTCGGTCTTGCACGCGTTGCTGTTGCCAGCGTTGGCGCAGTTCATGCTGGCGTACCCGGCGCTGACCCTGGAATTGAGTACTTCCAACGACTTTGCCAACCTTAGCCGCCGCGATGCCGATATCGCCTTGCGCCTGACCCGTTCACCGCCAGAGCATCTGGTTGGGCGGCGTTTGGGCGCAGTGTCGTATCGGGTTTGCGCCAGTACGGCGTATCTGAAATCAGTTGAGCCGAGTGATCTGACGCAGTTGAGCTGGATTGCTCCGGATGACTTTCTGCCCGACCATCCGACAGTGATCTGGCGTCGTCAGCAATTTCCCGGTGTGCTGCCGAGCTATCGCTGCAACAGCATGCTCTCGGTCACTGAGTTGGTGCGCGCCGGGCTTGGCGTTGCCGCGTTGCCGGATTTCCTGATCGACCCCGCGCAGGGGTTGCGCCCATTGAGCGAACCCCTGCTCGGTTACGACACCAGCCTGTGGCTGCTGACCCGCCCGGATTGTCGAGCGTTGCGCTCGGTGGTGACGCTGTTCGACGAATTATCGCACTGGGTGCGATTGCCTGATCAGGAGCGTTGCTGATCTTGCAAAAAGTGCTGATGCATCTCCGAGGTCAGGTTTCCGATGCGCTCGGTCAGCTCTTTGGTCATCTCGGTCAGTCGAGTGTTTTGTTCAAGCAACGCCAGTAACTGCGCGGAGTTCTGAGCGGCTTGTGCTTGTCGCTCGGTGTTGGCGACGGCCAAGGCCTCACGGTGTAGCGCGTCGGCTTCGGACTGGGCTTTGTCGCGCGCGGCCTGACGGGTTTGCGCCAGCAGAATCAGCGGTGCGGCGTAGGCGGCTTGCAGGCTGAACGCAAGGTTGAGCAGGATGAACGGGTAGACGTCGAACGTCGTTACCCCCGTGACGTTCAGGATAATCCAGATCCCGACAATAAGGGTTTGCGCGCCGAGGAAGGTCGGGGTGCCGAAGAAGCGTGCAAAGGCTTCGGCCTTCAATGCAAACGTGTCGTTGCCAAAGGTCGACGCCAAATGGGCGTGCGGCCGGTGGAAGCGCAAGTGATCGACGGGGGCTGCGGGGTCTTTTTCTTCGGGCTTGGTTGAATTCATGATGCTCTCTGCAATGCCATGGGACTGAGGCTCACTATAGCCCGGCAGGTCATTAGTCTGCGCCATCTCTGGCGCCTTCATGCGTTCAGTTGCAGCGCCACTATGCCAATGAGGGACTCGTACGTTCGGCGGCCGGAGGCGTCAGGGCTATATTGATTTTGTTGCGCCCGGTGTTCTTGGCGGCATACAGCGCCTTGTCTGCGGCATTGAGCCACATCACAGCATCCGTAAAGGACATCTGGTTGGTCGCAAGGCCAATACTCAAACTGACTTGAAGCTCGGGCACTTGCGGGTTGCGGTAGTTACCGAACACTTCGCGCAAGCGCTCCATCACGCCTGTGGCCTGCTCCAGTGGCATATTCGGCAAAATTACCCCGAATTCATCGCCGCCATAACGCCCGGCCAGGTCACTCTCGCGCAGGTTGCGTTTGAGTTCAGCGCTGAGTTGGCGCAGCACGGTATCGCCGACGATATGCCCATAGGTGTCGTTGATCGACTTGAAGTGATCAATGTCGATCAGGGCAATCGTTGCCTGGACCCGCTGCTGCTGGCACTCATGAAACTTGATCTGCAGCAGGTCTTTCCAGGTGCCGTGATTGAGCAGTCCGGTCAGACTGTCGGTACGACTCAAGGCACTCAATGCACGTTTGTGTTCGGAGAGTTTGATCGCCAGTCGATAGCACACCATACCAAGCGCCAGCGGGTAGAGGGTCAGCATGGGCAGGCAGGCGTACACCTGAAGCTGACTGACGGCAGACGTAAAGGCCGCACCGAGCAGCAGCCATGAGATCAACACGCCAACCAATTGGGCCACGGTTCCGTGGATGAATAGACGCAGGCCACCCGCCGCAACGTTATTCATTGCCATCATCGAAATGATGGTGACCGTGGTGAGGGGCGTGAACTGCATTGCTGCCGCCCAGAACCCGCCGAGAAACGAGTCGTATAAGAGGTTGCGGAATTCGGCCTTGTAGGGAAATGCCGAGCGCGTCGACAGTTGATAGGCAAGGTGCGGCCAGAACAGGCCATTGAACAGTAAAAATACCCAGATCCAGAACGGCATATCCAAGGGGTAAAGCGCGGCGCTTACGCTGATGCAGCCGATACCCAGGCCAATCATCCTGGGTCTGTAAATACGTTTGGCAAATGACAGCCCTTTGCCTCGTTGGTTTTCCATAGGTCCCTGCACCAGATCCGTTCTGAAATATTTTGTTGTGTTTTACTCAGAGCTTCCGTCCATCGGATAAATCACATGAATAGTGTCATTTATTCCATGTGTACGCATCAGTGTCCTTGCAATCCATTTAACGGTTGAAGCGCATAGCCATGCCTACCTTGCTCACCCTCGGCGTGGTGGTAGTTGTGCGAGGGTTACCGCTGATAGCAAGTCAGGAACATGTCCAGTGCTGACTCTATGACAGTGGTTTGCATCTCGGGCGACAACGGCGGCTGGTTCAGGGAGATCTGCGGCCAGAAGGCAAATGCCTTGATCATCCCCTGTAGTTGCTGGGCCGCGAAACCAGGGTCTACAGGCTTGAGGCGACCATCAACCTGTGCAGCGCGAATCCAGGTGGTCAGCCCCTCTTCACGTTCGCCAATTCGCGCCACCATGTCCTGGACCCGTTCAGGTGAATGGATGGTGGCAGCAATGGCCACCCGTGCCAGATCGAGGAAATTGTTGTCCCCCAGCAACTGCAATTTGCAGTGCAGCAACTGGCCCAACTGCTCGCGCAGCGGCAGGTCTGTGCGGTAGCAGTTGTCCTGTTGCGCGGTGACGTTGGTCCACAATCGTTGCAGGATTTCGGCGAACAGCTCTTCTTTACTGGGGAAGTGGTTGTACACCGTGCGCTTCGACACGCCCGCGGTGGCGGCAATCTTGTCCATGCTGGTGATGTCGAACCCGCTGGCACGGAATTCGGCAATCGCCGCCTGAACAATGGCTTCGCGTTTACGGTCGGTGAGGCGCTGTGGAGCTGTCATAAATACGCTTCGGCAGAGAAAGGGAAGAATTACACTCGGCAGTTTACTTGCTCACGGCTTTGTTGCAATCTAGAAACTACACTGCTCAGTGTAGTTGAACGGTTGAAAAATAGAGTTTGCGGCTGACGCGTGCGTGCATTGGCCATTTATCGTCCGAATAAGAAAAGCCGCACCTCGCCGGTTTTTCTGGAGTCACTCAAACATGGCCACTTTCTCTTCCCAGGCGGATAGCGTCACTGAACTGAAAACGTCCCGGCAGGAGCAGGGGCAATACCGCAATCATGAGGCCGTACCGGGGCAAGGTTTTCGCAAGACCCTGCGAATTTTCTGGAACATGCTTTTCCACAAGCCGCGTAACACGCGACCGGTCGGTGTTATTCCGCTTCAAGCGCTGACTCGCGAACAGCTTCTCAGTGCGCCCAACCACAGCGTGTTTCGCCTGGGCCATTCCACCGTGCTGCTGAAACTGCGCGACAAGTTCTGGCTGACCGATCCGGTTTTCGCTGAGCGCGCATCGCCGGTGCAATGGGCCGGCCCCAAACGTTTCCATCAACCACCGATCAGCCTGGAGGAGCTGCCACCGATCGAAGCGGTGATTCTGTCCCATGACCATTACGACCACCTCGATCATCAGTCGATCCTCAAACTGGCGGACAAAACCAAGCACTTTCTAGCGCCGCTGGGCGTGGGTGAGACGCTGATCAAATGGGGCGTCGATGCGAGCAAAGTGCGTCAACTGGATTGGTGGGAAGGCATTCAGGTCGACGGGATTCATTTCATTGCCACGCCTTCGCAGCACTTTTCCGGTCGCGGACTGTTCGATGGCAACAGCACGCTCTGGGCCTCATGGGTGATGATTGATGGGGACAAGCGGATTTTCTTCAGTGGTGATACCGGCTACTTCGACGGCTTTAAAGTGATCGGCGAACAGTTCGGCCCCTTCGATCTGACACTGATGGAAACCGGCGCGTACAACGTCGACTGGCCGCACATTCACATGCAACCAGAAGAAACCCTGCAAGCCCACATCGACCTCAAGGGCCGTTGGCTGCTACCGATTCACAACGGCACCTTCGACTTGTCGATGCACGCCTGGCATGAACCCTTCGACCGCATAGTGGCCTTGGCCTGGGAACGCAATGTTTCCATCAGCACGCCACAGATGGGCGAAGCGTTCAGTCTTGGCCAGCCGCAGCGCGGAGAGGCCTGGTGGTTGGAAGTTGAAAACCTGGTGTACCAGTATCAGTAGTGAGCCGGGTGATACGGCTACAGGTGTAGGTGACTATTCATACATCAACTAACGATGAGTGATGACGGACGTTCCCCGCGGTTTCTATAGGCTGAAAGGCGAGCGCATTGAGGTGCTCGCTATCAGTCATAACAGGGATGTCTTCACATGGATGTAACGTTAAAGGGCTGCATCACGCGGCTTGCCAAGGTTGTCCTGCTGGCGATTGCAGGCGACGCCTACGCCGAAACACAGGCACCAGAATCGAGATTGGAGTATTTCAGTGTCGATGAAATCAAAACGAAAATGGAGCGTAACCAACTCACTTCCGTAGCGCTTGTGCAGCACTTGCTACGACGCATAGAGGCTCTGGATAAGCAGGGACCGGTGATCAATGCGGTCATCGAACTCAATCCGGATGCTTTGGAAATGGCCAGGGCACTGGATCTGGAGCGTCAGAGGGGGAGAGTACGAGGGCCTTTGCACGGGATTCCGGTGTTGCTCAAAGACAACATTGACACGTCTGACCCGATGCAGACCAGCGCCGGGTCTTTGGCGATGGTGGGGCAACCCGCAGCACAAGATGCCTTCATCGTACAGCGGCTCCGGGCTGCCGGAGCTGTCATTCTGGGAAAAACCAATCTCAGTGAGTGGGCCAACTTCCGCGACCCAGACATTCCTAGCGGTTGGAGCAGCAGAGGTGGGCAGACAAAAAATCCGCACCTGTTGAGCGGGGACCCATGTGGTTCCAGTTCAGGTTCCGCAGCGGCTGCCGCCGCAGGTTTTGCCCCTTTGACAGTAGGAACGGAAACCGCTGGCTCGATTATCTGCCCTGCGTCCATGAATGGTGTGGTGGGTGTCAAGCCAACGGTGGGTCTGCTGAGCCGCAGCGGAATCATCCCGGTGACCCACAAACTCGATACGCCAGGGCCTATCACTCGCACTGTTCGCGACGCTGCGTTGTTGTTGAATGCCATGACGGGTAAGGATCCCGCCGACCCTGTCAGTAAACCACACGGCATCAATGGCCGTGACTACACGGCGCTGCTGCTTCCGAATGCATTGGTGGGACGACGTATAGGTTACCCGGCCAAGTTCGGAACCCGCAGCGAGGCGGTGCAGACCGACCCTCAGTTTTCCCAGGCTCTGGAAGTCATGCAGGCCGCAGGCGCGACATTGATTCCGGTAGACCTCCAGGACCCTCAATCGCAAGGGGTGGAAGAGGCACTGAGTATGGGGATTAAACGCGATCTGCCGGTCTATCTTGCAACACGAAAGGGGCTTGCTATACGGAATCTGGACGACCTGCTGTGCTTCAATCAGAGGTCTCCTGGCTCCGAGGGGTATGGACAACTGACGTTGAGCGAAGCGAGCAAGATTGCCTTTGACGAGCCCACCTATAACAAGCTTTGGCAGAAAATCCACAATGAAAACGGCGCCGCCATCGATCATTTGCTGACAGCGTATCAACTGGATGCCCTGGTGTCGGATGTCGGTTCGCCTGCCATGAACGTCGTGCCGTTGGCGGGGTATCCCGGCATCATGCTGCCTTCCGGAATCGACGGTGACGGTATGCCCACCTCGGTTTTCTTCTATGGAGCACGCTGGAGTGAGGCCAATCTCCTGGCATTGGCATACGGTTATGAGCAAGTCTCCCAGGCGCGGCGAACTCCGGTGTTCAAGCCGTAATAATGGATCTGTGAGAATCTGTGGGCCGTGGCTCGCAGGCTTTCACACACTCCAGCGCCATGAGCCGTTAGTGGGGTAGGTTCTGCACGTCTGCCTCACTCAATCATCGCGTAATCCGCTCGCCCCACCGGGTCAGGTGTAGAGCCTCTAACGCTCATGCCCCTGCCCGGTGCAAAGCCTGGAAAGAACACCAGACCTTCGGCTTCAAGCCGATAGGCGAGGGCCAGGCGGGTGACGTCTAGCACTTCACTGCCCGCCTCAAACCGTCGAATAGCTTCAACGGTAACCCCGGACTCCCTGGAAAACGCCTCCAGCGACCAGCCCAGCATTGCACGGGCTTGTGCGCTGTGTGCGGGGGTGAATTGGAAAAGGGCGATACGTTCCAGGGTGATTTTCATCGCAAGAGAGGCCATGGTTTTCTCCGGGTTCGAGATGGATTACTCAACGTGTACTGTGTTTTTGTACAGTTGTTTTGAGCCCGGATCAAACTCAATTTTTTGATTAATGTTTTTTCGGTTCTTCAAGGTAGGCGGTGGGTGCTTGCCCTAGCACCCGACGAAACATCGTCGAAAACGCCGCTGGGCTTTCGTAGCCGAAGTCCAGGGCAATCCGTGTCACTGGCTCATCTGCGGCGAGCCGCGCCAAAGCCAGCACGACGCAGGCGCGTTGCCGCCATTGGCTAAAACTCAACAGGGTCTGCTGACGAAACAACCGGTTGAAGGTGCGAAGGCTGATGTGCAACTGATCCGCCCAGTGTTGAGGTGACTGATGGGCATCGGGCTGCTGGAGGAAGGTCTGGCAGAGTGCGAGCAGGCGATTATCCGCAGGCAGCGGAATGTGCAGAGGCAGATGGGCACTGCGTGCCAGTTCATGCAACAACAAACTGATCAACACACCGTCGCGTTCCGTTTCAGCGTATTCAAGCGGCAGCTCCACCGCTTCCATCAGCAGTTGACGCACCAGCGGTGAAACCCCGATCACCTGGCAATTGCTGCCGAAAGCGTTCATCGCTGTGGGTTCGATGTAGAGGCTGCGGGTGCTGACCCCGAGCATCAACACTTCATGTGGCACGCCCGCTGGAATCCACACCGCTCGCTGCGGTGGCACCACCCAATTGCCGTCGTCGGTGCTGACCTGCATCACGCCCGTGGCGCCATACAACAGCTGAGACCGACGATGACTATGACGCGGCAGCAAATGCCCGTGAGGGTAATCCGTTCCAATCGCCACCACGGCGCGTGGTGTGTGGTCGAGCAAATCAATCGACGTGTTGCGCATAGAGCAAGCATCCAGCAGTTGGCGTAAACGCAAACATTATTGGCTGACTTGCTGAAGCAGGCCAAGCACCGTCCTTCTATCGTCGAGACCCACTCAACCGATGGACGATGCTCAATGTTTTATCTTCTGCTGGCGCTTTTTGGCTGCATGACCGGCGTCACCGCCGTGCTGTTCGGATTTGGTGGTGGATTCGTCGTGGTGCCTTTGCTGTATCAGATGTTGATGTTCAGCCATGGCGCTGACGACCCGATCAGCCAATCGGCCATGCATGTAGCGGTCGCCACGTCGACCAGCGTGATGATCGTCAATGCCTCGGTCGCCACCGGCAAACATCGCCGCGCAGGTAATCTCATTCGGCATTACCTGTGGCCACTTGGCGGGTTCATCGGGCTGGGCGCCATCTTGGGTGCAATCGCGGCGATGTGGATGGAGGGCGAAGTGATCCGCTATGCATTCATCGCTTATTTGGGCATCACAATTGTGGATTGCCTGCTACGACGCGGTTTTCTCACAGCACCCGCCGGAATTACCCCACGGCGATTGGGGAGGGCGGAAGTCTCCGGTGGTGGCGTGAGTATTGGCGCGATTGCGACTTTTCTCGGCGTCGGCGGCAGCGTCATGACCGTACCGTTGTTGCGACGTTGTGGTCTGAGCATGTCTCAGGCGACGTCCATGGCCAACCCGTTGAGCCTGCCAGTAGCGTTGGCCGGAACATTGACCTACATGGCCATGGCCGGATTCACACCGTTCGATCTGGGACCCTGGTTTATCGGCTACGTCGACCTGCTGGCTTTCGCACTATTGACCCTGGGTTCGATGCTCGGAATTCGCCTGGCAACGCCCTGGATCGGACGCATACCGGATCGGGTGCATGCGCAGGTTTACGTCGGTCTGTTGATTCTGGTGATGCTCGGCATGTGCTTGAGTTGAACGCGGCTTATCAACCCTCCAACCCCGGCACCTCTCGAATAATGAAGTGATCCAGATTCTCGATATCACCACTGAATACCCCGAACGTCTGCTCGGGGTTTTTCTTGCTCGGCACGTGTTTCAGCTCAGGCGTCACGCCATAGAAGAAGCAATAAAGCTCTCGCTCGCTGCCGATGGCGCTTTTGATTTCCTCCAGGAAGGCTTTGCGCTTGCGGTAGTTCTCGATCAGGTTTTTGCTCAGGTAGACGTTCACCGAGTAGGGCTTTTTGTCGAACCAGACCTTTTTCTCGAAGTCGATGCGGAAACTGGTGTTGTAGTCCTTGATGGCTTTGATCTTGCCCCAGTAAATCAGCCCCTTGTTGTCCTGCAGGTATTCGATCTTCTTGAAGAACGAACCGTAAGACGCCGTGTGCTCGCCAATCTTCAGCGGCATGCGTTTGAGCAGGTCCTTGTCATCGAAATTCGACACGAAGCACTCCACCGGGTGAGCGAAGACGCTCGTCTTGTCCGGGGCCGTGTCGCGGGTCGGATGCTCAGTAGTGCTGGTCGTGGCAGAAGGTTTCGGCTGATTCCGAGGCGCATCGACATCCGGCATTGGGGTGGACGGCTTGCGCACATACTGACGTCGGGTCAGCAGCAACTCCGATGGAAAGTGCTCCTCCGGCCCGTCGTCCGTTTCTGCACCTTCTGATGCCGGCGTTCTGAGGCTGACATAAGCGCAGCCTTCGATATGCCGGGTGCCGGGCAGGTTCTTGAAGTGTGGCGTCCGGATGTAATTGACGTTTTTCGCGTTAAACGTCCCCAGCCCATTCGCCGCATCGAACGCCGTACGACAGTTATCGTTGGGGCACTGAAAGCGCTCCTTGGCCGAGTCGAAGTCCACCGTCTCGTCGAAGTTCAGATCGCGCACGTCATAGATCGACAGCTTGTCGTCGAGGCTGATGCAGTAGGCGGTATTGAATTTCATGCGCGCTCGGGTCCTTGAGAGGTAGGTGGCGTATTAATAGCGGGTGGCGCGTGATGGCGCACCTGTTGATTCACGTTCGTCGCATCAACGTCCTCCGCCATTGGACAAGACCCCATAGCCTGACTAGCGTTGTGAGATGGGTCGCCTTGCTCCTTTCCTCTTCCTGAGGTCATGTTCCGAGCTGACTGTCTGCCGCATCTACAAGGAGGTAAGGATGTTTGGGTCGGTCGTTCTGGACGCGATTCTCGGGATGTTGGCGCTGTTCACGCTGCTGGGCATTTTCGTCACCGCCCTGACTGAAATCATTCAATCATTCTTCCAGAAGGTCCGGGCGAAGTACCTTTATGACGCCCTGAAACTGTTGTTCACCGGCAAATTGAAGGGGCTGAACGACAGCGACATGGCGTTCTTCCAACAGGTGCTCGATCACCCGGTGATCCAGTCCATGGCGCCACCGGGCAATCGCCCCAGTTACCTGGCCCCGGCGATGCTGGCGCAGGTGGTGATCACTCTGCTACTGCACAAAGACGACACCACGACCCTCGATATTCCCCTCGACGAACTCAAAGCGGCCCTGACCAAAGGCATTGCGCAGGTTCCCTCCGAACACTTGCGACGCGCGCTGTCGACATTGCTTGCGGCGGCCCAGGCCAAAGTCACCACGACTCAGGAGCTGTTGTGTTCGTTCAAGACCCGGCTGGAGCACTGGATCAATGCGGTCATGGACCGCGCCGAAGGCTGGATGCGGCGTAATGCCAAAATCGTCTCGCTGGTCTGTTCGCTGGTGATTTGCCTGGTACTCAACGTCAACGCGTTCGACCTCATGCAAGGCCTGGTGCGCAATGACACCTTGCGCGCGGCGGGCATGCAGATGGCCAACAATCTGGTGACCAACAACGCGTCCGCAACGTTCGATCAAGTCTGTGCGAGCCGGGACGACAAGGCCCAGTGCCAGTTCGATTCGGCATTGAGCAGTTTGCAGGCGCTGCCTCAGGGCGCTATCGGCTGGAATAACCCGCCGGCGTTTTTACACCACGATCAGAAAAACAAAGCCGCCTGGTTCGGCTACTGGTTGTTTGGGGTCATCACGGCGGCGCTGGCTGCCTCGTTGGGCGGCGACTTCTGGTTCAAGCTGTTGAGCCAGATGATTCGCCTGACGGGCAGCAAAACTATCCAGCCCCCCAAGACCTGAGCGCTGCGAAATCAGGGAATTCACTTCAGGGAGCGCAGCATGCCAAACAATTGGCCCGCCGAGATTGAGCACGTCGTTGTGCTGATGATGGAAAACCGTTCCTTCGATCATCTGCTGGGGGATTACACCCGCATCAACCCAGCGTGCGAGGGCATCAACCGTAACGCGCCCAGCACCAACCCGCTGACGGACGCCAGTGGCCACTCAGCGGTGATCACTCAAACGGCTGAAATAACCGATTACTTCGCCCTGTGGGCGCCGCCCGCGCCTTCGCCACCGGCGCTACCGGCAAAGGACAGCGAAGGCTTCGACCTGGGCCACGAGTTTGTCGATGTGGTGAAGCAACTGGACGTGACGCTCAAGACCAGCCTGACCGCGCCCAAACTCGATGGCTTTGCGCAGGACGCCTACGACAAGGCTCGCAACGATCTGAAGGTGTACAAAACCTGGTCGCAATCCATGGCGCAGCGGGCGATGAATTACATCCCGTTCGGTGCTACTCCGGCCGATGATCCGCTGTCGGCGATCCAGGGGCTGGCGCGCAATTTCACCGTGTGCGACCGCTGGTTTGCCTCGGTGCCGGGCCCGACCTGGCCGAACCGTTTTTTCGCCATGCTCGGCAGTTGCAATGGTCACCTGCTGATGCCGTCCACGGGCACGGTGCTGGCCGGTATCAAAAGCCTGATTGCGCAGTTTGGCGGCGACAGTATTTTTTCGTTGCTGCGTGACAAGGGCCACGATGTGCGCATTTATTCCGACGGTGCGATCCCGCTGGCGGCACTGGTCAAAGGTGGTTTGCAGCACATGAGCATCGACGACTTCAAGTCGGATGTCGCCGCTGACAAGCTCCCCGAACTGTCGTGGATCGAGCCGAGCTACGGCCTGCTCAACGGCAAACTTGGGCCCAATGTGTCGCACCATCCACCGGAAGACCTGCGTTTTGGCGATCAGTTTGTCGGTGAGGTGTTCAATGCCCTGTCGGCCAATACCGATGTCTGGAACAAAACCCTGTTCGTGCTGCTGTACGACGAGCACGGCGGTTTCCATGACCATGTGGTGCCACCGACCTGCGTTGCACCCGATGCAACGTCCGATGTCGATTGGCCAAACCCCTTCACTCGACTCGGCATCCGCGTACCGGCGATCCTCGCCTCGCCGTGGCTCAATCCGGGTTTGATTCCCTGGACCGGCGCGCTCGATCAGCAGCATTACGATCACACCAGTTTGCTGGCCTTTCTTTGCGATCATTTCCAACTACCGCGCAGCGCCCTCGGTGCAAGGGTGGTCGCGGCCCAGCACTTCGGCAACGCGCCGATCTGGCGCACTGCCGCGAGCGTGACTCCACCGCAGCAGTTGGCAGCCACCGCCGTGCCAAGCCGCGTCGGGCTGCCATTGATCGAGTCCGAACTGGCGACCCAAAGCCGGCAGGTGGTGGACAGTGCCACCGGTTACCTCGACGGTCTAGATCCGGAGCAGATCTGGAAGAACAGCGCCCAAGGCGTCAGCAATTTCCTCGACAACCGCACTCGGGCACTGGTTGATCCCGGCCAGGCCGCCCTCACATCCGCCGCGCCCAGCGCGGACAGCCTGGAGGCGAAACTGCGGCGCCTGCAGGATTTGATGGCCATCGCCCACGGTCAAACGGTGCCTGCCGTTGCGGCGCCCCTCAGCAAAGCCTTGGTAGCGCCGGGGCCGGGAGTAGCGCCAGCGCGACTGAAAGTGCTGTGCCTGCCCGGTGTGGGATTCACGCAGGCCGCCAACGTGCAGGGCAGCACCGATGCGAACTGGCAGGAACAATGGCGCACGCTGATCCGCAACCAACTGGCGCAGAACGGTCGCGTCATCGATGACCAGGACATCGACTTTCTACCCTTCGATGACCAACTCAAGGATGGGCCGGATTTCGCCCAGATCACCCGGGGCCTGGCGATGCTGCGGGACGACGCCAGGGGCAAGGCCGACGAGGATTTTGGCAGTTGGGGCCTGCCGGTCAATCAGATGCTGCGCACCACTGTCGGCGCCATCGTGCAATGGATCGAAGACGCCGACTTGCGCACCGCACTGACCCAACATCTGTTGGCGAAAATTGATGCCTTCGACCCGCAGATCATCTTCGCCCAAGGGCTGGGCAGCCTGATCGGCTACGACGCCTTGCGCCGTTCGGTGGTCAAGAATGACTCGGCACTGCAGAGCATCGATGGCCGGGTGTTCGTCAGCTTCGGCTCACCTATCGCGCTGCCGTTGGTGATGCGCGAAGTGTGGGGCGGGCGGGTCATGCGCCTGAGCGAAAACGGTCGAGGCATTCGCCGCTGGTTCCACCTGTATAACCCCAACGACGGCTTGCTGACTCGGCCGATCACCTCGCCAGACTCCGCTCGGGTCGACCTGCAAACCGAGTTCAGCGTGCCGCTGCGTGATGACCTGCTGGACCTTAATCACGCCGCCCAGGCCTACTTGTCGTCACCCACCAGCCAGACCGGCCTCTGGCCACAACTGGCCCGCGACGTGGTGGCGGCGGGCATTCTGGAAGTACCAGCGTTCCTGTCCCGCAGCGGCCAACGCAAACGCCGCGCCCTGGTGGTCGGCATCAACGATTACCCGGATCCGAGCGCACGCCTCGACGGCTGCATCAACGACACTTACCTGATCAGCCGCATGCTCCAGGAAAGCGGCTACGACGCCGGCGACATTCGATTACTGCACGACGCCCGAGCGACCCGGGCAAACTTCGTCGAACGCCTCGAATGGCTGGTGGAAGGCGCCCGCGCCGGAGACGAACGCGTGCTGTTCTATTCCGGCCACGGCACCCAACTGCCGGCCTACAGCAGCAGCGGCGAAGCCGACCGCATGGACGAAACCCTGGTGCTCTACGACTTCAACTGGGACGACGAAAACACCCACTTCACCGACAAACTGTTCCGCCAGTTCTACAGCCACCTGCCGTTCGACCCGGATGGCCACGGCGCCAAACGGACCGTCATGTTCGACTGCTGCTACGCCGGCGGCATGACCCGCGGCAACGGCCGCGTGCGCGGCATCACCCCACCCAGCGACATCCGCCACCGCATGCTGCGCTGGGACCCCTACGCCGGCGACTGGGACCGCCGCGTTTACGCCGCCGACAGCGACGGCCGCGACTTCAGCGAACACGACAACACATCCGGCGGACTCACCCGCACCCGCAGTACCCAAGGCGCTGCCACCGGCCTACGCCCGGAGAAAAAAGCCCAACTGCTACGCCAAGGCGAACTCTACGGCCACCACGGCCCCTACATGCCGCTGATGCTCTACGCCGCCCGCGAAAACCAAAAAGCCAACGAATACGAAGTGGGCTCCAACAGCTACGGCGCCTTCACCTACGCCGTGGTGGAACAACTGCGCAAGTTGCAACAGGAGGATGCGACGTTGGGGTTTGATCAGTTGATTGCGCGGGTGGGGAGTGTGCTGAGCGCGAGGTCACTGGGGCAGACACCGGAGATTGTTGGACCGAGCGGGGTGAGGGAAGCGGTGTGCCCATGGCGGATTAGTGGGTTGGGGAGGTAAGGGGCTCCAAAAAAGATCGCAGCCTGCGAATTTGAGTACGGCCTCGACCCCACGGGTGTACCCGGTCGGCGTAGGAGCTGCCGAAGGCTGCGATCTTTTGATCTCGGCCGCAGTTACAGCCAAAGAAAAGGGCCGCAAGATAATCCTGCGGCCCCCATAACACCAAAACTCCCAAAGCCGCCGCAGATCCCCTGTGGGAGCGAGCCTGCTCGCGATGGCGATCGCCCAGCCAACGACAACCCCAACATGTGCAACGAGGTCGAGCAACGATTACTCGCGCTTGAGCCGCTTCACCTTCGTATAAAGCGACAAGGTGAACGCTTCCTTATCGCTTGAGTGATGACAGCGCCGATGACAATTCGGGCAAAGCGCCACGGCATTCGTCACCCAGTCCGTACCGTCATTGGCCAGATGTTTAACGTGGTGGACTTCAAGGAAATGCAATCCATTGGACTGCTTGAACGGAGCATCCTGATCGCAGCCTTCGCAGACCCCATTGGCCTGTTTCAATACCCAGGCTTTGACCAACGGATCGCGTAAAAACGAAGAGGTCGTACCGTTCACCCGTTGTGGTTTTTCGATACCACGAGGAGTGCCCACTAACTCTTGTTGCTCAAGCTTTAGAACCTTTGCGTTCAGTGCTTGAGCGTCCGCAGTCGGTGCATAGTCGTCAGGATTGAAAGCCCCCTTGGCAATCATGGCCGCGCGTACGCGTTGTGCGACACCGGCACCAAGATGTGCGGCTGGCACGTAGCCAACGATGTACGGTAGGCACAAATCATTGAGTTCGGTGGAGATGTTCCGCATTCGGTATTCGATAGAACCCTTGCTGCGTCCGATCAATACACCCTCGCGCAGTAAACGATTCTCGTGGGCCTTATTAAGCTTCTGGCTACTTCTCTCAATCGCCAGCATCTTCAAATAGCCATCGACCGCAGCTTCAAGCTCCGCATCGCTCCAGTCGTCGTTCTTTTTTCCAGTGTCCATACAATCGCCGAGGGTTGAAAACCCTCGGACGATACTGAGTGGCCATTACGACGTCTACGAAATTTCCTACGGTATGATCCGAAGTACCTCTCAGGTCGTCTGAGGAAAACCCATAGCCCCACGTCGATGGTCCACTAAAAAAACTTGAACATCCGCGACACCTTCCGCCACCAAGACATCTACTGCTGTAATCACTGAGCATCCATGCGGAATGCTCCCTACTTTGTGTAGGAATTAAGTGTTTTCTATTGGCAACAAAAAGCCCTGATCAAATCAGGGCTTTTAGGTTTGTGCGCCAGGCATGGCGCGTTGCGCGTAAGCGCAATCAGCTTGGCTGTGGTGGTCTTGCTGGTGACTTGGAAGTGAAAGTCTTCTACACACCCGGCAAGGGGAAGTGTTAGCCAGAGGCAAGGGTGTCGCGGGCGACTGCGAATCTGAAGGAAGCCCGAGGCAAACTGCTGGCCTGACGAACAGGAAGCGGATAGAGGCGGCGCAGTGGGGTAAGGGGGCAAACTTCCTCAAAGCCCAATACTTGCACGGGACGCTGCGACGTAGATCCGACAGGCATAAGCAGGAAGGTCGCGCGAATTACCCTGGGAGATCTGCACGTTTGCCACTGTGCTACCGAGCGTCGAGAGGCGACGGGATGAGCGTGCAGAAGTCAGCCGAAGCCGTAGTAAGTGGCGGTTAACCGCGCCACCAAGGGCTGAACAAGTTATGCCGCTAGTAGGTGTCAAAGTCTCGTTGAATACCGAAATGCAGAAACTTCTCCCAGAGAAGACTGTTACTCCGAGTCCCGGACAGAATCCGAGGATGACGGCTGACAGCGCACAGGTATCGACGGCGTCTGTGACGTGGACGAACGCGGAGCCGGACATGCTGATGGAGCGGGTGCTTGCACCCGCCAACCTCAGGCGTGCGTATCAGCGCGTGGTCAGCAACAAGGGCGCACCGGGTGCCGATGGCATGACGGTCGACCAACTGGCGGACTACGTGAAACAGTATTGGCCGATCCTCAAGGCGAGGTTGCTGGCCGGCGAGTATCACCCACAGGGTGTACGCGCCGTCGATATCCCCAAACCCAAAGGCGGGACAAGACAACTGGGTATCCCCAGCGTCGTGGATCGTCTGATCCAACAGGCTTTGCTGCAACAACTCACGCCGATCTTCGACCCGCTGTTCTCGGACTACAGTTACGGTTTTCGTCCGGGCAGAAGCGCCCACCAAGCCATCGAAACAGCCCGTGCCCATGTGGCGGCGGGTCACCGCTGGTGCGTGGAACTCGATCTGGAGAAGTTCTTTGACCGGGTCAGCCACGATGTTTTGATGGCCTATGTGCAGCGTCAGGTTGAAGACCGGCGGGTATTAGCGCTGATCCGTCGCTATCTCGAGGCCGGCGTGATGTCGGGCGGGATCGCCGGCCGACGGCAGGAAGGGACGCCGCAAGGCGGCCCGCTCTCGCCGTTGCTGTCGAATATCTTGCTCAACGAACTTGACCGTGAGCTGGAGCGGCGAGGTCATCGCTTCGTGCGTTATGCCGATGATGCGAACATTTATGTGCGCAGTCAGCGGGCTGGTGCGCGAGTGATGGCCGGTGTCGAGCGCTTTCTGAGCCAGCGTCTGAAATTGACGCTTAATCGGGCAAAGAGTCGCGTGGCAAGGCCTTGGGTCTGTGATTATCTGGGCTACGGGATGAGCTGGCACCAACGACCGAGGCTGAGAGTAGCGACGATGAGTCTGAGTCGCTTACGCGACCGACTCAGAGAACTACTGCGCGGAGCGCGGGGTCGCAAGATGGCATCTGTCATTGAGCGAATAAACCCTGTACTGCGTGGCTGGGCAGGTTATTTCAAGCTAAGCCAGAGCAAGCGGCCCCTTGAGGAGTTGGATGGTTGGGTGCGTCGTAAGCTGCGCTGCGCCATATGGCGTCAATGGAAGCGGCCCTCAACAAGGGCTCGTAACCTGATACGCCTAGGGCTCAGCAGGCACCGCGCCTGCATATCGGCGTTCAATGGCCGAGGCCCATGGTGGAGTTCCGGTGCTGCGCATTTGAATCACGCGCTACCGAAGAAACTGTGGGATCGGTATGGACTGGTCTCAATACTGGATGCAATCAACCGGCTTAATCGCATAATTTGAACCGCCGTATACGGATCCGTACGTACGGTGGTGTGAGAGGACGGCGGCTGTGAAGCCGCCTCCTACTCGATTTTGATCTACCGGTTCAGATACAGAACTGTAAATCGCGGCAAGCTCCAGGAATCAATCCCAGCTCAGCGCCCCACCCGTCTGATACTCAATAACCCGCGTCTCAAAGAAATTCTTCTCTTTCTTCAAGTCCATAATCTCGCTCATCCAAGGGAACGGGTTAGTCGTCCCAGGATATTCCTCTTTCAAGCCGATCTGCGACAGGCGACGGTTAGCGATGAACTTCAGGTAGTCCTCCATCATCGCCGCGTTCATGCCCAGCACGCCGCGAGGCATGGTGTCACGAGCGTATTCGATCTCCAGCTGAGTGCCCTGCAGAATCATCTGCGAAGCCTCTTCCTTCATTTCAGCATCCCACAAATGTGGGTTTTCGATTTTGATCTGGTTGATCACGTCGATGCCGAAGTTCAGGTGCATGGATTCGTCGCGCAGGATGTACTGGAACTGCTCGGCGACGCCGGTCATTTTGTTGCGGCGGCCCATGGAGAGGATCTGGGTGAAGCCGCAGTAGAAGAAGATGCCTTCCAGAACGCAGTAGTAGGCGATCAGGTTGCGCAGCAGTTCTTTGTCGGTGTCGACGGTGCCGGTTTCGAACTTCGGATCGGAGATCGAACGGGTGTACTTCAGGCCCCAGGTGGCTTTTTTAGCGACCGATGGGATCTCGTGGTACATGTTGAAGATCTCGCCTTCATCCATGGCCAGCGATTCGATGCAGTACTGGTAGGCGTGGGTGTGGATCGCCTCTTCGAACGCCTGGCGCAGGATGTACTGGCGGCATTCCGGGTTGGTGATCAGGCGGTACACGGCCAGCACCAGGTTGTTGGCAACCAGGGAGTCGGCGGTGGAGAAGAAGCCAAGGTTGCGCATCACGATGCGGCGCTCGTCGTCGGTCAGGCCTTCCGGGTCTTTCCAGAGGGCGATGTCGGCGGTCATGTTGACTTCTTGCGGCATCCAGTGGTTTGCGCAGCCGTCCAGGTACTTCTGCCAAGCCCAGTCGTATTTGAACGGGACGAGTTGGTTGAGGTCGGCGCGGCAGTTGATCATGCGCTTTTCGTCGACCGCAACACGGGCGGAAGCGCCTTCGAGTTCGGCCAGGCCTTCGGCGATGTCGAGTTTGTCGAGGGCGGCTTTGGCGCGGATGATCGCAGCCGAGTCGGTAGCGGTTACGGCACGGGCTTCAAGTGCTGCAGCACCACCGGCGCTGTCGAGGCGGTCCATGTTGGCTTCAGTAGCGTGGCCAGCATTGGCGCCTTTGGCGACAACTTCGCCGTCTTCTTTGTCGAATTCGTCCCAGCTCAGCATGACGTGTCGTCTCCTGCGTGAGGGCCAGATGCCCGTGTGAAAATACTAGGTGGGTCGGCATTTCACACGGCTTGATGGCCGCGTTGGATCTAAAGGAATCGTTTTAGTGCGTAAAACGCAGGCATAAACAGAAATGTGTACGGGTGTCCTGAAGTCGCTAAGGGCGGAGGTAACGTCGTCAGCTCCTGCGGTGGCCTCAGCGTGCTGCATCCTCCTGTAAGGGGATGTTGCAGGCCCGATTTACCGGCGCATTATAGGTGTTTTTTCGTGGTTGTGGTGCGGCGAAATGGCTCAGAGAACCCTCGGCAGGGCGCGTAATCAAGGCGGAGCAAGGGTTTACAGGGCTTTGGCCGATGAAGATTTTTTTTGGTGATTTTTGGCGACTCGGCAGAGCTGATGGCGTCGGTGTTTGCTGTCAAAACGCCGCAAGCCCGATGGGATGGGACTTACAGGGGAGATAGGGTGTTTTGCAGGGCGCGATTGTGTGCAGTTTCGGGTGGAAACTGTTGATCATGTTTCCTGTTTAAAAAACAACCAAAATCGGCTTTTTACACTACATGTAGTGTTTTGGTTCGGGTTTCGCTGCTTCCAGACACAACGACGCCCGACGAAGGTCGGGCGGTGATGTCGGTTTTGGCAACGAGCAAAACCTCAGCGTTGATGATCAGCCGTTAGAGCAGCCGTTACCCATCACGCTGTAGCGCAAAATATGCCGTTGACCGTTCGAGTCTTCATATTCCATGCGGGCCGGTACAACTTCGCAAACACTGGGAACTTCGCTCATGGAGATAACTTTGGCGATGTCCAGGTGAGTGGAATAAGTGTATTCCTCTACCGGTACGGTGTTGTTGGCGACATCAGTCGGGATCTCGTCTGCCATGGCGGTTACGCACAGACTGCTGAGGGCCAGAACCCATAAAGCTTTCATTTCAATTTTACCTTTCTAAGGTCGAATGGGGTCACGCAACCTTTTTGGGGTTGCGTGTGGAACTTGACGACTGGAGTGTTGGATTAACTGCCTTCGTGGGGGCTGCAACTGGGTTAATCACGTTGCCTTGTTGGCGAGGCTGATTTTAGGCGTGCGAGTTGCCCGTATATAGGTGTGCTTTTGATAAAGACTATTGGCATATCTCGCAACAATCCCTGAGAGCCCCCGTAGGAGCTGCCGCAGGCTGCGATCTTTTGAGGTTTTGGGGCGTGAGAAGATCAAAGGATCGCAGCCTGCGGCAGCTCCTACAGGGGGAGTGGGGGGTTTGTAGGGGCTTGTTACTACCATCGTCGAATGGTTCTATAGGCTCGCCTCGGGCTACAACGGGGTCATACAAAAACAACTATTCCACCGAGGTAAGAAAGATGAGTGCGGCTTCTCTGTATCCCGTTCGTCCCGAGGTTGCGGCCAACACGTTGACTGATGAGGCGACCTACAAGGCCATGTACCAGCAGTCGGTCGTCAACCCGGACGGCTTTTGGCGCGAACAAGCCAAGCGCCTCGACTGGATCAAGCCTTTCACCACGGTGAAGCAGACTTCCTTCGACGATCACCATGTCGACATCAAATGGTTCGCCGACGGCACTCTGAACGTTTCCTACAACTGCCTGGACCGCCATCTCGCCGAGCGTGGCGATCAGATCGCGATCATCTGGGAGGGCGATGACCCTGCCGAGAGCCGCAACATCACTTACCGCGAGCTGCACGAACAAGTCTGCAAGTTCGCCAACGCCTTGCGCGGCCAGGATGTGCATCGCGGCGACGTGGTGACTATCTATATGCCGATGATCCCCGAAGCCGTGGTCGCCATGCTGGCCTGTACCCGGATCGGCGCGATTCACTCGGTGGTGTTCGGCGGCTTCTCGCCGGAAGCCCTGGCCGGGCGGATCATCGACTGCAAATCGAAAGTGGTGATCACCGCTGACGAAGGCCTGCGTGCCGGCAAAAAAATCTCCCTCAAGGCCAACGTCGATGACGCGCTGACCAACCCGGAAACCAGCAGCATCCAGAAGGTCATCGTGTGCAAGCGCACTGGTGGCAACATCAAGTGGAACCCGCACCGCGACATCTGGTACGAAGACCTGATGAAAGTCGCGGGCGCCGTGTGTGCGCCGAAAGAGATGGGCGCTGAAGAAGCGCTGTTCATCCTTTACACCTCTGGCTCCACCGGCAAGCCGAAGGGCGTGCAGCACACCACTGGCGGCTATCTGTTGTACGCCGCGCTGACCCACGAGCGCGTGTTCGACTACCGCCCGGGCGAAATCTACTGGTGCACCGCCGACGTCGGCTGGGTCACCGGCCACACCTATATTGTCTATGGCCCGCTGGCCAATGGTGCAACCACCGTGCTGTTCGAAGGCGTGCCGAACTACCCGGACATCACCCGGGTGGCGAAGATCGTCGACAAGCACAAGGTCAACATCCTCTACACCGCGCCGACCGCGATCCGCGCCATGATGGCGTCGGGCACCGCCGCTGTTGAAGGTGCCGATGGCAGTAGTCTGCGCCTGCTGGGTTCGGTCGGTGAGCCGATCAACCCGGAAGCGTGGGACTGGTACTACAAGAACGTCGGCCAGTCCCGTTGCCCTATCGTCGATACCTGGTGGCAGACCGAAACCGGCGCCACCTTGATGAGCCCGCTGCCGGGCGCTCATGCGCTTAAGCCAGGCTCGGCGGCGCGGCCATTCTTCGGCGTGGTGCCAGCGTTGGTGGACAACCTGGGCAATATCATCGAGGGCGTTGCCGAGGGTAACCTGGTGATTCTTGATTCGTGGCCAGGCCAGGCGCGCACGCTGTATGGCGATCACGACCGTTTCGTCGACACCTACTTCAAGACGTTCCGTGGCATGTACTTCACGGGCGACGGCGCGCGTCGCGATGCAGACGGCTACTGGTGGATCACCGGTCGTGTGGATGACGTGCTCAACGTCTCCGGTCACCGCATGGGCACTGCCGAGATCGAAAGTGCGATGGTCGCTCACCCGAAAGTCGCTGAAGCGGCGGTGGTCGGTGTGCCGCATGACATCAAAGGGCAGGGCATTTATGTTTACGTCACCCTTATCGGTGGCGAAGAGCCGAGTGAAGCGCTACGCCTGGAACTGAAAAACTGGGTGCGTAAAGAGATCGGTCCGATTGCCTCGCCGGATGTCATTCAGTGGGCGCCAGGCCTGCCGAAAACCCGTTCGGGGAAAATCATGCGCCGTATCCTGCGCAAGATCGCCACGGCTGAATACGACGGGTTGGGGGATATCTCCACCCTGGCGGACCCAAGTGTGGTGCAGCATTTGATCGATACGCACAAGACCATGAACGTCGCGTAACGGCTGTTCTTGAGTCATCGAAAGCCCCGCCCGGCATTGCGCCGGGTGGGGCTTTTTGTTGTTGAAGATCAAAAAATCGCAGCCTGCGGCAGCTCCTACGCTAATCGCGCGCCCCGTAGGAGCTGCCGCAGGCTGCGATCTTTTGATTTTGATCTTCAACCAATATTTATCGGCCTCCCCCGTAGGAGCCTTCCCACTGTTACCTGCCACCCTTCAAGTAACTAAATGTGTAACCGCTCGCCCAATGACGAGGCATTGGGAAACGCAAAGCCCCGTTCCAAGGCCTCTTCAGGCCACCTAAAAATAAGACATAACGCTGCGCTTGCCGGATTAGAAGGGTTTGCGAATAATGGGCCCGCAATTTGCAATATAGATCGGTTCACTGTCTTTTGCTCCTGCATGAATTTGCGGGGCTGTCAATGTGCTTGGTCGGGTTTCTCGGTGCTTCTGTAATTTGTTGTCGCATTGAAGAAATATCGGCTTCGGGCCTGTCGTTAGAATGCCGATCACTCGCTCGCCGTTGCCTGCGTTGAAATCAGTGCTGAATTCAACACAACAATCCTACGACGCAGCGCCGCTTTCAGTTTCCACCCATTCGCATATTGGGCTGTTGCTCACTCTGCCGTTTTCGCCCTATACCGATGGAGTCCTAAGATGAAGAAACTCGTGCTTCTTGGCGCCCTGGCACTGTCTGTGCTGTCCCTGCCAACGTTCGCCGATGAAAAGCCTCTGAAAATTGGTATCGAGGCGGCTTACCCTCCGTTCGCGTCCAAGGCGCCGGACGGCAGCATCGTTGGCTTCGACTACGACATCGGCAACGCCCTGTGCGAAGAGATGAAGGTCAAATGCGTTTGGGTCGAGCAAGAGTTCGACGGTCTGATCCCGGCACTCAAAGTGCGCAAGATCGACGCGATCCTGTCGTCCATGTCGATCACTGAAGATCGCAAGAAGTCCGTGGACTTCACCAACAAGTACTACAACACCCCGGCACGTCTGGTCATGAAGGCCGGTACACAGGTCAGCGACAACCTGGCCGAACTCAAGGGCAAGAAAATCGGCGTGCAACGCGGTTCGATCCACAACCGTTTCGCCGAAGAAGTCCTGAAACCGCTGGGTGCTGAAATCAAGCCTTACGGCTCGCAGAACGAAATCTACCTGGACGTGGCTGCCGGTCGCCTCGATGGCACCGTGGCAGACGCTACCCTGCTGGATGACGGCTTCCTGAAAACCGACGCTGGCAAAGGCTTCGCCTTCGTTGGCCCAGCGTTCACCGACGAGAAGTACTTCGGTGACGGCATCGGCATCGCGGTCCGTAAAGGCGACAAGGCTGAGCTGGACAAGATCAACGCAGCCATCGCGGCCATTCGTGAGAACGGCAAGTACAAGCAAATCCAGGACAAGTACTTCGCGTTCGATATTTACGGCAAGTAAATAGCTCGCACGTCCGTCCGAAATGGCGCAAGCAGCAGGATCTCTGAGGTTTGCGCCATTTTTTCATCCCAACTTTCGAGGACCTGAATCATGTTGAAAGGCTACGGGGCTGTCATCCTCGATGGCGCATGGCTGACGCTTCAGCTCGCCTTGTCGTCCATGGCCTTGGCCATTGTTCTGGGTCTGATCGGGGTCGCATTGCGCCTGTCGCCGGTACGCTGGCTGGCCTGGCTGGGCGATCTGTATTCCACGGTAATTCGCGGGATTCCCGATCTGGTACTGATCCTGCTGATTTTCTACGGCGGTCAGGACTTGCTCAACCGTGTTGCGCCATTGCTCGGTTATGACGACTACATCGACCTGAACCCGTTGGTCGCCGGTATCGGCACCCTGGGTTTCATCTTCGGTGCGTACCTGTCGGAAACCTTCCGTGGAGCCTTCATGGCGATCCCGAAAGGCCAGGCAGAAGCCGGTGCGGCCTACGGCATGAGCAGTTTTAAGGTGTTTTTCCGGATATTGGTGCCGCAGATGATTCGCCTGGCGATTCCGGGCTTTACCAATAACTGGCTGGTGTTGACCAAGGCGACTGCGCTGATTTCGGTGGTCGGTCTGCAAGACATGATGTTCAAGGCCAAGCAGGCGGCAGATGCCACCCGCGAGCCTTTCACCTTCTTCCTCGCTGTGGCGGCAATGTACCTGGTGATCACCAGTGTCTCGTTGCTGGCATTGCGTCACCTTGAGAAGCGCTACTCGGTAGGCGTAAGGGCGGCTGATCTATGATCTTCGACTACAACGTCATTTGGGAGGCCTTGCCGCTGTACTTCGGCGGCCTGGTGACCACCCTGAAACTGCTCGCACTGTCGTTGCTGTTCGGTTTGCTGGCCGCCTTGCCGTTGGGCTTGATGCGCGTCTCCAAGCAGCCGCTCGTCAACATGAGTGCCTGGCTCTTCACCTATGTGATCCGCGGCACACCGATGCTGGTGCAGCTGTTTTTGATCTACTACGGTCTGGCGCAGTTCGAAGCGGTACGTGAAAGCTTCCTCTGGCCGTGGCTGTCCAGCGCAACGTTCTGTGCGTGCCTGGCCTTCGCGATCAACACCAGCGCCTACACCGCTGAAATCATTGCCGGCAGCCTGCGGGCGACGCCGAACGGTGAAATCGAAGCGGCCAAGGCCATGGGCATGTCGCGCTTCAAAATGTACAAGCGCATCCTGCTGCCGTCGGCCTTGCGCCGGGCACTGCCGCAGTACAGCAACGAAGTGATCATGATGCTGCAGACCACCAGTCTGGCGTCCATCGTGACCCTGATCGACATCACCGGTGCCGCGCGTACCGTGAACGCTCAGTACTACTTGCCGTTCGAGGCCTACATCACCGCAGGCGTGTTCTACCTGTGCATGACGTTCATTCTGGTGCGCCTGTTCAAGATGGCCGAGCACCGCTGGCTGGGCTACCTGGCCCCGCGTAAGCACTGAAAACCACTGACTGACTGTTTTTGTGAGAACCGACAGCATGTACAAACTTGAAGTCCAAGACCTGCATAAACGCTACGGCAGTCACGAAGTGCTCAAGGGCGTGTCCCTGAAAGCGGCAGCCGGCGATGTGATCAGCATCATCGGCTCCAGTGGCTCCGGCAAAAGTACCTTCCTGCGTTGCATCAACCTGCTTGAGCAACCGCACGCCGGCAAGATTCTGCTCAACAACGAAGAGCTGAAACTGGTGGCGAACAAGGACGGCGCGCTGAAAGCCGCCGACCCGAAACAACTGCAACGCATGCGTTCGCGCCTGTCGATGGTGTTCCAGCATTTCAATCTGTGGTCGCACATGACCGCGATGGAAAACATCATGGAAGCGCCGGTTCACGTACTTGGCATGTCCAAGGCCGAAGCCCGTGAAAAGGCCGAACTGTATCTGGCCAAGGTCGGCGTGTCCCATCGCAAGGACGCCTACCCTGGCCATATGTCCGGTGGTGAGCAGCAGCGTGTGGCGATTGCCCGCGCGTTGGCGATGGAACCTGAGGTGATGCTGTTCGACGAACCAACGTCGGCACTCGACCCGGAGCTGGTGGGTGACGTGCTGAAAGTGATGCAGGCGCTGGCCCTGGAAGGTCGGACCATGGTCGTGGTGACGCACGAAATGGGCTTTGCCCGTGAAGTGTCGAACCAGTTGGTGTTCCTGCACAAAGGCGTGGTTGAAGAAAGCGGCAACCCGCGTGAAGTGCTGGTCAATCCACAGTCCGAACGCCTGCAACAATTCCTCTCGGGTAGCCTGAAGTAATCGCTGCCGTTACGCACCAAATTAGGTCATGCTGCGCACCGCGCGCCAGATGGTCTAATTTGGTTGCAGCCGCCTTCGGCTTTAACACTGTTTTCGTTTCGGATTGCCCGCCATGACTGCCCATCGAATTGGTTTCCTGATTTGGCCCAGCACTAAAGCCTTGACGCTGGCGCTGGCCGAGGAGGCCTTGCGTGTTGCTCAGCGGGTGCATCCGGAGGTTGTTTACGAGCTCTCGTTTCTGCAGGCCGAAACGCCTGCCGAAGGGGCCTGGCAATTGCCGGGTGAGCCGTGGACCGGCAAGCTCGAACACTTCCAGAAGCTGTTTCTGCTGGCGGACGAGCCACCGACCGCTTTGGCGCCAGCGCTCAGTAGCGCGCTTAAGCAACTGGTGCGTGCAGGTTGTGTGATTGGCGGTCTGTCGGCGGGTGTTTATCCACTGGCTCAGCTCGGTTTGCTCGATGGCTATCGTGCGGCGGTGCATTGGCGCTGGCAGGACGATTTCGCCGAACGCTTCCCCAAGGTCATCGCCACCAGCCATCTGTTCGATTGGGATCGCGATCGCCTGACCGCGTGCGGCGGGATGTCGGTGCTCGATCTGTTGCTGGCGGTGCTGGCCCGTGATCACGGCGCTGAACTGGCCGGTGCGGTGTCCGAAGAGCTGGTGGTCGAACGCATTCGTGAGGGCGGTGAGCGTCAGCGCATTCCGTTGCAGAATCGCCTTGGCTCCAGCCATCCAAAGCTCACGCAAGCCGTGTTGCTGATGGAAGCCAACATCGAAGAGCCGCTGACCACCGACGAAATCGCCCAGCATGTGTGCGTGTCCCGTCGGCAGTTGGAGCGGATTTTCAAGCAGTACCTCAACCGCGTGCCGAGCCAGTACTACCTGGAACTGCGCCTGAACAAGGCCCGGCAAATGTTGATGCAAACCAGCAAGTCGATCATCCAGATCGGCCTGTCGTGTGGCTTCTCCTCGGGGCCGCATTTTTCCAGCGCCTACCGCAACTTCTTCGGCGCCACGCCGCGGGAAGATCGCAACCAGCGGCGTAGCAGCAGTCCGTTCGAGTTGTCGTCGGTGCCGTCCGAGCGCGGCTGATTTACTCGTCGATCTCGGAACCTTCCGAGGTGGAAATCTCCATTCCACCTCGATGGGTCACCTCTTCCACACCAAAGTCCACACGCGTGCGTTCGTAGTAGCTGATCAGCTGCAATAGACTTTCCTCTGAAAACGGGTTGCCTCTCAAGGAAATGCTCTCTGCAATGTCCACGGGCATTTCCATCAGGTCGCTGGGCGCTTCGGTAATCGCATTGGCGCTCAGGTCTGCCCAGTCCAGGTCGTTCAACTGAAATAGGCCGTGCGGTATTTCGCTGATGCCGGTGTCGTTAAGCCGCAGGGTCACCAGGTCTGGCATCTGCCGCAGGTCAAGTGTCTGTCCCAGAGGGTTGAGGCCCAGGTCGAGGTAGTCGAGCAGCTCCATTCCCGCCAGCGCGTTTACCGACTCCACCGACAGCGTAATTCGGCAGTTGGGAAGTGACAGTGAGTGCAGTTGACCCATCTTGAACACGGCGTCGGGAATGTTGCCGAGATGGCATTGGCGCACGCTGAGACTTTTCAGCTTCGGGAACGACTCCAGGAAACGCCCGATGCGTGTCACGCCGTTGGCGCTTCGCAGCTCTAGCGATGTGACATGGCTGAAGTCGGCGCGCAGGGCCGGCAGCTCTCCGCTTATCGGGAAATTGATGACCAGTTCAAACGTTGGCTCAAGTGAATCATTGAACTCATCCAGTTCTGTTTCACGGCGCCAGCAGCGCTCCAGCGTTTGCACGAACTTGTCGCGGTTGACGTTCTCGACAAACAATTGATGTACATCGAACGGTTCGCCCGTCAGTGGGTGCCGAGGCGGCAGGTCGGCTGTCCATGTGGCGAGGTCACTGCTCAACTGAGTGAGTTCCGCTTCCAGTTTGGCCAGCTCTGTTCTGCCGTCTGCCAATGTGCCGGGCAGCTCGTACACGAAGTCGCCCGCGTGTTCGATCTCCATGCCGGGGTACAGCGCAGTAACCCGCTGAATATCCGCCTCGGGTGCCGAAACACCCAGATCGTAAGAGGTCTCGAAGTAATGCTCTTTAATCAGTTCCCGCGCACCGTCGCTGAGCGGGTTGTTCGAAAGATGTACGCCGCGCTTTTCGCACACCGGGCTCTCGAACAGGCCGGGAGGCAACTCGCTGATGGTGTTGTTCATCAGCAGAAGGGTATTGAGCCCGGTGTGTTGCAGGGCGCCGCCGGGGATTTCAGTCAGCCCGGTTTGGCTCAGGTCCAGATGAGCGAGTGTCGGCATTGATTCGATGCCCGGCACACCTGCGAATGGATTTCGGTAGAGATCCAGCATCGCCAGTTTTTTCATCGAGGAGAGTTTTGACCAGGTAGCGGCGTCGAAATTGATCGCGCAATCGCTGAGAATCAATATGTCCAGATCCCCCATTTGTCCTATGGCATCGGGAAGTGTGTTCAGGGAGAAACGGCGTAATTCCAGTCGGCGAAGCCCGGTGAATGACTGCAGGAAACCGTGGACACCTTGCGCCGAATGATAGCCTTCCAGCTTCAACTCCGAGACGTGGCTGAAGTCGGCCGTCAGTTGCGGAAGGTCTCCGGGGACAGGCTCTGCGAACCACAGCGTATAACCGTCGGTCCCCTCCGGCGCAGTGAAGTCCCGATCGGATTGCCGTCTCCAGCTGCGTTGGATTTCCTGGGCCAGCAACCGACGATTGTGTCGTGCCGCTTGTTGTTCCATGTCACTCAGCGGGAGTCGGGTTTCGGGGTGAGCGGTGGGGGTATCGCTGATCCAGCGATCCAGGTCCCAGTGCAGCCGATCGAGTTCACGGGCCAGGCGTGAAAGCTCCGAGCGAACGCCATTGGGGTGCTGTTGCAGGCGGGAGACGACGATGTTCAGCTCTTCCTGGGTCAGGCTGGGGTAAACCTCGCGAACCCGATCGTCAAGCGTTGGCGTCTCATGATTGATGCGGCTGTAACCCTGCGTGCCACCGGGCAGGCGCATGGTGGTCGGGTCGTAGAAGGTTTTTCGATGAGGGTTTTTTGCGAACAGCGTGCGCAGTTCCGGTTTGCCCGCCGCGCGCTCGGCAATGCGCAGCTTGAGCACTTCGCTGTCTTTGCCAGAAAGGCCTGAATCGTTGCGCTCCGCCTCGGTCAACGTTTGTAGGAGGGCTTGGTAAAAGGTGTCAGGCTGATCGCTCATTTCATGGGCATGAAATGTGCCATTTTCCGCGTACACCAGTGTCCTGAGGGTTGGTGCGTCGGCCGGCCCAATGCTGTCTCGCAATGCACCGGTCGGAGAATACTCCCTGACCTCAATGCGCAGTCGGGCGGGCCAGCCTGGCATCGACTCGAGACTGTGTAGCGCCAGTCGATAATAGTCAGGGCTGTCCATGCCTTCGAGATAAAACCCTTCATAGGCCCTGGCGACACGGACCGCTTCCATGGCCTTGACGGCCACGTCTTTCAGACGCCGAGGCACTTGCCCTCCGTTCAGTTGTATCCATTCGCTGCCGGAGGCGTTGCTCACCAGTTCTTGCGCGATGTCTGTTGGCAGGTTCTGCACAACACCTTGCAGCAGCTGGATGTTGCGATCATCGGTTTTTTCCAGTTCACGGTAGCGGGATTCGAACAGTGATAGACGCTGGTTCAGCGCTTGCTCGCGGTCGGGATGCTCGCCGTTGGTGTCGATCAGTGCCTGGATATCACGGTCGATTTTGAAGCGCTTGATCGTGTCGGTCAGCAGTGAGGGTGGGCGCTGGTTTTCGACATGGATCTCGCGCAGCACGTTGTCGTGGAAGCCGCTGATTCGCAGGATCTGCTCGCGCTCGGCACTGCTGAATGACTCGACGCTGGGACCGAGGCGGCGCAGCACGGTTTCCCGATCCCAGGTCAAGGGTTGTTCGAGTATTGTCTGCCAGGCGCCATGGTGGTTGTGCCGCAGTGGCGGCTGCCAGGCGCCGGCCCGATTTGGGTGCTCAATCTGAAATCCCCCCGTCTCGCTATCCGGTTTGACGGCATAGAGCTTATCTTCAAGGCGCAGCAGCGCTTTGCCTTCATGCTGATACAGGCCGAGGTGATCGGGTGTGGCGGCTTTCGGCAAATCGACCGATTGCTCGTAAGGCGCGAGATCCGGCTTCCAGTAGCGGGTTTTGCCATCGACCGTTTCGACGGGTTTGAGCGGGGAGAACAGAGCCACCGCTTCGCGGGACATCAAA
Source organism: Pseudomonas frederiksbergensis (assembly GCF_001874645.1). Taxonomy (NCBI): domain Bacteria; kingdom Pseudomonadati; phylum Pseudomonadota; class Gammaproteobacteria; order Pseudomonadales; family Pseudomonadaceae; genus Pseudomonas; species Pseudomonas frederiksbergensis. Next base: position 4,356,827 of record NZ_CP017886.1, read on the forward strand.
CGGCTGAATGCTCCGGCCGCCAAAGCACCGCCCACCGCGAATGTCCCGAGTTGAACCACCGATTCTGCGAGGGTAATCACCTGTACGAGCGCTTCGGTTTGCAGGTCTTCGGCCCAGTCGACAATGCCTTCGAAGACTTCGTCGAGTACCTGGTACGCCATGTAGGCCAGCATCAACTCACCCAGAAACGGAACAAAAGGCAGGGCAACGAAGGATGCGATTTGAAGAATCGTGGTCGCGACTTTGCTGAAGGCGTCCCACTGCGCCCATCGCGCGGCTTGGTCGGCACTCGCGGTGGAGACGGCAAGGGTGCGCGCGTCGTTGAGGATCTTGTTCAATTGCTGCTGATAGAGATGAATCCACAGACCGGTTTTGACCGGGCTCACGGAAAACCGCAAATCGGGTTTGTCGACGGGGGTTTCTCGCCAGCAGGGCATCGGGTCGCCGTGCCTGTGCTCATGCCAGGTTACCGTGCTGAGGCGGCGGCTGAGGTCGGCAAAAAAATGTCCTCTTTCCTGATGATCGACGAACCGGCTGAAGAATGCCTGGTAAGCGGGCGAACGCAGTTTGCGGGTCAGCTCATTCATGAACGTCAGTGAGTCGGGATACTGTTTGAGCGGATGCTCCGGATCGTCGGGGACGTAGACGATGATCGGCGTTGGCTGCTGTAAACGCTCGAGTCTGGGAGCGAAAATCACGATACCGGTCAGCAGTGAAGACATCATCGATAGGTCATGGCAGTGCAAAAGTTGGCCGTCCAGCTGCATGCCCTCGCGGCCTTCCAGGATGCCGTGGATCGAATGGAACGCGTCGGCCGGCAGGTCTTTGCGGATGCGAGCCAGATGCAGGGCCGCTCGAAGGGCAGCTTTGTGTGTGCCGATGACGTTCGATTTCACCACCGCGCCGGCCACAGGACTGTTCAGCCCGAGGTTTTCTTTAAGGTAAGCCTCGTACTTGCCGCCGATATCCAGTTCCCGGCACAGCCGGGTGAAACGTTGAACAGGCAGCTGGCGTTTCAGCGCCGGCAACGTCTCAAACTGTCCGGTGGGTGAGGGCTCGGTGATAAATGTTGAGTCGGACTCGTAGGCATCCGTCCCTGTCTCCGAATCCTGAAAATTGTGCAGGGCTGCATCCAGTAACGATACCGTCCAGGTACGGGCGGCGCCGGATTTTATCGGGAACCAAGGGACGTTCTGAGGAATGTACAGGCGCAAAAAGGTGGTCTTTACATCCAGTTCGAGGCCGAAGCGGGTTTTCAGGGCATCACTCAGGAGTGATTCGGCAAAGCCCCGGGCGTTTTGCAGTTTATCCAGCCTCGCCTCCAGGCGATTGCGCCGGGTCCAGTGTTCCTCGTTGGCCAGTTTCAGCGATTGCTGTTGCTGGCGGGTGGCCGTGGCGTGCCAGTGAGGACGTTGCAGCCGGGCACTTTTCAGGGCGCTGCGCGTCATGGGCGATGCTTTCAATAACCAGTCGGGCAGGTTGTTGAATGCCGGATGGAAATGCGCGTCCGGCTGAGCTGTCAGTTCGAGTTCATGTTGATTCATTGCGCCAGTCCCTTAGCGTTTGGATTGAGCCCAAGGAAAACAGGCGACGAAGCACGGCGTGCGGTTCATATTTACCGCACTCTTCGACAGCCCCGCCTATAAACTGTGCCGCCGGTTTAAACTGCGCCTTTGCGACGCTATTTGTCGCATTGCCGTAAACCCGTTCAAATACGGGGTTTGCGCTATAAGAAGTTGTCGCTTGGCGGCAAGGCCGGGCTGAAAACTGTCCTTACAATCCCCCCATCGCTCGCCAGTTTCAGGCGAGTGTTTCTCATCAGGAGACTCCGATGTCCGTTGAGCACGCTGCGGTACAACGCGCCGATTTCGACCAGGTAATGGTTCCCAACTACGCGCCTGCCGCTTTCATTCCGGTACGTGGCGCCGGTTCCCGCGTTTGGGACCAGTCTGGCCGCGAGCTGATCGACTTCGCCGGCGGGATTGCGGTTAACGTATTGGGCCACGCCCACCCTGCACTGGTCGGTGCCTTGACCGAACAAGCGAACAAGCTGTGGCACGTGTCCAACGTGTTCACCAATGAGCCGGCCCTGCGCCTGGCCCATAAGCTGATCGACGCGACCTTTGCCGAGCGCGTGTTCTTCTGCAACTCTGGCGCGGAAGCCAACGAGGCCGCCTTCAAGCTGGCCCGTCGGGTTGCTCACGATCGTTTCGGTCCAGAGAAATACGAAATCATCGCCGCGCTCAACAGCTTCCACGGCCGCACCCTGTTCACCGTTAACGTGGGTGGCCAGTCGAAGTACTCCGATGGTTTCGGTCCGAAAATCACCGGCATCACTCACGTCAAGTTCAACGATCTGGACGCGCTCAAAGCGGCCATTTCCGACAAGACCTGCGCGGTAGTACTGGAGCCGATCCAGGGTGAGGGCGGCGTATTGCCGGCCGAGCTGTCGTACCTGCAAGGCGCTCGCGAGCTGTGCACCGCACACAACGCGCTGTTGGTATTCGACGAAGTACAAACCGGCATGGGCCGCAGCGGTGAGCTGTTCGCTTACCAGCATTACGGCGTGACGCCGGACATTCTGACCAGCGCCAAGAGCCTGGGCGGTGGTTTCCCGATCGCGGCGATGCTGACCAGCGAAGCCTTGGCCAAACACCTGGTCGTCGGCACCCACGGCACCACTTACGGCGGTAACCCGTTGGCGTGCGCCGTGGCTGAAGCGGTGATCGACGTGGTCAACACACCTGAAGTGCTGAACGGTGTCAAAGCCAAGCACGACCTGTTCAAGACTCGCCTGGAGCAGATTGGCACCAAGTACGGCCTGTTCACTCAGGTACGTGGCCTGGGCCTGCTGTTGGGTTGCGTCTTGAGCGATGCCTGGAAAGGCAAGGCCAAGGACATCTTCAACGCCGCCGAAAAAGAAGGCTTGATGATTCTGCAAGCCGGCCCGGACGTGATTCGTTTCGCGCCAAGCCTGGTGGTGGAAGACGCGGACATCGAGCAGGGTCTGGAGCGCTTCGAGCGCGCCGTGGCCAAACTGACTCAAGCCTGATTCAGGCTGCGGTACCGCTCGGCGCCTATTCTTAGGGTTAGGCGTCGAGACCATTTTTCTGTGCCGGGCCTGCCCGGCATTTTTTTCCCCGAGTCGGCGCCTTTCGTCGACCTGATGTTAAGTAAGGAGTGACACCATGCTGGTGATGCGCCCCGCGCAAATGGCTGATCTGGGCGAGGTACAGCGTCTGGCTGCGGACAGCCCGATTGGTGTCACCTCCTTGCCGGATGATGTCGAACGCCTGAGCGACAAGATCGCAGCAAGCGAAGCGTCGTTCGCTGCCGAAGTCAGTTTCAACGGTGAAGAGAGCTACTTCTTCGTCCTTGAAGACACCGCCACCGGCAAACTGGCGGGCTGTTCGGCCATCGTCGCGTCGGCCGGTTATTCCGAGCCGTTCTACAGCTTCCGTAATGAAACCTTCGTGCACGCTTCCCGCGAGCTGAAGATTCATAACAAGATTCACGTGCTCTCCCAGTGCCACGACCTGACCGGCAACAGCCTGCTGACCAGCTTCTACGTGCTGCCGGAGCTGGTGGGTTCGGCCTGGTCGGAACTCAACTCTCGCGGTCGCTTGCTGTTTGTCGCCAGCCATCCGGAGCGTTTCGCTGATTCGGTGGTGACCGAGATCGTCGGTTACAGCGACGAAAATGGCGACTCGCCGTTCTGGGATGCCATCGGTCGCAACTTCTTCGACCTCAACTACGCCGCTGCCGAACGTCTGTGCGGGCTCAAGAGCCGGACCTTCCTCGCCGAGTTGATGCCGCATTACCCGATCTACGTACCGTTGCTGCCGGACGCCGCTCAAGAAGCGATGGGCCAGGTGCACCCACGGGCGCAGATCACCTTCGACATCCTGATGCGCGAAGGCTTCGAGACCGATCATTACATCGACATTTTCGACGGTGGCCCGACCCTGCACGCACGTGTCTCGGGCATCCGTTCGATTGCCCAGAGTCGTGTAGTGCCGGTGAAAATTGGTGAGCCGGTCAAAGGCGCCGGTCGTCAGTACCTGGTGGCCAATGCCCAGTTGCAGGATTACCGCGCGGTATTGCTCGAGCTGGATTATGCACCGGGCAAACCGGTGACCCTGGATCTTGAAGCCGCCGAGGCCCTGGGCGTCGGTGAAGGTGCCAGCGTGCGCCTGGTGGCGGTCTGACACCTAGAAAAGCATGCCTGCTTTTAATGCCTAGAAAGCACAGAGTTTCACGGGTGGCGCAAGCGGCCCGTTTGAGGAGATAGCATGATCGTTCGTCCCGTACGCAGCAGCGATTTACCCGCTCTGATCGACCTGGCCCGCAGCACCGGCACCGGCCTGACCACCTTGCCGGCCAACGAAGAGCGTCTGTCTCATCGGGTTGGCTGGGCTGAAAAGACCTTTCGCGGCGAAGCGGGGCGCGGCGACGCGGACTACCTGTTTGTGCTCGAAGACGATAATGGTCGGGTGGTGGGTATTTCCGCGATTGCCGGCGCTGTCGGCCTGCGTGAGCCTTGGTACAACTTCCGGGTCGGTCTGACCGTCAGCGCTTCGCAAGAGCTGAACATCTACCGCGAAATCCCGACGCTGTTCCTGGCCAACGACCTGACCGGTAATTCCGAGCTGTGCTCGTTGTTCCTGCACGCCGATTATCGATCCGGCCTCAATGGCCGCATGTTGGCCAAGGCGCGGATGCTGTTCATCGCCGAATTCCCGCAGCTGTTCGGCAACAAGATCATCGCCGAGATGCGCGGTGTGTCCGATGAAGCCGGCCGTTCGCCGTTCTGGGAAAGCCTGGGTCGGCACTTTTTCAAAATGGAATTCAGCCAGGCTGATTACCTGACGGGTGTGGGCAACAAGGCGTTCATCGCCGAGCTGATGCCGAAATTCCCGCTGTACACCTGCTTCCTCTCTGAAGACGCACGCAATGTGATCGGTCAGGTTCACCCTGATACCGAGCCGGCGCTGGCAATGCTCAAGAGCGAAGGTTTCAGCTATCAGGGTTACGTCGACATCTTCGACGCCGGTCCAGCCGTGGAATGCGAAACCAGCAAGATCCGTGCGGTCCGCGACAGTCAGGCGCTGGTGCTGGCCATCGGCACCCCGGGTGACGACGCCACGCCATTTTTGATTCACAACCGCAAGCGCGAAGACTGCCGGATCACGGCTGCTCCCGCACGCTTTGCTGCCGGTACCCTGGTAGTCGATCCGTTGACCGCAAAACGTCTTCAACTCAATGCCGGCGATCAAGTACGTGCCGTGCCGTTGTCTGCTGCTCGGGAGTCGAAATAATGAATTCGCTTTACATTGCCGGTGAATGGCTGGCTGGCGAGGGTGACACCTTCGAATCGCTGAATCCGGTCACCCAGCACGTGTTGTGGTCGGGGCAGGGCGCCAGCGCCGCTCAGGTCGAGAGCGCCGTGCAAGCTGCACGTCAGGCGTTCCCGGCCTGGGCCAAACGTACCCTGGAGGATCGCATTGGCGTGCTGGAAGCCTTTGCCGCCAGCCTGAAAAAGCACGCGGACGAACTGGCCCACTGCATCGGTGAAGAAACCGGTAAGCCACTGTGGGAAGCCGCGACTGAAGTGACCAGCATGGTCAACAAGATCGCCATTTCGGTGCAGAGCTACCGCGAGCGTACCGGCGAGAAGAGCGGTCCACTGGGCGATGCCACCGCCGTGCTGCGCCACAAGCCTCACGGCGTGGTGGCGGTGTTTGGTCCTTACAACTTCCCTGGGCATTTGCCGAACGGGCACATCGTTCCGGCGTTGCTGGCCGGTAACAGCGTGCTGTTCAAGCCCAGCGAGCTGACGCCGAAAGTTGCCGAACTGACGGTCAAGTGCTGGATCGAAGCCGGCCTGCCTTCCGGCGTACTGAACCTGCTGCAAGGCGCGCGTGAAACCGGGATCGCTCTGGCGGCCAATTCAGGGATAGACGGTCTGTTCTTCACCGGCTCCAGCCGTACCGGCAACCACCTGCATGCGCAGTTTTCCGGTCGTCCGGACAAGATCCTCGCGCTGGAGATGGGCGGCAACAACCCGCTGGTGGTCGATCAGGTCGCAGACCTCGACGCCGCGGTGTACACCATTATTCAGTCGGCGTTCATTTCTGCCGGTCAGCGTTGCACCTGCGCCCGTCGCTTGCTGGTACCGCAAGGCGCCTGGGGCGACACGCTGCTGGCGCGTCTGGTGGCGGTCAGCGCGACGATCGAAGTCGGCGCGTTCGATCAGCAGCCCGCACCGTTCATGGGCTCGGTAGTTTCTCTGGCCGCCGCCAAAGCACTGATGGACGCGCAAGAGCACTTGCTGGCCAACGGCGCCGTGTCGCTGCTGGAAATGACCCAGCCACAGGCTAACGCCGCGTTGCTGACCCCGGGCATTCTTGACGTGAGCGCGGTGGCCGATCGTCCTGACGAAGAGCTGTTCGGCCCGTTGCTGCAAGTGATCCGCTACGCTGATTTCGAGGCGGCGATTGCTGAAGCCAACGACACCCAATACGGTCTGGCTGCAGGTTTGCTGTCGGATTCCGAAGCGCGTTATCAGCAGTTCTGGCTGGAAAGCCGCGCCGGTATCGTCAACTGGAACAAGCAACTGACCGGGGCCGCGAGCAGCGCGCCATTCGGCGGTGTCGGTGCCTCGGGCAACCATCGCGCCAGCGCCTATTACGCGGCGGATTACTGCGCGTACCCGGTGGCCTCGCTGGAAACCCCAAGCCTGACCTTGCCGGCCGCCCTGACCCCAGGTGTGCGCATGTAAGCCGCTTTGTGTAGCAGCTGCCGCAGGCTGCGTTCGAGCGCGTAGCGGTCGCAATTCAGGCTATCGAGGTTCTGATCCAGGAACACGGTGTGCCGTTTTACGACCGCTTCGCGGCCGAACGTAGCCTTCGGCAACTGCTACGGGAATGTGGCCTGACTTTTAGCTATTTGATGCCTATAACAACAGATTCTCGTGGAGCCTCGCTGATGAAATCCTATGAAGTCAATTTTGACGGTCTAGTGGGGCCGACCCATAACTACGGCGGTCTGTCCTACGGCAACGTCGCGTCCCAGAGCAACAGCCAGCAATCTTCCAACCCGAAGGAAGCCGCGCTGCAAGGCCTGGCGAAAATGAAAGCGCTGATGGAAATGGGCTTTCAGCAAGGCGTACTTGCACCGCAAGAGCGCCCGGATGTCGGCGCACTGCGTCGCCTGGGTTTCAGCGGCACTGACGCACAAGTGATCGAGCAAGCTGCCAAACAGGCGATGCCATTGCTGGTTGCCAACTGCTCGGCGTCGAGCATGTGGGTGGCCAACGCTGCCACGGTCAGCCCGAGCGCTGACACCGCTGACGGTCGCGTGCACTTCACCGCCGCCAACCTCAACTGCAAATATCACCGCAGCATTGAGCACCCGACCACCAGCCGCGTGCTGGGGGCGATGTTCGCTGACCAGAAACACTTCGCCCACCACGCAGCGTTGCCTGCCGTGGCGCAGTTCGGTGATGAAGGCGCCGCCAACCACACACGTTTCTGCCGTGAATACGGCGAAGCCGGTGTCGAGTTCTTCGTGTTCGGTCGCAGCGCGTTCGATACGCGCTACCCGGAACCGCAGAAGTACCCGGCGCGTCAGACCCTCGAAGCTTCGCAAGCGGTCGCCCGGCTGCACGGCTTGAGCGATGACGGCGTGGTGTACGCCCAGCAGAATCCTGCGGTGATCGACCAGGGCGTGTTCCACAACGACGTGATCGCGGTGGGTAACGGCGAAGCGCTGTTCTATCACGAGGATGCGTTCCTCGACACCGAGCAGATGCTCGCCGAGCTGTCGGCCAAACTTGCCAAGTGTGGCGGTCAGTTCAAGGCGATCTGCGTACCGCGCTCCCAGGTGTCGGTCGAAGACGCCGTGCGTTCCTACCTGTTCAACAGCCAGTTGCTGTCGCGTGCTGACGGTTCGATGTTGCTGATCGTGCCGCAAGAGTGCCAGAACAACCCGCGCGTCTGGCAGTACCTGCAAGAGTTGACCCGCTCTGGCGGCCTGATTCGCGAAGTGAAAGTCTTCGATCTCAAGCAAAGCATGCAGAACGGCGGTGGCCCGGCTTGCCTGCGGTTACGTGTCGCACTGAATGAAACCGAGCTGGCGGCCGTCAACCCAGGGGTTATCATGACCGCGCCGTTGTATGGCACGCTGACCCAATGGGTCGACAAGCACTACCGTGACCGCATGACCGAAAGCGATCTGGCGGACCCACAATTGTTGCTTGAGTGCCGGACGGCACTGGATGAACTGACGCAAATCCTTAAACTGGGCGCGGTTTATCCATTCCAGATCAATTGAAAGCCCGCGTCCTGCTTATGAAGAGCCGGACGCGTTGCTTTATCTCCAGATGAGAACGTAAAAATGAGCGATACCCTGCAGCTGATTCTTGAAGACACCGACGGCACTCAGCTGGAAACCTCCTGCACCCGCGTTGCGGTCATGTGGCAGGGCAAAGAGTTGTGGATCCAGCACGACGGCCGTGGCCAGCTGTTGATCGGCGTTGACGTCGAAGAAGGCGATGCCGAATACGCCAACCTGCTGCTGCGCCCATTGGCGACTAATCTGGTAAGTCTGCAACTGGAAATGGAACCGGCTGAAGTCGGTGACGAAGACCATGTGCACGGCCCGGATTGCAAACACGATCACTAAGGAATTCGCTCTATGCTCGCCCTCGGCAAACTGCTTGAACTGACCCTCGCCGGCCGTGAACCGGCGGAGAAGACTCAACTGACTGTCGAAGGCGTGCGGATGCGCTGGCTGAGCGAAGGTGCGCTGGAAGTCCGGCCACCGGAGGCTCGCGACAATGGCCTGGACTTGCTGTTGTCGGCCGGCATCCACGGTAACGAAACAGCGCCGATCGAGTTGCTCGATCGCCTGTTGCATGACATCGCTCGCGGTGAATTAAAGCCGCGCGCACGTATTCTGTTCCTGTTCGGCAACCCTGAGGCCATGCGCCACGGCGAGCGTTTTATCGAGCAGGACGTCAATCGGCTGTTCAACGGCCGTCACGAACTCAGCAGTGGTTTCGAAGCGCTGCGCGCCTGTGAGCTGGAGCGTCTGGCGGCGAGTTTCTTCAACCTGCCGGACCGCGACCGTTTGCACTACGACCTGCACACCGCGATCCGTGGCTCGAAAATCGAGCAGTTCGCGCTGTATCCCTGGAAAGAAGGTCGCCAGCATTCCCGTCATGAACTGGCTCGCCTGCGTGCTGCCGGCATGGAGGCGGTGCTGTTGCAGAACAAGCCGTCCATCGTTTTCAGTTCGTACACCTACGACAAGCTCGATGCCGAGTCTTTCACCCTTGAACTGGGCAAGGCCCGGCCGTTCGGCCAGAACGAAGGGGTTAACGTCTCGCGTCTTGAAACCCTTTTGAAGCAGATCATCGAAGGCTCCGAGCCCGAATTGGCAGAAGAGAGCCTGGAGGGTTTACAGCTGTTCAGCGTGGCCCGGGAAATCATCAAGCACAGTGACAGCTTCCACTTGAACCTGCCGGCGGACATCGAGAACTTCTCGGAGCTGAAAAAAGGTTATCTGCTGGCCGAGGATATCGCCCAGACCCGCTGGATCGTCGAGGAGGAGGGGGCGCGAATCATCTTCCCGAACCCGAAAGTCAAAAACGGTCTGCGCGCCGGTATCCTGATTGTGCCGACCACCGGCGAAGACCTGGTCTGATCCAGGCACCGATCTAATCTGGGTGCGGGCAAGCCCGCTACGCCGATGACGTAACCCTGTAGGAGCTGCCGCAGGCTGCGATCTTTTGAGGGCCTGATGGGGCCGCTGAAGATCAAAAGATCGCCGCCTGCGGCAGCTCCTACGGGTTCGGTGTTTACACGGCTACCGCGCGAGGCTCGCTACGACGCAAGGCACGCATCTTGTGCAGTGTGTCGGCGCAGGTCTTTGCCGCTTCCTGACCCTTGTGCACGAAGTGCTCGAAGAAGAACTTCTGGTGCTCGTCGCCAGCATGGAAGTGGTGCGGGGTCAGCACCACCGAGAACACCGGCACTTCGGTTTCCAGCTGAACCTGCATCAGGCCGCTGATCACCGACTGGGCGACGAATTCGTGACGGTAAATGCCGCCGTCAACCACTAAACCTGCAGCGACGATACCGGCATAACGGCCGGACTTGGCCAGCAGCTTGGCGTGCAGTGGAATTTCAAAGGCGCCGCCGACTTCAAAAAAATCGATATCCGATTCCTGATAGCCCTGAGCGACCATTTCGCTGACGAAGCCCTTACGGCTTTGATCAACGATTTCCTTGTGCCAGCACGCCTGGATAAACGCTACGCGCTCGCCTTGGTGGTTTTTGCTTTTGCTATCGATTGCGGTGGGTTGCATCTGTTCTGACTCCTGTTTGTGTGAAAAACAGGGCGTTATGAATCGAATGGGATTTAAGGGTACGCGCAGGTCAGACGTGCAGTGCATGCGCCTTGCCCACGGACGGCCCTTTGGCGCCAATCCCGTTCTCTCTTCATCCGGACTATGACCGTCGGCCCCGGGATCACACCGGGTCTGCTGACCTTGCTGCCGCCCATCGCCGAAGCTGTCGGTGACACCAAGCGCTCGCGGGCTATGCGCATTGCGCGCAATTACCGCCGGTGGGGAGTTGCACCCCGCCCTGAGAACGTTTTGCTGCCAGATTTTCTGGCGGCGGAGAGTTTTTAACACATATTGGTGGGCTGCGTATCGCTGCTTGCTGATGATATTCATCGGTTTTTCCGTTGGCTTGAGCAGGCTTTTCATGGCTCGGGTCTTGATTAATCGCGGCGTTGGCCGCAGTAATCCCCTCTGAAAGAGATTTCCCTTATCAGCAGCGACGTTAGCGTCCTATTCCGAGGCCTGATTCATGAGCGTTATCGATCTTCGTAGCGACACCGTCACCCAAGCGACCGCAGGGATGCTCGACGCGATGGCCAACGCGGCCACCGGGGATGACGTCTATGGCGAAGATCCAACGGTCAATCACCTTGAGGCTGAACTGGCCAGGCGTCTGGGGTTTGCTGCGGCACTGTTCGTGCCGACGGGCACCATGAGCAACCTGCTGGGGTTGATGGCTCACTGCGAGCGCGGTGACGAGTACATCGTCGGCCAGCAGGCGCACACTTATAAGTACGAAGGTGGCGGGGCCGCGGTGTTGGGCTCGATCCAGCCGCAGCCACTGGAAGTTCAAACTGACGGTTCGCTGGACCTTGCTCAGGTGGCGGCGGCCATCAAGCCGGACGACTTCCACTTCGCCAAGACCCGTTTGCTGGCGCTGGAAAACACCATGCAAGGCAAGGTGTTGCCGCTGGAGTATTTGGCGCGGGCTCGCTGCTTTACCCGTGAGCACGGTCTATCGCTGCACCTGGACGGTGCGCGGTTGTACAACGCAGCCGTCAAGTTGGGTGTCGATGCGCGGGAAATCACTCAGCACTTCGATTCGGTATCGGTGTGTCTGTCCAAAGGCCTCGGTGCACCGATTGGTTCGGTGCTCTGTGGTTCGGCCGAGTTGATCGGCAAGGCCCGGCGCCTGCGCAAGATGGTTGGTGGCGGTATGCGCCAGGCCGGTATCCTCGCGGCGGCAGGCTTGTATGCGCTGGATCACAACGTGCAGCGCCTGGCAGATGACCACGCCAACGCGCAGTTTCTGGCTGAAGGCCTGCGAGCGGCGGGGTATGAAGTCGAACCGGTACAGACCAATATGGTCTACGTGCAAATGGGCGATAAATGCGATGCGCTCAAGGCGTTTGCCGGTGAGCGCGGGATCAAGCTCAGCGCCGCCTCACGCTTGCGCATGGTCACTCACATGGACGTCAACCGGGCACAGATCGAACAGGTGATCGCGACTTTCGTCGAGTTTTCTCAAAACTGAAGGTGTTAGCCGTCCAATTGACTGTTTGTATCGTACAAACACACTGTACCTGGTCACTAACGCCGATATAATGCGGCCCTTTGCCGTCGCTTCGTCTGTTGACGATTCGCACAGGCCTTTGGCCGCAGCCTCCGTGGAAGAACCTAATGAAAAGCGCAGAAATCCGTGAAGCCTTCCTTCGCTTCTTCGAAGAGCAAGGCCACACCCGTGTAGCCTCCAGCTCTTTGATTCCGGGCAACGACCCAACCCTGCTGTTCACTAACGCGGGGATGAACCAGTTCAAGGACTGCTTTCTGGGCCAGGAAAAGCGCGCCTATACCCGCGCCGTCAGCAGCCAGAAGTGCGTTCGCGCCGGTGGCAAGCACAACGACCTGGAAAACGTCGGTTATACCGCTCGTCACCACACTTTCTTCGAAATGCTGGGTAACTTCAGCTTCGGTGATTACTTCAAGCGTGATGCGATCACCTACGCCTGGACCTTCCTGACCTCTGACAAGTGGCTGAACCTGCCGAAGGAAAAGCTCTGGGTCACGGTCTACGCCAGCGATGACGAGGCCTACGACATCTGGACCAAGGAAGTCGGGGTTCCGGCCGAGCGCATGGTTCGTATCGGCGACAACAAAGGCGCGCCGTACGCGTCCGACAACTTCTGGACCATGGGCGATACCGGCCCGTGCGGTCCTTGCACCGAGATTTTCTATGATCACGGCGCCGACATCTGGGGTGGCCCGCCGGGTTCGCCAGAGGAAGACGGCGACCGTTACATCGAAATCTGGAACAACGTGTTCATGCAGTTCAACCGCACCGCCGATGGTGTGTTGCACCCGTTGCCAGCGCCGTCGGTGGATACCGGCATGGGACTTGAGCGGGTCAGTGCCGTGCTGCAGCACGTTCACTCGAACTATGAAATCGACCTGTTCCAGAGCCTGCTGAGCGCTTCGGCCAAGGCTGTCGGTTGCACCAGCGACAACCAGGCTTCGCTGAAAGTCGTGGCTGACCACATTCGTTCCTGCGGTTTCCTGATCGCCGACGGCGTGCTGCCGTCCAACGAAGGTCGCGGTTACGTGCTGCGCCGGATCATTCGCCGCGCGTGCCGTCACGGCAACAAGCTGGGCGCCAAGGGTAGCTTCTTCTATCAGATCGTTGGCGCTCTGGTTGCCGAGATGGGCGAAGCCTTCCCTGAGCTGAAATCCCAGCAGGCGCACATCGAGCGCGTGCTGAAAGCCGAAGAAGAGCAGTTCGCCAAAACCCTGGAGCAGGGCCTGAAGATCCTCGAGCAGGATCTGGCCGAGCTCAAAGGCAACGTGGTGCCAGGCGATGTAGTGTTCAAGTTGTACGACACCTACGGCTTCCCGATGGACCTGACCGGCGACATCGCTCGCGAGCGCAGCCTGACCATCGACGAAGAAGGCTTCGAGCGCGAAATGGAAGCCCAGCGCGTCCGTGCACGTTCGGCCAGCTCCTTCGGGTTGGACTACAACAGCCTGGTCAAGGTTGATGTGGCTACCGAGTTCACCGGTTACACCGCTCATAGCGGTTCTGCAAAAATCGTTGCTCTCTATAAGGGCGGGCAATCGGTCGACGTATTGAGCGAAGGCGAAGAGGGCGTGGTTGTTCTCGATCAAACGCCGTTCTACGCGGAATCCGGTGGTCAGATCGGTGACTGCGGCTTCCTTCAGGCTGGCGCTGCGCGTTTCGACGTGCGCGACACCACCAAGACCGGCGGTGCGTTCCTGCACCACGGTGTGCTGGATTCGGGCAGCCTGACCGTTGGCTCGCCGGTTCAGGCCCAGGTGGATGCCGACGTACGTCACGCGACTTCGCTGAACCACTCCGCCACTCACTTGCTGCACGCGGCATTGCGTCAGGTGCTGGGCGAGCACGTCCAGCAGAAAGGCTCGTTGGTCGACAGTCAGCGTCTGCGCTTTGACTTCAGCCACTTTGAGGCGATCAAGCCTGAACAGTTGAAAGCGCTGGAAGAAATCGTCAACGCCGAAATTCGCAAGAATTCCGAAGTTGAAACCGAAGAAACCGATATCGATACCGCCAAGCAAAAAGGCGCCATGGCGCTGTTCGGCGAGAAGTACGGCGACAGCGTGCGCGTACTGAGCATGGGTGACTTCTCCGTCGAGCTGTGCGGTGGCATTCACGCCAATCGCACCGGCGACATCGGCCTGCTGAAAATCATCAGCGAAGGCGGTGTGGCTTCTGGCGTGCGTCGTATCGAAGCGGTGACAGGCGCTGCGGCACTGGCGTACCTGAACGCTGCGGAAGAGCAACTCAAGGAAGCGGCCAACCTGGTCAAGGGCAGCCGCGACAACCTGATCGACAAGCTGTCGGCTGTGCTTGAGCGCAACCGTCTGCTGGAAAAGCAACTCGAGCAGTTGCAGGCCAAGGCCGCCAGTGCGGCGGGCGACGACCTGTCGGCTTCTGCACAGGACGTCAAAGGCGTGAAAGTACTGGCCGTGCGTCTCGACGGTCAGGACGGCAAGGCGCTGCTGGCGCTGGTCGATCAACTGAAGAACAAACTCGGCCGCGCAGTGATCCTGCTCGGCAGTGTCCATGAGGAAAAGGTCGTGCTGGTTGCGGGTGTAACCAAGGACCTGACTGGCCAACTCAAAGCCGGTGATTTGATGAAGCAAGCCGCTGCAGCAGTGGGCGGGAAGGGCGGTGGTCGTCCAGACATGGCGCAAGGCGGTGGCACTGACGCTGGCGCACTGGATGCTGCACTGGCCCTGACCGTGCCGTTTGTAGAGCAGGGTATTTAAGGCTGCGTGCCGAGCCCGTCGTCTAGTGGCGGGCTTCGTAGCTGTTTGAGTGATTAATGGGCGCCCTTCATGGGCAGAGGCGGCTTTGAAATGGCTTTGATCGTACAGAAATTTGGAGGCACCTCAGTCGGCACTGTCGAGAGAATCGAGCAGGTCGCCGACAAGGTTAAGAAATTCCGCGAAGCCGGCGATGACCTGGTGGTTGTGCTGTCTGCAATGAGCGGCGAGACCAACCGTCTGATCGATCTGGCCAAGCAAATCAGTGGCGACGATCAACCGGTTCCTCGTGAGCTGGATGTCATTGTCTCCACGGGTGAGCAGGTGACGATTGCACTGCTGGCCATGGCGCTGATCAAGCGCGGCGTGCCTGCGGTGTCGTACACCGGCAACCAGGTACGGATTCTGACGGATAGCGCGCACAATAAAGCGCGTATCTTGCAGATTGATGACCAGAAAATTCGCGGTGACCTGAAGGCCGGTCGCGTGGTTGTTGTCGCCGGTTTCCAGGGCGTTGACGAGCACGGCAACATCACCACCCTTGGTCGTGGCGGTTCCGACACCACCGGCGTGGCGCTGGCAGCGGCCCTGAAGGCTGATGAATGCCAGATATACACCGATGTCGACGGTGTTTACACCACCGACCCGCGCGTGGTGTCCGTGGCTCAGCGCCTGGACAAGATCACCTTTGAAGAGATGCTGGAAATGGCCAGCCTCGGTTCCAAGGTGTTGCAGATCCGCGCGGTCGAGTTCGCCGGTAAGTACAACGTTCCGCTGCGCGTACTGCACAGCTTCAAGGAGGGTCCGGGCACCCTCATTACTATTGATGAAGAGGAATCCATGGAACAGCCGATCATTTCCGGCATCGCTTTCAATCGCGATGAAGCCAAGCTGACCATCCGTGGCGTGCCAGACACCCCGGGCGTGGCGTTCAAGATTCTCGGCCCGATCAGCGCCGCGAACATCGAAGTCGACATGATCGTGCAGAACGTTGCGCACGATAACACCACCGACTTCACCTTCACTGTGCACCGCAACGACTACCAGGCGGCCCAGACCGTGCTGGAAAACACCGCTCGCGAGATCGGTGCCCGTGAAGTCGTTGGCGACACCAAAATCGCCAAGGTGTCGATCGTCGGCGTCGGCATGCGCTCTCACGCAGGCGTTGCCAGCCGCATGTTCGAAGCTCTGGCTAAAGAAACCATCAACATCCAGATGATCTCGACTTCGGAAATCAAGGTTTCCGTAGTGATCGAAGAGAAGTACCTGGAATTGGCTGTGCGCGCTCTGCACACGGCTTTCGAACTGGACGCACCAGCCCGCCAGGGCGAGTGATGCGTTGCCCAAAGGGCGCGGTCAGACCGCGCCCTTTGTTTTTTTGAGTGGCGCGGCTGAAACCTGTTCTTTTGCTCGTGCTGGTCAATACTTAGGCGTGTAGGGCTGCGATCGTTCTGGTTGTAGGTCGAGCGCCTTTTTTTTGCAGACTGTTGTCCCTGAAATGAAATGCGTGAGGAGAAAGGTATGCTGATTCTGACTCGTCGGTGCGCAGAAAGCCTGATTATTGGTGATGGCGAAATCACCGTGACCGTGCTCGGCGTCAAAGGAAATCAAGTGCGTATTGGCGTTAACGCGCCTAAAGAGGTGGCTGTTCACCGTGAGGAAATCTACCTGCGGATCAAGAAAGAGAAGGACGACGAACCAAGCCATTAATTTTTATCGTTTTTTATGTTTGCAAACGGGGAAAAGGTTGGTTAAGATACGCCCCGTGTTGCGGAGAGCTGGCCGAGTGGCCGAAGGCGCTCCCCTGCTAAGGGAGTACACCTCAAAAGGGTGTCGGGGGTTCGAATCCCCCGTTCTCCGCCATTATTTGTTTAGTACGTTGTAATCTGGCTTCTTCGGTAAGTTGTTGAAATTACTAGAAAAAAGCGCTTTACAAAAAGATTCAACGGCCTATAATGCGCGGCAACAAATGCACTCGTAGCTCAGCTGGATAGAGTACTCGGCTACGAACCGAGCGGTCACAGGTTCGAATCCTGTCGAGTGCACCATTTAAGGGTTGTTTGCAGTAATGCAGGTAACCTGGCTTCAACCAGTTGTGATCTGGTATAAAAACACAAATTGCACTCGTAGCTCAGCTGGATAGAGTACTCGGCTACGAACCGAGCGGTCACAGGTTCGAATCCTGTCGAGTGCACCATACACCAAAAAGCCTGCGTCTAACGCGGGCTTTTTGCTGTCTGGGATTTGCCTTTTACGCATCCCTTCTCATCGAACACGATTTGCGCGCTCCGGCCTTTCTTGCTGTCGTAGCGATAATTCGTCGTCGCGTTTCGAATGCTGATCTTGTCTGGTTTGCCCAGCGCGCTTTCAACTTCCTGCTGGCTCATGCCGGGAACGATCCGCTGATTGATGATTGCTTCGCGCCGCTCCTTGGCGCTGAGCAGATTTCCGCATTTGTCATTCATTTGGCCGACAACGGTCGGGTCTCTCGGTGTGCTTTTAATACCTGATGTTTCCTGATGCTTGGCGCTGGGGAGCATTGCCTCGGATTTGAAAACGCTTGGGCTGTAAATGTTCAGTCGCGACAGTGCCTCTCCAGGAGGGCAGCTCAGCGTCGTGTAGGTGATGCGGCCCTTGGCGTCTTCGCATCGATGCACAGTCGTTGCAGTGGCCTGTAGGGGCAGGCAGAGTAGGGTGATCAGCAGGGTTACGAGTTTTATCCTGGGCATTGGGCGTCCTCCATGACGGTCACGATCAAGGGTAGTTGCTACATTTTTCAGCAGGGTGTGTTTTCTTTTCAGGATGAGTCGTCGCAGTTTCATAGATGCGGACAGCGCTCAGGTTTGTCTCGCAAGCGCTTGTTCTGGGCCGGTTTTTTTAACGTTTAAAACCGCCAGGCGGTGTATGATTGCGCCCGTCAGCCCCGCCGGGGCTTGTGGAATACCTCCATGGACTTACCCAGTAGTTACTCAGCATCCCGTTTTACCAATCATGAATTGACTGATTGATCCTTCCGGCGTGCCCCGCTGCTGGGAGTGGAGTTCGCCTATGACTGAAGTTGAAGTAAAGAAAACGCAAGAAAGCTTGCAAGACCGCCTTGCTCAAGTCGTTGAGCTGCTGCAGCGTCAGCGGGTGGTCGAAGACCTGACTCATCGCCAGGAAGGTCATCATCACGATCTGGTCGAGAACCTGGTCCACCGGCAAAACCTCGTCGAGTTGCAACGCAAGCTCGATGATCTGCACTCCGCCGACGTTGCTTACATCCTTGAAGCCTTGCCGCTCGCCGAGCGTCTGACTGTCTGGCAGTTGGTCAAGGCCGAGCGCGACGGCGACATCCTGCTTGAAGTATCCGACTCGGTTCGCGAAACCCTGATTGCCGACATGGATGATCAGGAGCTCTTGGCAGCGGCCAAGGAAATGGATGCCGACGAACTTGCTGACCTGGCCCCCGAGCTGCCGCGAGACGTCGTCCACGAACTGATGGAAACCCTTGATGGTCAACAGCGTGAGCGCGTTCGCTCCGCGTTGTCCTATGACGAGGAGCAGGTCGGTGCATTGATGGACTTCGAGATGGTGACGATCCGCGAGGATGTCAGTCTTGAAGTGGTTCTGCGTTACTTGCGTCGCCTGAAAGAATTGCCAGGCCATACCGACAAGTTGTTCGTGGTTGACTATGACGGTGTGCTCAAGGGCGTGCTGCCCATCAAGCGACTGCTGGTCAACGATCCTGACAAGCAAGTCTCGGAAGTCATGGCCAGCGATCCGGTGAGTTTTCACCCGGATGAAGATGCCTATGATGCCGCGCAGGCTTTTGAGCGTTACGACTTGATTTCGGCTCCGGTGGTCGACAAAAACGACAAGCTCATTGGTCGTCTGACTATCGACGAGATGGTCGACCTGATTCGTGAAGAGAGCGAAAACGAAGTTCTCAACATGGCGGGTCTGCGTGAAGAGGAAGATATTTTCGCGTCAGTCTGGAAATCCTTGCGTAACCGCTGGGCCTGGCTGGCGATCAACCTGATTACCGCGTTTGTTGCGTCGCGAGTGATCGGGCTGTTTGAAGGTTCTATCGAGAAGCTGGTGGCCCTGGCAGCGTTGAT
Organism: Pseudomonas frederiksbergensis; assembly: GCF_001874645.1. Classification (NCBI taxonomy): domain Bacteria; kingdom Pseudomonadati; phylum Pseudomonadota; class Gammaproteobacteria; order Pseudomonadales; family Pseudomonadaceae; genus Pseudomonas; species Pseudomonas frederiksbergensis. The sequence continues at coordinate 4,375,577 of NZ_CP017886.1, forward strand.
GCCGATTGTTGCCGGTATTGGCGGCAACTCCGGCAACCAGACGATCACCATGATTGTGCGTGCCATGGCGCTCGATCAGGTCAGCACCGGTAATACTTCGCGCCTCATGCGCAAGGAGTTGGCGGTTGGTTTGATCAATGGCCTGGTCTGGGGTGGGGTCATCGGCGTGGTGGCCTACCTGCTGTATGGCAGTTGGTCACTGGGTGTGGTGATGACTGCCGCAATGACCTTGAACCTGTTGCTGGCGGCGTTGATGGGGGTTTTGATTCCGATGACCCTGGCACGTGTCGGGCGCGACCCTGCAATGGGCGCGAGTGTCATGATCACGGCCATGACCGACAGCGGCGGCTTCTTCATCTTCCTCGGGTTGGCGACGATCTTCCTGCTCTGAGTTTCTCTTGCGCGGTCCTGCTCAAGCCAGCAGGCCGCGCACCCTCATTTTCAATCTATTAGCATCATGTCGATGGCAGCTGAGCGTGTCGTTGAGTCAGCGATTGGCTGAATTTCAGGCAAAAAAAAGCCAGCACATGGCTGGCTAGAGCTTACGGGATGTAATCAGGAGGCGTCTGCAGCCATTTCGGCGTCATGGGCAATTAGCGAAACCAGTGCGTTTTGCTGGCGGTGGGAGAGTTGACGGAAACGTTGAAGCAGTTCGCGTTCGTGCAGTGACAGCTCGGGGCTGTCCAGACGCATGCTCAATTCTTCGCCCAGCGCGCCTTCCTGAATAAGACTCTGCTCGAGGCGCGCGATGATCTCGGAATTCATGCTGCGGTGATGATTGCGAGCCACCTCGGCAATGCGTTCACGCATCCCGTCTGGCAGACGTACGACGAACTTGTCAGCCGTACGGCTGGAATAGATTGCCTGTTTCAATGGGCGCATATATTTAACCGGTTAGTTCAGGGGAGCGGTTCTCGGAATTGGCCGCAGGATGTCATGTAGGACAGGCTTCGTTACCAAATGTTCAACCTGAATTGATAAGAGGCCCGCATCATGCCTCAAAATTGCCAGATCATTGGCGTCAATTCTGTGACAAATATTGAACTGGAAGCAGGCGTTATGCCAGCACCATTTATCAGAAATGCGGACTGGTTTGAAAACAGTTACCGGGCCCGTACATCTGACCGCGTCCTCTTTGCCCGTCAGGTGGGTGCTTGAGCGCTTCTGAGCGTGCATGCTATGCGGAGACGATCTTCGTTCCTTACAAGATACAGAATAGTGGCAAATGGCCGATTTACTAGGGCAAGCATGTAATGGGGGGTGAAATAGGGATGCGCGGCAGACTTATTTATTTGATGGGGCCGTCCGGCTCCGGCAAAGACAGCCTGATCGATGCGGCCCGCGACTCTTTGCTTGGCCTTGATTGCGTTGTGGTGCGCAGGGTGATTACCCGGTCGGCTGAGTCAGTCGGTGAAGACGCTATGGGTGTTACTACGGAGCAATTTGCTCAGATGAGGCGCGAAGGCGATTTTGCGCTGTGCTGGCGCGCCAATGGGCTTGATTACGGCATTCCGGCAGAGATCGATCGCTGGTTAAGTGACGGCCGCCATGTACTGATCAACGGCTCAAGAGGTCATTTGTCTGAAGCTATGACGCGTTTTCCGACATTGTTGCCCATATTGCTGACGGTAAAAACCGATGCCCTGCGCAAACGTCTTGAGCGGCGAGGGCGGGAGAGCGCTGAGGAAATCGAAGCCCGACTTGAGCGCAATGCCCTGTTTTCAACGGATGCTGCTCGGGAAGACTCGGAAGGGATTTTTCAGTTGGACAATTCTGGCGAGCTTTCCACTGCTGTCGACAGCTTGCTGGCTCTATTGACGCGAGAGGGTATCAGCGCAAATGCGGATCGAATTTGATGCTGCGATCGAGGCCGCGTGACGCATTGAATAAAGTGTTCAAAAGGTTCGGCAGTCTGGAACACTGCTTACGCTCATCGAAGCTGGCACTTGCCTACACTTAATAAGCCCTACAGACGACATGACAAAGCCGGGCTTGCCCGTTAAGATGCACGCCGTCCTTCGCGCCGCATGTCCTTGCGGCCGGCATGTGTCTCAGTAGCTCAATTGGATAGAGCATCCCCCTCCTAAGGGGAAGGTTGGCAGTTCGAACCTGCCCTGGGACACCAATATAATCAGGTAGTTAGCACGATTGCGCGCTAACTTTCTCGATCTTTCCTCCCTCCTAGTCCCCACTTCTCCAGGTGTTAAGACTTTGACTGTCAGCATTCAGTGGGCGTACGCAGCTGAATGGCCTTGTTACAAGTTTTTTCATCCGATTGAGCAACATTTCAGATTTTTCTGATTGTCAGGACTTTTCGTTGTCGGCATGGTCCAACCCCTTCAATGTGCTGATATGGAGGTCGGCAATGTCCGGCAAACCCGCTGCCCGCAAGACCGATACCGTCAGTTGCCCCCGCTGTGGCGCAACTGCAATCGACTCAGGCTCTCCCAATGTGTTTTTCGATGGTCTACCCGCAGCCCGGGTAACTGACTGCACCACCTGCGGTAGTGTGCTGACTATGGGGGCCATGTCCTCGGTGAAAATCAATGGTCAGGCCTCCCTGGTCATTGGCTCGCAAGGCACTCATGGCGACACCATCACCGGTGGGTCGTCGAGCATTATCATCGGCAACAATTTCACGCCTGCGCCGGTCTCTCCCGTTAGTCCGATGCCTGCTCATCTGGTTGAACCCTCCAGCTACGTACCCACCGTCTCCGCACTGACGCCTACGCCAGAGCCAGCCGCTGTTGTGGATAACTCCGGCTTGGAGGAAGAGGAAGAGGAGGAAGAGCTTGAGGAAGAGAGTTCTGTCGGGATCACCCTGCGCATTGGCGTGTTCTTCGATGGCACGCTGAACAACGCAAACAACGGCGCATTGGGGCTGCTGTGTGGCGCTAGCCACCCCATCAAGCCCGAAGACCTGGATGCGACCTGTAAACCGTACATGAGTGATCCGGACAGCAGCTATGCGAATGATGAGTCGAACGTCAAGAAACTCAGTGATTTGTATTTTTCCCCTGAAGAGATTCAGGACGAAGGAGAACAGCACCAATTTTTCCAAGCCCTCTACGTCGAGGGGATAGGCACCTCATCCGGCCAGGCTGATAGCCTAATGGGGGCCGGTATGGGGCGCGGCGCAACTGGGGTGAGTGCCAAAGTAGAGGACGCCTTTCGTGAAGTCATGAGGACTATTCGCAATTTCACCCAAACCAACCCGGACTCTAAGATTGTCAATCTGACTTTCGACACCTTTGGTTTCAGCCGGGGCGCAGCAGCTGCACGGCACTTTGCCAACGAAGTGGCGCTGGGACAGAAAGGCCCACTGGGACAAACTATCAAGATGTTTCGTCGGGCGTTCCACGAGACTTTCGGCGGTGAATACCAGCAAGATATCCAAATGGGCTTTATCGGATTGTTCGACACGGTGGCGTCGGTTGGTGGCCTGGCCAATCTTGGCTATGTGCGTAGTCAAAAAGCGCCGTGGCTCAATCTCTACCTTCCTCGCAGCATGTTTCCTAATGTTGTCCAATTGGCTGCCAGGGATGAAATCCGCGCCAACTTCCCCCTGACCCGCGTGAAAGCCGACCATCCCGAATACACGGTGCCTGGTGTGCATTCGGACATTGGCGGCGGTTACTTTCCTGAGGGCAATGAATGCCTGCTGGTCAGCCCGATGCAGGCGCTGGATGTTCCCGTCACTACTGACGTGAAGTACACGTCGATTTATCGGGATGCACAACAGGTGAAGGCTCAGTGGGTGGCCAATGGCTGGCCGGCCGAGATGCTAGAAATCGTGACGCCGTATGTTCGTGGGTTACCACCTTCTGAGCAGGACCGTTTGAACCCTACCAAGCGTGTCTATGCGGCGTTGCAGCTCAAGCGACCAGTACGAGGTGAGCTGTCGCGGGTTTACCTGCGGGTGATGTACGAGTTGGCCAAGCAGAAGGGGGTAAGGTTCGATCATCTCGAAGACTCAGACCCGCGCTATGTCGTATCGTCCGAACTCCAGGCGCTTTGTGACCGCTTTGTCGCGGGTGACTACAGCACGACACCAGCCGAAGAGCAGTTGCTCAAGCTGAGGTATATTCACACTTCGGCCAACTGGAACCCTCCGACGATTCTGCAAGGCTCAATTCCGCGCACCAGTGCGGGATTACTCTATTTTAATGCCCCCACCACGGACGGGATCCGCGTGCAGCATCCCCATGTACCCGACTAGGAGTCACGAACGTGCGAACACTATGGATCTTGTTGGGGGCATTGTTGCTGAGCAGTTGCCAAGCCTCGGGCGTGTCCTGGGGGCACTCGGGCCCGGACGCGGGGCCGTGGGCGCTAGGTTTTGTCACGCCTTACTCAATGGGTGGCTGGGTTGAGGATAGTGCCACGGTCGATGTAGATGGGAACCTGTACCGTGGGATTGGAAGCAGCGCTTCTGGAGGAAGAAAAAACGGCACTGATGGGGCCCGTGGCTGGGCAGTGACTGGAGCAGGCAAAGAAAGGTATGTGCGGGATGCAAAACTTCCGGTACGTATCTATGTTCGCTGGCAATCGGTGGTCGAGCCGCAAACCTACCAAGGCTGGATTGAGGTACCGGAAAGTGCGCGGCAGGTCATGCGTAAAGCCTTGACCATGGATTGTCCAAGTATCCCCGAGATGGCTGCAATCCCGAAGAGAGCCTCTGTGCGGTTCGGGCTTGCACCGGGGGCATCGTGCAAGTCTGGGTGATGGATGAATGCCTGCGTCCGGTAAAAGTCGCACATGTTCAAGTCGAAATAGAGCCCAAGGGACCTGCTCTTGGACTATCCGGTGGGCGTTACTATCCCCAGACGGAGGCTTCCAAACAGTATGTCGAAAAGTACGGAATCCCCTACGGGAGCTGGTAAGTCACTGCATGTTTAGCCTGCCAATTGGCGGGCTTTTGCTATCCGGTGATGGGCTCCACTTTTCCCGCCAGTCCCTGGCCGGAGCACTGGTGGGGAATCCCGGAAACAAAAAACAAGGGCCGAAACCCCTGCTGGTGTCACGTTACAGCTGCTGAAGGATCCTGATTGTTGACGCTGACGCCGAACTGACCCAACTGCCGATTCTAGAATGACCAACATCCTATCGTCGGAACCTCACCATGGGTAGTGGTTCAAGAAGAGTCAGATTGGGTCGGTGACATATCGGCACTAGGGGCAATCCTGCGTCGGCGGCAACATCACAGGTCAATACAAAGCGCCATCCATGAGGTCGTGGGTGAGGTGATCCTTTGCAAGTGACGCCCTCCGGCCAGCGGCCCAAACAATGGATTGCGCCCACCTCGAATCAATGGGAGGTGTCACGAGGGTTGATCAACGACCTCAGCGTATGGTCCTCCCAGGCGCCAGCAATTTTCAGATAGGCTCGCGCATGTCCTTCCTTTTCGAAGCCCAGCGACTCCAGAAGTCGTTCACTTCGCACGTTGCTTGGCAAGTGATTGGCCATGATCCGGTGCAGGCCCATCTGCTCAAAGCAGTAACGGTTGGTGACCTGAAGCGACTTTTTCATCAAACCCTGGCCTTGGGCACTTTCTGCCAACGAAAAGCCAAGATTACATGCCTGGAAAACGCCTTTCACGATATTCGTGTAGTTACACCGCCCTAGCACCTCTCCGCTCTCAGGTTCCAGTATGAGGAAAAAAATAGAGCCTCCGGCTTGCATGCTTTCCACCTGCAGCTCGACCTTGGCCCTGGCGCTTTCAATGGTGAAATACTGCTCGTCCCTCAGGGGCTCCCAGAGCTGCAGGTGCCTGCGGTTCGCCTTTTCGTAGAGGTTAATCAACTCAAAATCGTCACGTACCATTGTTCGAAGGGAAAAGCCTTCACCCGAGTATTCCATACACCCTCCAGGTTCATTCATAGCCAAGTTTGACCGCGTAGCCGCGAAGAAATAGCACGGCGGCAAGCGATGCACTCAGGATGGTCAGGATAAATATTTGAAGAAAGATAGTATCCGGCGGCTCGACGCCCTTACCGCCAACTGTCAGATAAGCGGAGTACGACGCGTAGATGAGTAAAACGAAAACCTGGACCAAGCTGTACACGGTTGCCCGAAGGTTCTCCGGTACCAGTTCCAGAAGCATGGACTGTATGACACTCTGTCCTGGAGTAAAACATGCCCGGAACAGCAGAACGAACATGAGCACGGATATAATGGAATAACCCTGGTAGTAGGCCAGCAACATGGACAAGGCAAGCACTGCTTGGGCGCCCAGCGAGAGAAAAAGCACATTGCCAGGTTTCGACTGATCCGAGATTAGAGATGCGGCCCAACCTTTAGGTCGTGGACTTGCCCCTATAAAACCGGACACCAACTCCCCGTTAAATTGATGCTACTGCGAAGCGCCTGAACTCCCTCGGCGAGCGATAGTTCAAGGCGCTGTGCGGATGCTGCTCGTTGTAATGTTCGAAGGCAATGGCCAGGTTACGCAGCGCCGTTTCTCGATCCGGCTTGGGCATGTGCGCCACGTAATCCCGTTTGATCGTCTTCACGAAGCTCTCTGCCATGCCGTTACTCTGTGGGCTGCGCACTGGTGTGGTCACCGGCTGCAAGCCGATCTGTCGAGCAAACAGGCGCGTCTGTTCGGCGGTGTAGGCCGAGCCGTTATCGCTGAGCCACTGCACCGGCGTTGCAGGCAGTTGATCACCGAAGCGCTTCTCCACGCTTTCCAACATCAAGTCGCGGATGTCATCGCCGCTGTACCCGGTCGGGCTGGCGACCCAGCCGATGGCTTCGCGATCACAGCAATCCAGGGCGAAGGTCACGCTCAGTTTGGCGCCGTCCTCACAACGGAATTCAAAGCCGTCCGAGCACCAACGCGTATCACTGGTTTGCACCGCAATACGGCCTTCGTGCCGACGGGGCACGCCGGGCTGTTTGATCCGGCGTTCAAGCAGCAGGTTGTGATCACGCATCACCCGGTAAACCCGCTTCACGTTGATCGTGGGCAGCAACTGGGTTTCACGGGCGCGACGCAGCAATCCCCAGACTCGACGGTAGCCATAGCTCGGCAGTTCGCTGACCTGCTGCTGGATTTCGGCCACCAACTCAGCGTCGTTCACAGGCCTGCTTCGCCGTGTCTTGGGCGATACCGATTGCTTGATTCGAACCGTTAATTGCGAGCGCGCCACACCGAGACATTCGCTGACCAGCTTCACTGGTCGTCCCCCGGCAACAAGGGTGAGTGCGCAATCCATTTTCGCGACCGGGCGATCTCCACGGCTTCTTTGAGGATTTCCGCTTCCATCGTTTTCTTGCCCAACATCCGTTGCAGTTCACGGATCTGCTTGAGCGCATCGCTCAGCTCGGAGGCAGGCACGACTGCTTCGCCGCGCTGACCGCCGACAGGCTGCCGTCCTGATACAGCTTGCGCCACAGGAATAACTGGTTGGCATTGATGCCGTTGCGCCGAGCGACGACCGACACACTTTGCCCTGGCTCAAGGCTCTCGCGAACCATGGCCAACTTTTGCTCTGGGCTCCAGCGGCGCCGCCGCTCCTGGCCCAAAAGCTCCCCACTCTTATCGTTGCTGTTAGTCATAAACATAACCGTTTGCCTATCCCTTATCGTAAGGGGGAAACGGTGTCCTGTCTTTCATGGGGCTCGTTCAGGTCGTCAGCACCACACCTTGAGTCGATTTCAAATCTGGCCAAGTTGGAAGAGCTAGGTCACTACTCCGTTGCAGGGTAGTGCGGATCGAGCGCTCTTCCTCTACTTGAGGAGCACCCTTCACTGGGGGAAGTTGGATTTCAGATCCGACATAGATTTTAGATCCAGGTGGTGGCCAAAGTCCGATTGCTGGACATTGGACCTGGCCTCCCATTTCGGTAGGGCAGGTGTCGCGACACGTTTTCGTGATTCGCAAAATGTGTCGCGTGAGGGGGTATTTTGGACAACAAAAAGCCCGCATGCGGGCGGGCTTAAAAGATTACGAGGGAGCAAGCGTAATCTGCGCTCAACTCTGTGAGGGCTACGTGAAAAGGATGTCGCAGAAACGAAAGTTACACACTGGGCCAGCGCAATTTTTCGCAGGCTGACCTCTAATTTCGGTAGGGCAGGTGTCGCGACACGTTTTGCGAATAATGAAAACGTGTCGCGGACAATGTCGCCACGCGAAATAGCCGATCTCGTTAACGTCAGACACAACGATGTGGTCGCAGCTATCGAGCGCCTTTTCGCCAAAGGGCTTTTACGATCGGCTCGTAAAACCAGCCGGGATGCAACTGGGGGCAAAGTGATGGAGTCTCACTCTGGTTTGATCTGGGCACAATTCTGTCTCAGGGACAGAGTTGGATGGGGTAGCGCTTCACGACCCCATGGCTCAAATGTGAGCCATGATCACAATTAAATCGCACCTGCTCCAGCCTGCTGTCAGGCCTGGCCAACGTTAGATAACGGTGGGTTAACGTTATTGGGCGGCGGGGCGTCTCCACACTTTTGTGGAGTCGGGCGATCCGGTTCGATTGGGCTATGGCTGATACGTGTCGGTTACGTTGCCCGATGGGGGCCGTATCCAGGTTGTTACTTTACCGGGCTTGTTGTCACTTCTGCGGCGCTCGGCAGGCCAATAGAGTAATGCCTTCAGTGTGTTTGCAGGGCCATGGGAGCTTGTCGGCACTGTTCTCCACTGACCCCCCAATCACGGAAGAGGTGACACGATGAATGACAATAAGAGCTTCGTAATAGTTAGAAAAGGAGATAAAAGTGCCCCGTCGGAAAAGGACATGAGGGTAGCTATGGTCGAGTCCGGTGGAGAGCCGGGTAAGGTGACCGGAGACAACGAAAGCCGAAAGCTGGAGTTTACCGGCAAGGTCACTCACAACACCTATGAGAACAAGCTGATCGTGGTTGCCAATGGCAAACGAACCAGCTGGAGCTTCGATTGGTACGACGCCCGGGTGGGTAACCCTGCTCAATGAGTCCACGGTGGGGCGGTCGAAGGGCCGCCCTGCTGTTTCCCCTCACGCGTCCCCTACCGAAGACAACGTCCGGTGTCCTCCCCCATTGATACAACACCGTTACGCAGGCTGTTACCTTCCTGGCCGGAACAGAACTCATGACTGTCCCGACTGTAACGCCAAGACACTTTGCCGCTCTGCGCCCTCTGCCTACAGTGAAGTCGTCAATGTGCTTACAGGGTTGTGACACATCATCGGCGCCACCCGCCTCCCACCAGTGGAGGCATGGAAGAACTGTCACGGGTGCTACCTGATCGCTTGTCGGATTCGACTCTCGTTGCCCATTGATTGACTAACACACAAACAAGACAGAGGGACAACATGAGTAAGTCAATCGCTGTGAGTAAGCAAAACCAGCAACTGCACGATAACGTTCAGGAGGCCGTCAAGGAGATCTTGGGCGCCACCAAGGCCCTGGGCACTGTCGAATACGCTAAATTGTTGACGTCGACACTGGCGGCAGCCACCAAGACGGTCACTATCAGTATCGCCGATAAGGACTTTATCACGCTCAAAAATAGCGGCTACAAGCTGTGCTTTGCTAAGAAGGTCGGTAATAACGATTTCAACGTGGTCTGGCAGTCCTATGACGATTACCTGAGTACCAACACCTTCACCTGGACGCCCCAGTATCAGTTGTTCGGCACCAACAGTTTCCTCGCCGGCGTGCAAGTTAGAGCCCAGACCAAGGCAGTCAACGTCGGCCTAGGACAGCAGGTGGTGCTCGGCAGCACCGGTTTGATGGGTAAGGCGACGACCGGTGGCCCTGCGACCGCCATTACCTTGGTGAACGAATACCGTCCGATCCACCCCGGGGTTTCCCAGCTTTCCACCGGCATCAATAACGAACAAATCAGTACCCCCATCTACGTTGCCACGGCACCAGTGGTCACTGGCAACATTTCTTTGACCCCCGTCGAGACCATTCTCGTGTGGTTCGAACAGCGCGTGGAGACCAGCACTATGTTCAGCGACTCGCGTTCCATGTCGATCGAAATCGACATGACCGAGGAAAATGATGCGTCCCGCAACTATGCTAACGGTGCTTGGACTACGGTAAAAGTGGAATAATCGCGGTACCCGGGGCAACCTTGCGGTTGCCCCTTCTTCTCAGGAATCGTCACTGCTACCCCGAATGAAATATCCCGTCAGCGACCGACAGATGGATTCAGCTAGATCTTCCTGGGTGGCGATGCCATAGGGTCGATTGCGATCGAACTGCTCTGACCAGCGGATACGGCCCTGAGCGACATCGATCAGGCGCACGGAGGTCCGGACACGGGTTGCTTCCACCCGCACGCTGCCCTCCAGAGAATAGCTGCCGCATCCCGCCCGTTCCCGGGTAGGTGCTTTTACGCTGCTTTGTGGCACATTCATCAGTACATGGTTTGTACGGGGCTGCGTCTGTTCGAGTGACTCGAACAGCCTGCAGCTCAACTCTTCACTTAACCCCCGAGTAAAGTCGTCGCCATCACGGGTGATGCAGGTAAAGGGCTGAATCTGTAGGACTCGGTGGTGTGCGACGGTCCCCCGGGGCCTGAGCCGCTCGTACGCTAGTCGATAACAACCGGCCGGAACGCTCAGATGTACCGGGTCCTGTTGACCAAATGTGGCGTAATGACTGGTGAGCTTGCGCCGCAACCGGCCTACCTGCACCCGCACCACCGGATCGTCGCCGGTGCAGTAGACCGCAGGGTCACGGCGAAACACCGCGATGCCTATGGCGTGTTCTGTGAGGGGGATGCCCGAGAGTTGAAGGTCGTGCTCAGCCAGAAAACGCAGCAGGCTGCCCATCGTTCTGGACTTGGCGAACAACGGACTGGCTAGTAGCTGCGCCAAGACTCGCTCCATCTCTTCACGACTGAATGGCTCGGGAACATTGTCTGCACTCGAATTTCCAATGCGCTTGATCAAATTCGGCCTGCCTCCTTGCAGGTTGACGCCTGTTGCTCGCCACCTCAATGGCCATTCACACCCACCCGCGCATTGACGCGGGTGTTGAAACTGAAGTCATCCTTGGTTGACCACGCTCGGCCGGCCATAGACCGGTTCGAGCGCAGCCGTGTCGTAGCTTAGCAGTTGCAACAGGATGGGGCGGATGTTGGCGTGGCCGGAGCGATCCTTGTTGCCGGCCAGGGTGTGCAGGCCGCTGGATGATTACGGAGTCGGCCAATTCGATGCGCTAATCAGCTAAGTATTCAACCGATTGCTCTCGCTACGAGATATTCAGCTGCAATTCTGATTGGAGTCAGATTGCTTGGCCTATAATTTTGACGATATGCAGTGAGATTTCATGAGTGGCTGGCAATTAAGCGCACGGTGATGCACTCAGATTTGAGGGCGTTAGTCAGATGCGCTGAATTCTGCTCGTATCTCGTCCAAGCACCTGATGCGCTTAGATTTGAGCATACCGACGATGGCCCAGTTTTGGACCATCCCCCCCCCCCCCTTACGGATTTGAAATCCAAAAGGGTCAGATTTGAGATCCGACCCCTGGCCTGGCTGTAGGGCTATCCCTTCACCTTCAGTCTGAGGAAGGATCGGGCACTACGGAAGCTTCGTAGTGGAGATGCACTCCGATTTGAGGGTATTGGAGGCTAGCTTTCGTTTTCGTGCAAAAGCGGTTGTTCAACTATGGACTGCCCAGTTCTGGCTATTTAGTCAGTGAACTACAGCCTGGCGCAACACATTAAAATTGCGCCTGCCGCTTTGCTCGGGCTTTATAGTGACGAAACCGAGAGGCATGTAACAGCTTTAGTTGTATTGAAAAATGCCCAGTTGCTTGGCCATGAACAATTCATTACGCTCAACAATTTCTTCAACGACTTTTCCTTCATCATTAAAGCGGAAATAAGTCAGCGCGGTCCATGAAAGGTCTTTCCCTGCGACATCAAAGCCGTGCCAAGTATTAGACCCCTTGGCTTGGTGCGTCAAGGCCACTACCAC